>NZ_CP036276.1:740000-1040000 GCF_007747995.1 Symmachiella dynata | reverse complement strand
CATCAGCCGCCCAGCACTTTGCTGGACCGAAAACACCAGTCAACCAGCGGCCTCAGCGCGAACGCTGTAAGCAATGACTTACTGGTGGGGGAGCCAATATATCGCCCCCCCATAATTTGTCAACTGGCCTCGCTTGCTTCAAACCAAAAAACTTAAAAATGGACCGTTCCACCTGCTCAACAAGCAGTACAACCCGATTTCTCCACCACCTCTTGCCCAGCAGGAGCAACGCTAAGACACACAATTCCTCACACAGGTTCACTGGTTCCCCCTATAAATCTCGCTGGGCAACTCCCTTGGCTGACCAACGACCGCCGCCCCCGAACTCACTCCGGTAAAAACCAGCCAGTTTCCATTCGTTTTTTGCCTCCCAGGCCTGCATAATACACAACAGCCCCAGAATACTGTCGCACTCTCCTCGACAATTTCATTAGGAAGCACGTCTTGAAGCCCACAACAACGCCTCGACTTCGCAGTCTGATTGGTTTGTTCCGCCAGAATTGGAGCTGCCTGGCCATCACCGATATAGCTTTTAAGGTGCTGGCCTTTGTTGCGTTGGTACCAATTGCAGCTGCGCTATTTCGTGGATTTGTTGCCTTCTCCGGACGCAAAGTCCTCGCCGATCAAGACATCTTGGCCTTCCTCTTAAGCCCCACGGGAGGGATCGCCATCGTTGTCCTCGGAGCCATCTGGGTCGCAATTCTAGCGTTGGAGCAATCCGCCTTGGCGGCGGTTGTGCATTTCCGCACTGACTCCCAACGGCTGACGACCCGCCAAGCCCTGTTAATTGCCGCCCGCAATGCATGGCCGGTCCTGCGACTCACCGGGCGGATGGTCGTTTGGACCATTTTGGCAGCAGTCCCGTTTTTAGCCGTCGCCGGGATCGTCTACTGGAGCTTGCTCACGAAATACGACATCAACTTCTACCTCACCAAGAAACCACCGGAATTCCTCGCAGCTCTCGCTCTGGGAGCCGTGATTGGCGCTGCTTTCCTGGCTGTGTTCGTGCGAATGGTCTCGGGCTGGATCTACACCCTGCCCTTACTACTGTTCGAACACGTTTCGCCCTCCGCAGCCCTTTCCCTGAGCGGCAAATTGGCCGCCGGGCGCCGTAAAACGATCGTGGCTTGGATTGTCGGCTGGGGGGCCGCCAACTTTGGGATTTCACTGATCGCAGCGGCAATCGTCGGAGGAATCGGCACTTTGCTGATCATTGCAGCGGGGAGCGTCTTGGCGCTGGTGTTGATCGCCGCCGGCGGGATCTTGCTGCTGGGAACGGTCGTCAACTTCGCCTCGACACTACTAAGCACCACTACGTTTGCCGTCATGCTCGTCGGGCTCTATCAAACGCTGGATCGCAAAGACCACCAAACCGCAACGGTGACCTATCAGGAAGAGTCGCGTGCGGCCCGCTTTCTACTGAAACTGACTCGGCGACGGCTTGTGTTTGGCTCACTATTAGCGCTGCTCGTCGCCGGCGCTATCGGGGCGGGACTGCTGCAGAGCGTTCAATTCGAGGAGGATACCTTAATCACCGCTCACCGGGGAGCTTCCTCCGTAGCCCCGGAAAACACACTGGCATCGATCCAAGGCGCCATTGACCAAGGCGCCGATTATGCCGAAATTGATGTACAGGAAACCCGCGACGGCGTGGTTGTCGTAGTGCATGACAGCGACCTCAAAAAGCTGGGCGGACCAGGCACGAAAATCTGGAACGCGACCGCTGAGGAACTTCGCAAAGCGGATATCGGCAGTTGGTTTGACTCAAAGTTCAGCGACCAACGCGTCCCGACTTTGGCAGAAGTTTTGTCGCTCGCGAAAGGTAAAATCCGCGTAAACATCGAGTTGAAATTCTACGGCCACAACGACCGCCTAGAAGAACGCGTCGCCGAAATCGTCGAGGAGCATGGAATGCAGGACGACATTATTGTCATGTCACTGGAACAATCGATGGTGGCCAAGATGAAGTCGCTCCGCCCGCAATGGACTGTCGGACTGCTGACAGCCGTGGCCAAAGGGGACCTGACGCGGCTGGACGCGGATTTCTTTGCCGTCAACCTAAAAATGGCCGACCGGAGCTTCATTCAGACTGCGCACGGCCGCGAAAAGCAGGTTTTTGCCTGGACGGTGAACGATCCACTCATGATGTCGACCATGATCGGTCGCGGCGTCGACAACCTGATCACCGACAAACCCGCCTTGGCACGGTCTGTTCTTGAGCAGCGCGAGGAGATGACTTCAGTGGAACGCCTCCTGGTCGACCTGGGAGGAACTTGGTCGGAGGCAGTGGATCCGGAAGAAGAACCGGTCACGCAGTGAGCTCAAAGCACACACCCGCTCGCAAATTCATGTGCGTGGATGTCCCGATTCCATTTGAATGAAAACCGTCGCACCGCCTGCGATGATGCGGTATAGTGCGTTCGCGGTATACCGTAGTCATCTTATTGAATTCACCGACGATGGCGTTTCCGGGAACCATTTGCGTCTCCGCAATTGGCGACGCAGCCTTGCCAAAGGATTGCTTGAATGACCAATCTTGTTGATTCGACGACACCGAAGCCCTTATCAATCTGGATTATGGCACTGCTCGCTGTGGCGGTCGGGTTAATTGGCGGCTTTGGAGCTGTCATTTTTCGGGGCATGATCGCCATCGTTCACAATCTGCTATTTTTGGGCACATTCTCCTACCAATACGACGCCAACATCCACACACCGACCCCTTCTCCCTGGGGGGCCTGGATCATTCTGGTGCCCGTGCTCGGTGCTGTCGGCGTTGCCTTTCTAGTCAAAACATTCGCTCCCGAAGCCAAGGGGCACGGCGTTCCCGAAGTGATGGATGCTGTCTATTACGGCAAAGGGGCGATTCGTCCGGTCGTGGCGGCTGTCAAATCGTGTGCCTCAGCGCTATCCATTGGCAGTGGCGGCTCGGTCGGTCGTGAAGGCCCGATTATTCAGATTGGCGCCGCTTTTGGATCCTCCCTCGGCCAACTCATTCCCATGCCGACGCACCAACGCGTGACCTTGATCGCCGCCGGCGGTGGAGCGGGGATTGCAGCGACCTTTAATACCCCCATCGGTGGCGGGCTGTTTGCGATGGAATTGATGATGACCTCGATCCGCGCAAAATCGGTGCTACCGGTCTTCATCGCCACGGCAGTGGCAACCTGGATTGGCCGCGAATTCTTAGGTATGAACCCGGCATTCGACGTCCCCACCATTCAACACCCTTCGGGGCATCCGCTGTTTTGGGCCATGTTTCCGCTACTGGTCGTCTTCGGCATCGTGATCGGTCTGGCTTCGGCCCTGTTTGTGCGATCGATCTATTGGACCGAAGACCTGTTCGACAAAATGCCCGGCAATTACTACACACGGCACATGCTGGGCATGCTCACGGTGGGCGTGATCATGTGGCTGCTGATGAATCAAGCCGGCCACTACTATATACAAGGTGTCGGTTACGCCACGGTGCAGGATGTCTTACAGAACACTCTCGAAGCACCCGGATTTCTACTACTGCTCGTTGCGCTCAAATTAGTAGCGACGAATTTAACGTTAGGCTCCGGAGCTTCAGGAGGCGTCTTCTCCCCCAGCCTGTTCATCGGTGCCTGCCTGGGAGGCTGCCTCGGCACGATCGTGCGTTGGATCGACCCCGGATTTCCCGTCGAACCTTCGATCTTCGCCGTCGCCGGCATGGCCGGCATGATTGGCGGCACAACAGGTGCGGTCGCCACAGGCAGCATTATGATGTTCGAAATGACCCGCGACCTCGACGCGGTCGTCCCCATTCTGCTCACAGTCGGCATCGCCTGGACAGTCCGCAAGCGGATTTCGTCACCCAGTATTTACACCTTAAAGCTGCTCCGCCGCGGGCATAACGTCCCCGAAGGCCTAATGTCCGATATGCCCGCCGCACTGACGGCCAAACAGGCGATGACAACCGAGTTTTCCACAACGACAGCCAACGACGACTCCGTCCCCACGGAAGCAGCCCCCGACGGAACGTTTGTAGTCCAGTGCGAAGGCAACACCGTGCGCGGCGTTCAACCTGGAAAAAGCTGCGTCTTTGTCGAGGAATCAAGTTCGTTGACGAACGTCCTCGCCGATTTGGACGACACAGGCGCCGACGTGGCGCTAGTCTTCCGCGACGGCAGCGAGCATGCGGCCGACGACGTGGTCGGGGTGATTACGCACGACCTCATCGCCCGCACCCTGGGGCGCTCGGCAACGCTTTATCGTTGAGGGGCTTGCGACCTTATCCCGCGTGCCAGCGTGATGTGACCAATCTAAGAGCCAGTGACGCAGCAAGGCCTAGAATCATTTCAAGACCATTCACATAGCGCATCCCTGCAGCCAAACCCTGCCAAGGAACCACCTGAGGCTTTGCTGCCATCGTCGCCGGAACCCACTAATGGCGAACAAAATCCAGAAATTGCATTTTGAAACACCCTACCAAAACCACCCAGCTTCACACGTCGCATTCGTTGACGTTGACTACAAATAAGGACCCCCGCCCGATAGCGCAGGACGGTGCGGAAGCTATGGGTATGTGGATTTTTATGGACATGTGACCCCAAAATGTTGTTGCATTTCAACACACTCGGCTGTGACGCGAATTCCCGCAGCAATAAATATAAAAACGCAAGATGTTCCTGAGAAATGACTTACGCGCAAACTCTCCGCAGGTGCCGCATTTTGGCCCACTATTTGCAACTGATTGGCAGCAGGGGCACGACGCCGACGCCTACTTGAGAACTTGTCGGTGTCATTCATCAGTCAACTTGGGTCTAATTCAGGGCGGGCAAGAATGGTTTCCAACAAGTCTCTCGATACTTTTCCTCGTGACGGCTACATCGTGATGGATATGGGCGATATGGAGATCTGGGACGGCGCTGACTTGGCGTTGATTCGGGAAATGTTCACTCGGCTGGTCGACGGAGCCAAACATCAGCGCGTCGGCATTGATATGAGTTCGGTCAAATACATTCCCAGCGGATTTTTTGGACTGCTCTACGACTGGTACGAACGGGGCATCGGCATCCGCCTTTACGATGCTCAGGCGCATGTCCGTGACATGATGTGGTTTCGGCAGTTTTTTGTCGACGATGGACGGGGCTGCTACGAACTGACAGCCGTGACTTGCCGCGACAACGCGGTTGAGCAAGAAGACGAATGCGACACGCTGCAGGAAGTGGACATACTCGACCTATCCGACAGCAACGACCAACTGGAAGTGGCGGGACTGCACTCCTAACCAAGTCGATACCCTAAACGTGACTCAGCCAGTCACCGTCGAAATCTGGTAAAATCCAACACAGCATGCCCGCCGGTTGTTCAATGACCGCGCGGGCATTTTCGTGCGCCTCCGGTTCGGGCAGGTTGAAAAAGGCGATTGCTAAAATCAAATAGACGGCCAGCAGCAACAGCCCCTCCAACCAGTTGGACTCCCCGTCAAAGGCGACCAGCCCCACCACCATCACCGAGACGACGATCGCCATGACTTCCAGCATGCTGAAGACCAGATTCATGCGAGGAAAACCGGGAAGATAACCGGCAAAGACCAACACGGGCGCGACGAACAAGGCAATCTGCAGCGCCGAACCGACGGCGATATGATAACTCAGTTCCATGCGATTCTTCAGCGCGACCAACACAGCTGTGGAATGCTCAGCCGCGTTTCCGACGATGGCAACGACGATCAGGCCGACGAAGGTTTCGGTTAATCCCATTGCCAGCCGGGCTTCTTCGATGCTGCCGACGAGAAATTCGCTCATCAGCGCCACAAATACGGTCGCGCCGACCAGTACGGACAACGCCGTTTTACTGGACCAATGCGGCTCGACCGTGGCAAATCCGTCCGCATCCCCCGGGCCATTGTCGTGTTCCCCCGCATAGAGATGTTTGTGCGTGACCAAGCTAAAAATCAGCATCAGCACATAGACGGCAAACAGCACGACGGCGATTTCGAGACTCAAGGACTGCTCGTTGGCCTTGGTATGAAACAACTCCAAATGGACGTGAAACATTGCCGGCACGACCAGCCCGATTGCCGCCAGCGCCAACAGCGTGGCTGACATGCCGGCAGCGGTGGAATTGAATTTCTGACGCGAAAACTTCAGTCCCCCCGCCAGAAAACTGGCCCCCAAGACGAGTAACACGTTTCCCAGGATACTGCCGGTGATCGAGGACTTTACGACTTCGATCATACCGCGGTGCAAGGCAAACAGGGCGATGATCAATTCCGCCGCATTGCCGAAGGTCGCATTGAGCAACCCGCCCCAACCGGCTCCCAACTTGTCAGCCAGGATCTCGGTACTTTTGCCCATCAACCCGGCGAGCGGAACGATGGCAATGCCCGACACGATGAACACCCACATTCCCGGAGCACCGGCGAACTTCAAACCGATCGCCACCGGCACGAAAACCAACAATGCATTCAAGACGCCGATTTTGCGAAAATCCATCTCACCGACTCCTCCACGATGCGTGTTCCAGGTCGAAGCACGATACCCCGTGATCTGGAAAAGAGCAAATCTACCGGGTGGGCGGAGTAGGCTTGAGGCTTGAGGCTTGAGGGTTGGTGGGGTGATGCTGTCTGGTGCCCTTCTCCGCTTCTCATACTTCCGCTGCATATCGCAGTTGTTTGATCGAATCAGTTTGGCATAATGCAGGGATAATGTTTGGACTTGAAAGATGATGCACATCTGAGGAAAGGCTCGCCACCGGTATGATCACTTTCGATTGCGAGGGGTGCCACAAGAAGCTGAATGCTCCTGAGCGTTTGGCAGGGCGGCGGATGAAATGTCCCGGTTGCGGGCATCCGGTTGAAGTCCCGGCATTGGACGATGTCGTGGAAGAGGCAGCGGACGGCATTGTGTTGACCTCCACGCCGGAAAAGGCTGTGGACAAATCCTCGCTCGAATTTGATGCCGCCCCGCCAAGCTATACCACGCGGCGCGCCAAAAAATCGTGGCAAGGGACGATCGTGGTCCTGGTGTTGTTTCTGGGGCTCGCCGCGATCGGTGGATTCGCGTTTTACAAAATGCGGGCCAATGATCCTCAATTGACACTGCCGCTCGTCAACAGCGAAATCGTGCAGGAGTTACAACCGATCTCGTTCACCATCGCCGCCGGCAAGCCGGCAGGGTGGAACGGTCGTGTGCAATATGAACTCGTCACCGCTCCGCCCGGAGCAACCATTGATCCCGCTGCCGGCAGTTTCGCTTGGACGCCCTCCGAGGAACAGGGACCGGGGGAATACAACTTCACGATACGGGCCTCGTCCGAAGATGCCTCGGCGAAACCGGCCGAAGTTTCGTTTTCCTTCGAGGTACTGGAGCTGAATCAGCTGCCCAAGATCGCGCCGCTGGAGATTCTCACAGCGGAGTCGGAACGTCCGCTCGAATTTCGTATTGAAGCCCACGATTCGGATATTCCCGCAGCAAAGCTTGTACTGCGGATTGCCGATGGGGCGCCACCGGAGGCAAAGTTTGATGCGGCGACTGGGGAGTTTCGCTGGACGCCCAAGCCCGAACATGAGGGCCGCGAATTCACCGTGATTTTTGAAGCGTCCGAAGGAGAGGGAGGGCTAAAAACCACGGAGGTCGCACACATTCACGTCCGCGCGCCGCTCAGTCCCACCGAGCGGATTTTCGATCAGTGGCGAGCCGCCGGCAGTGAGGTGCAATTTCAGGAGTACGGTTCACCGCTCCCGATTCAAGGATCGGCCCAGGTCGTGACCCTCAACGACGAACCGGTCACGGTCTTTGAATTTGGCGATGATGTCTCTCGCATGGCGGCAGCGGTCTTGATCAAGAAAGTGATCCAACCGGCCGGCGAGGGAGCGACGGAATCGGAACTGCGGTTTTTCCAACGCGAGCGACTGGTCGTTGTTTATGCAGGAGACGATGCCGAAGTACTCGGGCAATTGACAACGCAATTCCAAGCTCCGTTTGCCACGGGAGTTTTCCCCGCCAAAGAACCAGAGCCGCAGCCCGACACCAAACCCTCCACCGAGGACACGCAACCGGCCGGTGATACAGCGCAAACGGAATTGGATGATCGCGTGTATCAGCTGTTCGAGGACAATCTTCTCTTGGTGCCCAAACGATACCCCGAACTGCGTGAAGCTTATGCGGATTATTTTGCAAAGTCTCAAGCAGCAACGATCCAAGCAGCCTTTGGCGATCAACATGCCGAGATGACTGCTTGGCTCGACGAACAGGCGAAGATCAAGCAACTGCTGTATACGGCCATCAACCCGGAAACGGACAATGTCGAGCGGGCGTTGCAGTTGTTCGCAGAATTGAAGCAGCAATTCCCCGAACAGATCATCCCTTATGCCAATTTGGCGATCGCGATTGCCGTCACGTGGGACGATGAAAACAGCCGGGGAATTTATGATTACGGACGTCACCAACGACGCGTGCATGCGGAGATGCCGGATGACCTCGTGGGCGCTGTGGAGAATTTTCGGTATTTTGTCGACGCCAAAAAAATCATGCAGGGCCGCGCGCAATATTTGCCGTGGGAGTTTTTGACCCATCTGGTCAATCACCGCACCCCGCTCGTGGAACGCCAATGGGCGATTTCAAACTACCTCGCCCAGCGAGCCGGCATGGGCAAATGCTACGGCGACGTGCCCTACGATAAGGATATGCTGAAGACCGATGACCGCATCTGCAAGATGGACGGCAAAGAGTATACGTTGGCCAACCTGAAAGAATGGGGCGGCGTGTGCGCGCAACAGGCGGATTTTGCAGCTCGGGTCGGCAAGAGTTTGGGTGTGCCGGCTGCCTATGTGCGGGGTGAAGGCAACTCGGGTGGACTCCATGCCTGGGTGATGTGGATTGAATTGAAACGGGTCACCCCGGAGTCGATCGACTTTGAGTTACTCTCGCATGGTCGGTACCGGATGGATCAATACTATGTCGGCGAACTCTATGATCCGCAGTCGAATCAGAAAATTACCGACCGCGAACTGGAGTTGCGTTTGCATGTCATCGGTAGCAATCCGCAGGCCCACCGGCAGGCAGCCTTGGTGATGCGGGCCTATCCGATGATTCGTGACCGCGCCGAACTGGATACCACGCAACAATTGGTCTTTTTGCGCAAGGTCGCCGACTTGTGTCCGGGGCTTCCCGAAACTTGGGACGCACTTGCCGCGATGTCTCGTGAGGGTTTGATTACTAAGAAACATTCGCGACAGATGGATCGCTCGTTGGAATTGTTCTTTACGACCTATGCCGGCTACCCCGATTTCACTTGGACGATTTTTGACGACCTGATCGCGCATCATCCGCAATCCAAAGACCGCCTCGCTTCCTACCACCGTTTGGTCGGCATGTACGAAGCCGCGGGGCGTCCCGATTTGGCGTGCGAGGCTCGGCTGAAAATGAGTGATGACCTTGTGAAAGCGGATCAACCCCAAGTCGCGATCGAAGGCTTGGCGTTTACGATCAAGAAATTCGCCGACGAAGGCCGCTACGTTCCGCGGATGCTCGACCGCTTAGAAGAGATCTGCGCCACGGTCCCGGGAACCGATCCGCGATTGGTTGAATTCTACCAACAGTTTTTGCCCACAATTCCCACGCATCGCGGCAACTCGCCGAGCGACTATTGCGTCGCCATGTTGCGTCGCGGCATTGCATTTTTCGAGGCGCACCAACAGCCCCAATTGGCCAAACAATTTCAAAGCCGCCTCGCGAAACTCGAAAGTGGTCAGTGAGTCGCGGCGGGGCGTTCGATTTCCAGGGCAATGTGGGAGACTTCGCAGTCGTCGAAATCGGTCGCGTCGCGCATGGAGGGATGTTGCCGGATTTCGATTCGGTTCTTGCCCACCTGTAGTGCTTTGATGGGAATCGGAATGCGGAGTCGGTCCGGTTTATCGACGTCGGTCCTGAAATTGATCCGCTCGTTCAGTGAGCCTTGCGGATGGCCATTGATGCTGAGATACGTGCCGAGGTGGCCGGCGCGGAGTTCGTCCAGAAACGGTCGACCCGGTGGAGTCTCTGGACCGGATGGTTCCAATTGGGCAACGCTGAGACTGACATACACCGGCGCTGTCGGCAATTCGTCCAAAGAAAAGTCGACGGACAGCGGATCTCCACTGGGGTGCGAGCGGCGAAATTGCGGTCGCAGTTCATCGCCTAAATGCCGAATGCCGGGAAACAACAGTTGGTATTGGCCGACAAATATCGGTTCGATCTTTTGAATTCGTTTCCACGGCCACCTTTGACGGCCCAAGAGGGGATGCGTCCAAGTCACCTCGTCGGCGGTCGCTGATTCCAGTGCCACTGTTAAGAACTCTGAAGGCGCCTGGGGAATTGCGGAAGCCGCGCGGATTTGAATCCGGGCCGCCGCACCCGACATGGGAGGGAATGTTGGTTCTGCTTCGCGGCGAAGTAGTCCCCGCAGTTCGCTCCACGGCACGTCGACTGCGCCGAATTTCCCCTGCATCCGCACTTGCGTCGCGTTGACCTGCACAATCGAACCGAAGATTTCATCTCCCGTGGCCATGATCAATACATCCTGCGTCTTCGCACGCAGTTCCGTCTGTTGGCTGGCAACGAAACGTGTGATCCGCAGATCATCAATCCGCAATTGAGCGTCCGTTGCGGCTTTCTTTTGGGGAGAGATGCGTATCGATTTCAAGACTCCTTTCATCGCAGGTCCGGCGGCCAGCACGGCGTCGTCGATGAGCACCATGGTATCGAGCGAATCGAATTGCACGCGCAAATCATGCCATCCGGCGGTGCGGCGCAATTGTTGATGGCTGAACCGAGGCCCGAGCGGCGCTTTGAGAGCGTATGCCTTTTGTGACGGTCCAATTTCTGTGCGGAGCACGCGTTCGCCGAGTTGAGTCTCGAAACGGAACTCGACAATCCAGATCGAACCGGCATCCTGGGTAGAATAGTCATGGAAACTCAATTCGACCTGTCCGGCCGAAAAGGGTGTGGGCAATTGATAATGCAGCGGAGGCGCCGCGCTGGATATCAGCAGGCTAAATTTCCCCGACCGGCTGTGCTGTGGGTCGCGCCGAGGATTTTCAGTCGGCGGCCATTGCAGGGGTTCCTGTTCAAAATCTTCGTAGAGGAGATTCACCGTTCCTTGCGGCTGGAAGATCGCGGCGACTGTGTCGGTGGGAATGGTGCAAACTTGGTCATCACCGGCCAACCGTAATTCAACAGAGTCAGGGGACCATTTGACGATCTCACCACTGAAGGATTCTCCACTCACCAGAGAAATCCGCCGCAAGGCGCCGCGAGCGGTGACAGTGGAAACCGGCCGCTGATTTGAGATGGATTGGATCTTGCTGAGAGGAATAGGCGCGGCGTCGGCAGCGGAGAAAAAAAACAGTGTTTCGGGCGTTTTTCCCCGCAGTTCCCCAGGGATCACACGTCGATCCTTGAGTCGGGCGGATTGCTCAGCAGCGGTGACGTCTGCCCCGGCAAATGCCGCTCCCAACAGAAGAAACAACGTGATACATTGAGACCAGTAGGACGGGGCGGACAAATCCGCGCAACTCCCCTGGAACTGAGTGGATAACCTCAGTCGGTACTGTCGATGTAATACGAAGGGATTTCGAATCATTGTTAAGAGTGGCAGTCCGGTGGCGAATACCGCTGGGAACGGAAATCGGAATCTCAAAACTTGAAATCTAGCCTGAGTGACCTGTCATGGGAATCGTCTTCACGATGTCGTCCGGGAGTCTGGGTTAGCAGAATTGCGAAACGTTAGTTTCGAGGAGCGACCCGCGGACGTCAAGCAGATCGGTCAATCGACTGGACAGAACCCTAGATTCTTTTATGTTGTCTGTTGTGGACCGTGATGAACGTCATTGTCTGGGCAGTGTCGTGTGCATCTTAAAAAACTGCAGGAAAACAAGGGGCATAAGCTTGCCGCGGCGCGTTTACTTCGCCTGTCCTCGGCTTGCCGCGCGTCTTGTGGCGCTCTATAATTTCTTCAGAATCGCGTGCCGTACCGCTCAGGAGCTGAAAACAAGTGGCCCATTCGCCTCGAATGCTAATCCTTGGGGAGGACAACCAACAAGTTGGTGCACTGGCCGACCAACTCCGAGGTGCGTACGAACCGATCGTCCCTGGTTCCATGGAAGCGGGCCTCGCCGAACTTCGCAAGGACGATGTCTCGGGAGTCTGCTTGGTTTGCGACGACAAAGACGCGCTGTCGGCAGCGGCGTTGTTGTTACAGCACGGAGGAATTCTACAACAGATTCCTGATGGGCTGGTCTTGCTCGATGCATCGCTCGAAATTGTTTGGTGTAACCCGCGTTTTCAACAACTCGCCGAATCCGACGAACCGGAAGTTGTGGGACGCGGGTTTTATGATGTGTTTGGGACCCCCGATATTCTCGGACCCGACTTTTGTCCGTTCCATACGGCGCTCGGTTCGGGGACCGCTTCAAAAAGTACATTGCGCATTGGCGAGCGCTCTTACTATCAAGTTCAAGCGACACCGGTCCTCACGCCGGGACAAGCCGCGCCGAACATGGTGGTGGTACTCGTTCGCGACATTTCGGCCGAGACGTTGCAACAACAAAAACTCAATGCCATCTATCAGGCCGGGTTGGAGTTGGGTGACTTAGCGCCGCAAGAAATTTTGGAGATGTCGGTCGACGATCGCATCGAATTGCTCAAATCCAAAATCGTCAACTACACACAGGACCTGCTGGAATTTGAAACGGTCGAAATCCGTTTGGTGGATCAAGCAACAAAGCGGCTGGAACCGCTGCTTGTTTCCGGGATGGAAGAGTTAGCGGCCGATCGTGAATTGCATGCCAAGCCCCAAGGCAATGGTGTGACCGGTTTCGTGGCGGCGACGGGCAAAAGCTATCTCTGCGAAGACACAGCCAACGACCCGCTGTATCTGCCCGGCGCGCCGAACGCACGCAGTTCCCTGACCGTCCCTTTGATTCTGCACGATCAAATCCTGGGAACCTTCAACGTCGAAAGCCCCCGCCCCGGCGCGTTCACTGAGAATGACCTGCAGTTCTTGGAGTTGTTCAGCCGCGAAGTGGCCGTCGCTTTAAATACGCTTGAATTGTTGGTGGCGGAAAAAATGACGACCGCCAGCGAAAGCATCAATGCCATTCTGCGGGAAGTCGCTCGGCCGGTCGATGAAGTGATCAACGACGCCGCCCGCGTTTTGGACCGCTACATCGGACACGAACCGAAAGTGACCGAACGGTTGCAGCGGATTTTGAAACACACCCGCGACATCAAACAGTTGATCCAAAAGGTGGGGGATGCGATTACGCCCAAGGGCTCAAATCCCTCGATTCCCCCGCGACCGCAACGGCCGAAATTGCGGGGCAAACGGATTTTGGTCGCCGACGACGACGACAGCGTCCGCGAAGCGGCTCACGAACTGTTGGGCCGATTCGGCTGCGAAGTGGAGACCGCCCACAACGGCGACGAAGCGTTGTTGATGACCCGCAGTTTCCAATACGACGCCGTACTGGCCGATATTCGCCTGCCCGACATGACCGGTTATGAGTGTTTTTGTCAACTGCGCGATATCCAATCGGACCTGCCGGTGATTTTGATGACCGGTTTCGGCTACGACCCCGATCATTCGATCGTCAAAGCACGGCAAGCAGGCCTCAAGGCGGTGCTTTACAAGCCGTTTCGCATCGACCAATTGCTCGACGAAGTCGAAGCCGCCTGTTGCAACTCGGTCGAAAATACGATCCACGCGGATTAGTGGATTATCTCGACTCAGAAATTTGGGGGCCACTGGCTCTGCCAGTGTTTTAACAGTCGCTTCGCAGGTTGGTTTCGCACTGGCAAAGCTCGGCGGGCCGATCAGTTGCCGTCGTTGCTCCGCTCTCCACGCACGACCGCGAATTCGTGTCGCAGCATCCACTCCTTGCGACGCAGCCCTCCGCCATATCCTCCCAATTGCCCATCGCTGCGCACCACACGATGACAAGGAATGATGATCGCCAAACGGTTATCGCCATTAGCACGACCGACAGCGCGGTGCGCGCGAGGATTCTGCGCCGCCACGGCAAGGCGTTCATAACTCGACGTCTCGCCGTAGGGAATCTTCAACAGCAACTCCCAAATCTGTTGTTGAAACGGGGTGCCAAGGAGACAAATCGGTACGTTAAAATCTTGGCGGCTACCGGAGAAGTATTCGGTGACTTCACGAGCGGTCTGTTCAATCAACCGATTGTCCCCCGGCAGAAAACGGCACTTCAATCGTGCGGACAAACGTTTGATCTGCGTTTCCAACATCCGCCGGTCGGCGAATTCCAGCAAGTGCAGATGATCGTTATCGGCGGCGGCAATCATGGGACCGAGCGGTGTGGGAATCCGGTTGACGGTCAGGACCGCGCCGCCGTTATCGATTTGTCCCGGCGTCGTCCCGAACCATTTTTGAAAAGCATCGCGAAATCCACTCAGCGATTCGTAACCCGCAGCATAGGCAACAGTCGTCGGGTCATCCCCCACCGACAATTGCGCCAACGCTCCCGCCAAACGTCGGCAGCGCAGATAGCTGAGAAACGTCAGCCCATGATTGGCCTTGAACCAACGATTGACGCGGGCCGGGTCGACTCCCAAGCTGCGAATTTCCTGATTGGTCCACCGCCGCAGTGGATCGACGTCGACCTGTTCCATCAACGCGTCCAACCAGGCGGGCGTCATCCCCGCCACATCCAGCGGCCGACAACGTTTGCAGGCGCGATAACCGGCGGCAATCGCGTCCGCAGTATTGCTGAAAAACGAGACGTTTTTTTGCAACGGCTTCTTCGCCGTGCAGGTCGGTCGACAGAAGATGCCGGTGGTCTTCACAGCCACAAAAAACAGGCCGTCGTACTCCGAATCGGACCGCAACAGGGCTTGATACATTTCATCGTCAGTGGGAAGTGGGATGGTGCTCATGTCACGATGATACGCGCCGCTGGGCGGGCCGCTACCGAAAAACGGGCGCGGAATTCGGAATGTGGTATTGGCCGGACGAAATTGCTGCAATCGTGGATGAGAGAACACACGCCGTAAAACAGTAAGTTACTAATACGTACCGATCGGGCGGCAAATCGAATCATCTGTATTCGCCGGGGTAGCAACGGGCATATCGTCTGAGAAACCCTATTGTCAGCTTGGCTTAAAGCTGTAGGATGCTCATTTGGCACCATGTTTCGTGGACATTGTGCAGCGATTGCGGAGGCAGCGCGCTAAAACCGACGAAAAATGTCATGCCGAAGGAAGACACGCTTATGCCTAGGTGGATCTCAATCAGATGGTTCGTGTTAACCCTTGCTGTGTGCGGCAAGCTTCAAGGAGCCGATCGCAACGACATCGATTTTCCGGAGTTGTTGAAGATTGCAGAGCGTTACGACCTCCCGCTTCCTCCTGAAAAAGCCCCTTTAATTTTAGCGTACACGGATAGGACAACATTGACGGGGGATTCCTCAACGAGTCACGATCCTGGGATATATCGTCCCGCATTCCTTCTAGAAAAACTACCAAATGGTCAAGCCCGAGTTTTAATGGGGTGGAATACGACCGTGGTTTCCACGGATGCAGACCATCGGCCGTCGACTCGCCCTTACTCACTGCAGCCACAACAAGCGAAACCGAAAGGTTATGTGTTGGAATGTAACAACATGTCATCGTTCGTCACGGCTTTGCAGTTAGCGCAACGCAGCGAGATGGAAAAGGCCAAAGACATTTGGGAGCAGGTCAACGCGGCCGAGTACTTTGAAACCCGGAATGCGGGGGAAGACTTGGGGGAATACAGAGCCAACCCCCAGGTGTTACTGGCTCATGGCCTTTATCTGCATCTCTATGAGGCGGTCTTGCCGGCAAACGCCGACATGAAGACCATACTCAAAAAACTCTTTCAATTGAAACGGGAGTATCCTGATCTCTTCTCGGACGATGAGGATCTCTATTACCCCTATCGCAGGACTCGATTTGTCCGCGACCTTGGACTGACCATTGCCGCAGAGACGGCCCCCGAAGGTTCCGTGGAGGCATTGTTGATCGGCTGGGGGAACCAGAACAACAAATTCTGGCACTTGGGTTTCTTTGACGACCACAACATTGATTCTGCACGACCGGCACGAGAGATTTTCCTAATGGGAGCAAAAGTGTTCCCGGAACTGAACAGACTTAGCAAAGACCAACGCCTGACGCGTCAGTTAGATTGGGCATTCGTGATGAGAAGGCCCGCAGAACGGATTCGGTTGGGGCAATTGGCAACGCAACTCTCAGAGGTTATGGCCGGATCCCAAAAATCTGAGACAGCAACTTCCCTTGGGAAACAAAAGGGTTGGGAGAAAGAGTTTTTTGAAAAGGCCGCGGTCGACTTGGAAAATCGCCGAATCTCAGGTTTTCACGAGGTGCCACTGTGGATTCTCGGCCAAAAATATCCCCAGTCGCTAATGACGATTTGTTCGAAAATTCCCTCGCGCGCTTCAAGGGACGCTCGCCTATTTGAGCTCGCGGAGACTGTAGCGAACTCAAAATTAACCAGCAAAGAGAAGACGGAAGCGTTAGTGGGTATGTCCGAGCGTTTGAGTGATTATTCGCGAAAGCGATCAGTGCTTCAGCAGCTCGCAAGGGTCAACGAAGAAAGATGCATTGAGCTGCTTCAACCCGTCCTCGCCCAGTTGCCGAAGGATGTCAATGAAACATATTGGACGTGCGAAGCGGCGGGTTACACACACGTGGTGATGCAATTGCAAAATGACCGGATCTGGAAGGATTACCTGGAGGTTGCGAAGCATTCCGCAGTGGGGCTGAGAATGGAGATAATGGATCCCATGAATTATTCCTATATCAAGGATGAAAACCGAAACCGACGCCTCGCGTTCTTGGCGTCATTCCTCGACGACACTGAAATTCGCGATCCATCCATTGATGCTGCCAAATACGAGGGACCGTGTGCAGCTTTCACCTTTGGGAAGATCACGGTGCGGGATTTTGCGGCAATGAAAATTGCCTCGGTTCTCGATTTAGAGGAGCGCCCAGACGAGTTCTGGACCCAGGACCAGTGGTCGCAGTTGCGTCAAAGAGTGCGGACGGCATTGAATCGCGAAGACCTTCCCACATTGACGCCTTAGCCGAATCTCGACGTTCAGCCGTGCTAAATCACAATGCTTTACTCCCTGGTCGTACTAAGGCGGCTTTGCAGTCAAAAGTCCTAGGGGCTCAACCAATTTTTGAAACTCAATGCAGTAACCGGACCGTACCATGGCACTGTTGGCGCAGCGAGTTATTAGCTCAAGGATGAGAGCGACCGCTCATCTAACACTGGACAAATGGCTGTAGCGTTGCTTCGTGAAGGTCACAGCCTCAAGGAACCATCATTGGCCATCAGTACCGTTCTGTTCTTAACAATGCGAGTGAACTTGGCTCGTGATACTGGTAAGCAGCGGCAATGTAACCGGCCCCTCATTATTCATCAGGGTGTAAACAGTTACGCCGACGCTGCCTCGTTAGGAAAATGGCCCTCACAACCCGTATAAACCGTGCGAAACGCCTACCGATCTGGTTGGGAAATTGATGTCAAATAGCGGGGCGCGTTACTGCGGACTACACTTTTGACGCGTTTCCATCCCTCCGCGCGCCTCGCTATCGCCGTTTTTCCCAGCCACGAAAGTCGTGAAACCTTATGTGCTCCGCTCCTGCTTTGGACGTCGAACCAACTGCCGGCATACCTACTGAGCCTGCCGATGCTCCTCCCGAGACATCGCAGCGACGGGTGATTCTTGCGGGGCTGATCGGCAATGTCATGGAGTGGTATGACTTTGCGGTGTATGGCTATCTGGCCACCGTGATTGGTCGGCTGTTTTTTCCCGACGGCAATCCTGCAGTCTCAGTAATCGCCGCCTTTGGCGCGTTTGCTGCGGGGTTCTTGGTGCGGCCGCTGGGGGGGCTCGTGTTTGGGCGGATCGGTGACTTGATCGGTCGCCGGCACGCGCTGACCCTCTCCGTATTGGCGATGGCTGTTCCGACAGTGATCATGGGACTGCTGCCGACCTATGCCACGATCGGCATGGCGGCGCCGATTTTGATTGTGTTATTGCGGATCGTGCAAGGGCTTTCCGTCGGGGGCGAATATACCAGTTCCCTGATTTTCTTAGCCGAGCATTCTCGAAAAAATCGACGGTCGCAAACTGCGGTCTGGGGCATGTGGGGCGCCACGGCGGGCTGCTTGCTCGGTTCGGGTGTGGCGGCGTTGGTTTCTAATCTGCTGAGCGATTCGCAACTCATTGCTTGGGGTTGGCGGATTCCGTTCTTGGTCGGCGCGCTGGTGGCAATCACCGGGTTTCTGCTTCGCCGCGGCATTCATGCAGAAGCTCCGGCCTGCGCTAGCAAGCGACCGGTGCGGGATACCTTCGGTAAGCATCGACTGTCCGTGTTGAAGGTGGCCCTGCTGAATTTGAGTAACGGCGTGAGTTACTACACGGCGTTTGTGTATTCCGTGACGTACATGAAATCGGTCGATAAGTTTTCCGAAGGCGTGGCGCTGAATTTGAACACGGTCAGCATGGTGGTGCTGTTGGCCGTGTTGCCGATCACAGCTTGGATATCCGACCGCATCGGCCGCCGCCCATTGATGATCGCCGGCAATTTGATTCTGACCTTCGGAGCAATCGGGTTGTTTCACCTGATGCACAGCAGTGATCGGATGACGATTTTCTTAGGCGAGATCGGTTTTGTCCTGGCAGTCGGCCTGATCGCCGGGGGCGTGGTCGCAGCCAACGTCGAACTGATGCCGGCAACCATCCGCTGCACGGGATTGGCCTTCGCTTACAACGCCTCGATCGGGTTGTTTGGCGGGACGACACCGTTGATCGCGGCGCTGTTGATCTCCATGACCGACAATCCAATCTCCCCCGCCTGGTGGGTGACGGGGACCGGGGCGATCTCGCTGGTGACGGTGCTGTTCTTTGTAAGAGAGACGGGGCACGAACCGTTGTCGTAGGGTGCGTCGCGACGCACCTTTCCATGCTGTACAACTGATTCCCGACTCAATCAACTCGCTCTCCGTTTGGGAGACCTTCGGTCGCGATGGTGCGGGGTCGGGAGACCCGCGCACAACGTTACTGGGTGCGGGGTCAAGAGACCCGCGCACAACGCGGACAAAACGTTGCTACTTCTTGCGCTCGACGATGAGAGTTCGCACCTTGCGTTTTTCCTTTTTGAAGGTCAGCCCCGTCTGCTCGGTTACCTGTTTTAGTATCAACTCCGGTTCCTTGGCCTGTTGGCGATCTTCCTTCTTAAATTCCCCCAAATTGTATCCCCAAACAAAGTCACGAATTCCAGAAGTGTCCAAATCACCGACGATAGGCTTCTCGACCCACATCCCGACCCAACGCAAAAACTCGTCCAATTCACCGCGTCCAATCCAGTTTCTCGTTAGGACTGCGTTGGGCGGCTCGCCGTAAATCTCAATTCGTTTACGGTCCGGATTGATCGGTTTGAATTTGAATTCTCCGCGGGCGACATAAACTTCTCGTTCGATGTCTTGGAGCTTCATCGAAAGTTTCTGTTCCGATTGGTCATTGAAGGTTTTCTCGAATTGAGCCAACACCAGCTGGCTAGTCGCATCGAGGTCCACGGAGAAATCGCCGGTGATAGTGAGTTTTTCCAGGGATTTTTCCCCGAAGATAATTTCCTGCGGATAAATCCCCATCAGACTCCTGGCCGCCGCCTGCAATTGCATTCCGTTGCTGCCGGAAGGAAGAAGAGTCCATTGAAGACAATCCCCATCTTCGAATCCAAAAATCATTGTACCCGGCCCCCGGGGAATGGCTTCTCTTTGACTATCCGATAGTTCTTGATAGAACGCCAATCGACTCTTGGGGAAGGGTGGTGCGATGCGTTGGAGCACGAATACTCGGGGTAATTGATAGAGTTTTTTGTATTCGGCCGCCAGCGCACGTCTCTCCGCATCACTCATTTCGCCGACGAGAGGATCATCGGCAACCCGTATTGGTTCGGCCTTACTTTTCGTTTCAACCTGAGGTTTGGTAGTCAGCTTGATTTCAGGCTGGGTATCGGCCACCGCCTGCGAGTCGTGCGTTGAAAACGCAATCACCATGGCCAGACACCCGATCAGCGATAGGGAAAGTAACCCGCCGATCCACTTAGATGTGGGCGACGAATCTCGCGGTGAGTCGATCAACAACCGTCGCACGCGGGCCAGCAAATCGCCGCCGTTGGCCGAGGCAGCCAGGCCCACGGGTTGGCTGCCCAATTCAGCAATGCGGGCCAGCACGCGGGCGTAGGCGACTTGATTTCCGACAATGCCAACCGCCATGTCGTCGCAACAGTTTTCTCGTTCGATGCGGATCCGTCGCGACAACCACCAGACAGCTGGATGGAAGAATAAGAGGATCTCGACGATGCTCTGCAGGATATTCACCAAATTATCGTGGCGGCGCACATGAGCCAATTCGTGCGCCAAAATGGCTTCCAGTTCGCGGCTGTCCAAACCCATCAGTGAACTCGCTGGTAATAAAATCACCGGTCGCAGATACCCAACCACCGTCGGCACGGAGACCAGCGCGGACTGCAATAATTCGACCGGTCGCTTTAGTCCCATGCGGTGGCAAACCCGCTCGAATGCCGCGCGTGCGGCGTCGCTCACGGGTGTTGTCTGTCGCACACGCAGCCGTTGCACAAACCGCCACATCACGATGAGCCGTAGCGACAACAGGCCAACTCCACAGGCCCACAGAAAAACGGCCCCAGGAAGCAACGGACGGAATTGCGTCGCGAGACTCGGCGAAACCGCCGCACCACCGTTCCCAGCGGCAATAAAAATAGCGGGCGGACTCGCGGTCATTGGCTCGGTATCGAGCACTGCGATGTTCCCACTACGATTGAATTCATTCCCAACTTGGCTAGTGATCGGGGAATCGAGTGTCATGTTGAAATAAACCGTAACCGGCACAAGCGCCATCACTGCCAAACCAATCGTCGCGGCAAGGTACCGCACCGCAGCCGTGTGGCGCCGCAATGCGAACAATTCGGCGGCGACGATTGCGGCGACAATGGCCAACAACCAGACCGAGTGCAATAAGGTCCAGCCAATGCGGTCGGTCAGCGGATGATCCAGCAACGTGAGTAGCGCTTGCATCGTCTAGTCCTCCAAGTCGTCAAGGAGTTTTCGGATTTTTGCCATATCGTCCGCGGAGACCTTTTTGAGTTTCAACGCCTGCATCACCAGTTTGTCGGCGGCCCCCCCGAAGGCGCGTTGCATCAGATCGGCAACCAATTGTCGCTGCGTTTGTCCCTGTTTGTGACAGGCCCGGTAGACGTGCGAACGGTTCGATTCGTCGCGAGCCACGAGCGACTTCTCGGTCATGATTTGCATCAACTTCAACACCGTGGTGTAACCGATGTCGCGCGTGCGGCTCAGTTCATCGAGTACATCGCGAACCGTGCAGGGCCCGCGGTCCCACAGGACGCGAAGAATTTCCAGCTCGGCATCGGTGGGCCGCTTTGTCTCGGACTTGGCCATTGTCAACGGGTCTCCGTGGCAGTGCGGTCTGATCGAGCGGCCATTATACGAAGTGGTTCGTACATGTCAACGAAAATCTTCGTAGTTTCATAACACACTCTGGTGTCGACGATCACAAGAGGATTCGCTATTTCGGCAGCACGATGCCCAGATCTGTCGGATCGGGTCCGTCTTCTTTGGACTCACAGTCGCCGCCGTTGTCGATGCGGTCCAAGCCGATGCTGTAGATGATGATCCGCGTCTCTTCTTGACGGTAACGCAGTGGATTCTCGTCGAAGGGATCAATGAGTTCTGTTGAAGACGGCGACGGCGCCCCCAATAATTCTTCGTTTAAGTCGGCGAGTGAGTCGGGAAATTGCTTTTTTTGTAAGCGATATCTGCTCGCAGCTATTCCTGCATTCACGCAGCGTTGCCGCGCCGTTGCAGTCGCCACGAACTGGATTGCGGTTTTAATTCCCGGCGCTAGTTGCAAGGCTGCGGTGTCGAGACGTATTAAATTGGAAGTGCCGCTTCTTCGTTCGTTCAGCTTCTCATTGAACTCGTCTCCTTTTTGAAACATTTCAGTCCAAGATCCGTCGAATGCATCGTCGGTATAATCAAACAGCTCGATCGCTGTTTGCATATTTCGCAGGCGCAACGGACCGAGTCTCATACGACTGAGTTCGGTCAAGTAAAGCGCCCGCTCACCGTGCATGGCATGAGCCATTTCTTCTCGAAAGTTTGCTGCTCGTAAGGACGATTGCAACGCTGCTAAATCGTCGTCGCTCCAATTGCAATGCGGCATCAAATCGATAATGGCCTCGCAACCGTCCGCATGAATTGCGCCCCGCACCAATTGAGAAATCAACAACGGTTCGCCGCGCAGCGTGTCGGAGAGTGTAAAGATTGCCCGTAGATCCTGTAGTGCGCGGGCATCGTCGCCGCGATGCGCGGCGACTTTTGCATCGAGAAGCAGCAGACGTGCGACTTGGCGGATTTCCTGGGTGTACGGCAGAAGCGTTCTGATCCCCTGGGAAAAATCGATGGGAAACTGCGTTTGGCCATTGACACCAACTTCGGCCCGCGCGGCTTGCAGTTCGGGTTCAAAATTGGCGAGTAATTCTTCAACCGCATCCAGCTGTGCCCACTCGGTTCCGGGGGGTGGAATCGGCGTTGGTCCCTCGCCCACGATCGGCAGTTCCATCATAATGTCGACTTGGTCCTGGCTCGTGGCAGTGACCGTATCGATGATGCCCACCCAGACGCCGGTCGTATCAGGGACACCGACAGGAACGTTGTGATAATTAGCCAACTCCACCGCATCGGTCGGCAAGCCCTCAGCTCGCAAATCGGCAAGGTCCGCTTTCAAGCGAGCATGGCTGAAATACCACAGGAACCCGAAAATTGCGAACGTGCCGATCAACAGCACGCCAATCCCGACAATCAGTAACTTGCCGGGCGTCCAAGACGACTTGGGGGATGGTGCTTCCAATGGTCATTCCTCGTGCAGTGATAGCAGGCTCGTCGTGGTTTCGTGGAGTGAAACCGATCCGTAACCATAGAGATGGCTTGAGAACGAGCATTTGTCTACTGCGGTTTCGCGAATCGTTGAAAAATCGCGGGGATAGGCTGTGGGCGTGAAAATTGACTCTCGATGCTACGAAATGTTATTTCGGTAGCACGATGCCAATGTCCTGCGGACTCAAACCGTCCGTGGTTTCCGCACGATCACCACTATCATCCACTGCATCGTCGGCGATGCTATAGATGATGATTCGCATGTCGTCTTGACGGTAGCGCAAGGGTTTGCCATCAAACGGATCGAGGAGTGCGTCGGCCGTTTGCGTTGTTGGTCCCAATAATTGCGGGTCGATATTTTTCAGCGAATCGGGCAATTGGCCGTTCTTGAGCCGATGGCGCTGCAGCGCGAGGGCGACAACAGTACATCGTTGTTGAGCCGTACTGCTTGCAGACGAATTGGCGGCAATGGCAATTCCTGGAACAGCAAGTGATAAAATAATAGGGGCAACGCCGTTGGTGTGGTTTTCTGAATAGGCATCAATTTCAGCCTCTAGGTCGCGTAGACCTGTCAAGATAATTGGCGATGAATTGGATAGGGAGTCAGCGAATCGATTTATTAGTCGTAGTACTTCTAATTTGTTGGCGGTCCGCCAAGGCCCGACAGACGTCTCGGCAATGGCGTCCAGCAGAACCACCCGTTCACCGGCCACACCCCTTGCTAACTCGTCTTTGAATCTGGCGGACTGGACGGCCCATTGGAGAGATGCCAAATCCACATCGCTCCACTCACAAAAGGGCAACAAATTCTCAATAGTTTCGCACCCGCGATTGTGAACCGTATTCCGCGCTATATTTGAAATCAGTACAGGCTCGCCGCGCAGTGCGTCTGAGAGTTTGAAGATCGCCTTGATGTCCTCTAAGGCAGCCGAATCATTGCCCATGTGGGCGTTGACGTGTGCAGAGAGTTGGAGAAGTTCTGCGACGCCTGAAACGTGAACGGTGTGCGGCCGGTCCATTTCCAATCCCTGGGTGAAGTCGATAGGAAATCGAACTTGACCACCGGCAGCCGCTGCTTGGCGAATCGCCGAAAATTCGACGACCAATTCGTCAATCAGCGCGCGGGAGGCGTCTAATTCCAGCCACGGTTGCCCCGGAGGCGGAACCGCCAATTCACTCTCGCCAACGAACGGCAAATTTTCACCGCGTTCGTATACTCCAGCTGCTTGAACACGATCAATAGCTTCGACCCACAAGGCAGTGGGATCGTTGACGCCGTTGGGAACGGAATAGAATTCGGACAGTTCGCTGACGGTTGTGGGCAATCCCTGCGACCGTAACTCCGCCAAATGCGCTGCCAACTCCAAACTCGCCGTAAACCACACGTATCCCGCTACAGCCAACGGCGCGAATAGTATTAGACCAAATACGAAACATAGCCGTTTTCTCAACGTCCAAAACCGCTGAGGAGAATCGGGCATCATTTCGTAATCCGTAACGCTCGGCGAAATGGAATTCTAAACAAGACCGCCGTGCTACGACTCCGCTGGGTCATGTGCCCGCACGCCTAACAGTGGGAGCATTCTGCGGATTTCGTTGGGGCTGAATAGGCCGCTCAGGTTTTGTTCGACGGAGGGGGAGATGTTCCAGCGTGCCAAGGCGTCGAACATCGGTTCGATGTCCTCGTCTTCCAGGCCGTAACGCTGTTTCCATTCCTGGCACTCTTCGGGAGGCATGTCCATGAATTGGCTGATCAGTAGAAAATCGCCTTCGTTGGCGAGATTCAGATGCAGCTTTTGCAACGACTCGGCCAATTCCTGGCCTACATCGATTTGTGCTTCCAACGGGCCGCCGCTGAGCAGCGAGGGGACCAATTCGGGATTGTTTTGCACGATGTAGGACGCCGTCTCGCAGGCGGCGTAGATCACGCTTTCGTCGAGCAGCGAGGCTTCGTACGGTTTTTCGGCGACATGTTTGCTCCAGGTTTCGGCCAAGAGTTCGATTTGCACGTGCGGCGGGACTTCACGGAGGAAGGGAACCTCCGTCAAAAAGCCTTGACTCTCCAGGTCGACGTCGGGGAGTTGTCGCGACAATTCAATGAATTGCAGCGTCGCCACTCCTGACATGCGAAAGGACAAGTAGCTCAGAACAGTCCGCGGCAGTTTTTGTTGATTGATGTGTAACATGCCTACTATCATCCCATAGCCAGGGAAGGACGGTCAAGCAATAAGTGGCCTCTTGAGCAATTTCAAGAAAACCGACAGGTGACCGCCGCATTCCTTTTATCGAAGCGTTGAGGTTTGCCGAAACGGGTGGGATTGGCCAACGAGCAGAGGCGGATCACGCGAGGTGAAACTTTGGAAAAATCGACGCGCACCGATTTGCCAAACCGCCAATCATCAGTTCGCTTCTAACCCCAGTTCAGCCATCAACATCTGCATATCTTTCCACACTTCCTTCTTCATGGGCGGGTTGCGCAAGAGATAGGAAGGATGATAGGTGCAGAGCACCTTGGCGCCTTCATGTTCGTGGAAGGTGCCCCGTAATTTTCCAATCGCCACATCGGTGCCCAACAAATTCTGGGCAGCAACGGCGCCCCAGCAAACAATGTATTCCGGATTGACGATGGCGAGTTGTCCGTCCAGGTATTCGCGGCAGTTTCCAGCCTCAACCGGCGAGGGATTTCGGTTTCCCGGCGGCCGGCATTTGAGAATGTTGCATATATAGATATCCTCCCGCTTTAACTGCGTGGCTTCGATGATCTTGTCCATCAACTGCCCGGCCCGGCCGACAAAGGGGATACCTTGTTCATCCTCATCTGCTCCGGGAGCCTCGCCGATGAACAACACCTGGGCATTGGGGTTACCAACGCCAAACACGGTTTGATTGCGGGTCTCGGCCAACTCCTGGCAGCGCGTGCAACTGGCGACCGTGCTACAGAGTGTGGCGAGTTGTTGTTTTTGATCGCCCTTTTTCGGCGAAGCGGTACGTCGTGGCATAGTCGGTGTGGGCTTTGGCGTGGGCGATACTTGAGGGGTCGATTCCGCCGGAGCGGCGGTGGCCGAAGTAGAGGGCAGTCCCGAGACACCCGCGCGTTGCAGTCCGCGCAATTGCTGAAGCAGTATGCGTTTTAGAGCCTCGTCGCCTACTGCTTGCATGACTGTCCTGCCCGTCGGCCAAGTATTAACAGGTAACGCGGCTCGCACCCGCTACGGCTTGCCCACGTTATTGTTTTTTTCCGCCCACCACAAGCGCCACTTCGGACGGTTGTAGGAAAAATCTTCATCCGTCAAGCTCTTGAGCGCCTCAAGCACGGGTCCGTTTCTTTGCGTCCGTTTGACGATTTGCGTTTTCTGACGCATCTGCGCTCCGGGATCGTTGGGCGGGATTACCACAGCACCGTACGGAAGCTGGCCGGTCATCATCTGTAATTCGACATCGGGGGGAAGACCGGACGTGAGAGGCGCCTGCCCCCCGTTGGCGGCAAAGCCAATTGTGTTGGCGCCGTTGTCGGGCACGACTACGCGATAACGGTGCGTCGTGACCAAGGCATCGATCAACTGTGGGACAACTTGGTCATTGCCCAGCAATGCCAAAGCGGTCGCCGAACGGCAGACAACCAGGTTGAGTTCGCTCTTGAGACCGCGGACCAGCGCTGTAATCGCTGTATTGGTTTGGGTTTCGGGAATTGCGGTGACCGCAACTTCGCGGAGATTTGGCTGGCTATCAAAAATCGCCTGATACAAGAGTGCTTGCAAGGACTCTGCACTCTGCATGCGCCCCAGAATGCTGATGTACAGTTCGCGGAGCGCCGGGTGTGGCGAATCGCGAAAGCGTTTCGACAGCGCTGGGATCGCCAACGTATCCGTGATCGCCGACAATTCCTGAAATGCTTGTTTTTGCTGCTCGGTCCGGTCACTGGTGATCCAAGCGTGCCACAGTTTGACTTTTTTATGCCACTCGCGCTCCCCTTCTTTCTCCAGCTCGTCCTGCTTGATTTGCTCCAGTTCTTGGGGGAAAACATAGCGTCCGCGATACAGGACTTGTCCTTGCGATTTCATATACTCCTCGCGGGACATCCATTCGCCGTCGTACTTCTGATGGCCCAGACTGCGGCGCGCCTGTTCATGTTGCGGATTCAATTCCACGATCCGCTTCAAATGCGTGCGGCGCTGGCGGGTCAGTCGCTGGTTGCGGCACCACTGGGCCAGTTCCCAATGTCCGTCGACCGTGTCGGGCGTATTGCGCCGCTGGGTTTCGTATTCTTCTAGAATCAGCCGCCGCCGCTGGATTGATTCAATCTCCGACTTGGAGACTGTCACCAACGATCCGCTGAGGGTTTTGACGATGACGTCGCGACCTTTGGAACTGGTTGTGCGCGGGTTCTTTTGAATCAAACCGCGGATTTCTCCGCCGTTCTTCAACGTAATCACGTCGGCGCGAGCCATGGCCGTACAGGACAAAAAGACGATGACGACGTTCAGCCAGCCGGTCCAACCATTTCGAGGCTTCATGGTCTCGCTCATCACAACAAGAGTGCTTGAGGGCCGCATTCCATGCGGTGGATGAATTGTCGCGCGGATCCGGACAACCTTGGCTCATCCTGCCATACCGGGGAAGAACTGGCGGTGCGTTGTGTTCGCCACGCACGACCCCGCTTAACCACAAGTTTGGCAATTTCCCTTCAATCGTCAAGTGCGACAGCGGCTCTAAAGCCCTTTCTAGCAGGCAAATCAGGGCAACTTCCGGTTGAGGCGGTTACGGAAAACCTGCGGAATTGACTTGGTGAGTTGGAAATAGCTCGATTGTTGGGCTTACGAAACTTCAAACCGGGAAATTGCGGCCAGAGTGCTATTTTCTCACAGGAAACTCTGGCTTTGGCGACGACAGCATGGCTAGAATAGATGAATTGGATAGTTAACGTAGTCTTCTGGTATCAAGACTGCGGTCCGCTATGGATTTTCGGGATTCCACCGACCTGTTGGATGAATGCCGTAAACACTTCGCCGCTCTCACCGTTAATGACGCTACACTTGTGTTGCCCACCGCGTGGACAAATTTCGTCAAGCAATACAAAACGAACGTATAAATGAAGTGCGTAAAGCACTGAGACCAAGAAATGACGCCGGTAAAAAATCGTCGGCGCTCAGGGAGAAGTCGCATGTCGGAGTTGAGGAAAGTCAGCCTACTCCTGCTGGGGATCTTGATTTGCACATCGCCGGCTATGGCACAATCCGGTTCGCGTGTCGGATCGGGATTGATTCGTCGGCGAATTTTGCAACAGCAGGGACTGACCCGCGCTTGGTGGTCTCAGGCGGTGATGAATTATCGTCGCGACAAATTACAACACCTGACCAACGACGATAAAAACGTTTACGCTCAAAGTTCAAACGGAATCCTCACGACATTCGATGCGGAGTCGGGGCGAAAGAAATGGGCTACGCGGATTGGCAGCGCCGATGCTCCCGGAATGCCGGCCTCCTCGAATGATACCCATGTCTTCGTATGGAGCGCGGCAACGCTGTTCATGCTGGACAAGGAATCAGGCAAGATTGTCGAGCAGTTTGATCTGCCTGGGCAACCCAGTACCAGTGCCCGCGCGGACGAAGAACAAATTTATATCGGGTTCCTCGATGGCAGTTTATATGCCTTCGACATCGAATCGGGCATGGTCAATTGGCGGTACCAGACGAGCAAGCGAATTTTAGTTCCCGCATTGCCGCATTCGCACACAGTGCTATTCGCCAGCACCAACGGTATCCTGTATTCCGTCGATGCTTTGACACGTGATACCGTGTTTCAATTCGAATCGGACAGCCAAATCACGGCACCGATGGCGGTCTTTGAAGATCTCGTGCTGCTGGCATCGGAAGATTACAAGTTGTACGCCCTGAATATCAATAACGGCAGCCAAGGTTGGCGGTCGCCATTCCTATCCGGTGAACGGATCAAGCAGGCACCGGTCGTTATCAAAAACGATGTCTACCTCGTTCCGGAACATCGCGGACTGTATTGCCTGTCTGCCAAAACCGGCGACGAACATTGGTATGTGGAGGGGATTGAAAAACTATTGTCGCTCAGCCCACGGAGGGTCTACGCCGTCGATCGCCTCAACCGGTTGGTCATCCTCAACCGGGATACGGGTGCCAAGGTCGGCGGAGTTCCGCTGGGACCGGCGACAGTCCACATGACGAACGATTTCACCGACCGGATCTATGTCGCCACGTCGTCAGGCACGATTGTCTGTTTGCGGGAAACGCCGCGGGACTTGCCGCACTTCCATAAAAATCCGGAAGAACAACCGTTGATGCCACAATTCGCCCCCGCCAACGCACAAGCGGCCGCCCCGGCAACTGGAGATGCCCCGGCAGCGGATGCGGATGCCAACGCTGCACCTTAAGTAGGGGACAGGCGTGAGGGAACAGGCTTGAGGGGGGGAGCGTTGAACGTCCCCAAGCCTCAAGCCTAATACCTAGCTACGCTAGTAGCTCGCGGACTACGCGGCCTTCGACATCGGTCAACCGCATGTCGCGGCCGCCGTGGAAATAGGTCAGCAACTCGTGATCCAGCCCCAACAGATGCAGGATCGTGGCGTGTAGGTCGTGGACGTGGACTTTGTTTTCCACAGCAGCAAAGCCAAATTCGTCCGTGGCGCCGATCGTTTGTCCCCCTTTGACACCGCCACCGGCCATCCAGGCGCTAAAACCGCGGGGACTGTGATCGCGGCCTTTGCCGTTTTGTGCTGTCGGTGTGCGGCCGAACTCCCCCGTCCAGACGACGAGCGTTTCGTCCAACAAGCCGCGCCGCTTCAGGTCTTGCAACAATCCGGCAACCGGCCGATCGGTGTTGCGGCAATGCTCTTCATGGTTTTTGTTGACGTTGCTGTGCGCGTCCCAGGTTTGTTCGGAATGCCCGCCGCCGGAATAGACCTGCACGAACCGCACGCCGCGTTCCACCAAGCGCCGCGCCATCAAACAGCGTCGCCCGAATTTTTCTGTCTGTCGATCATCCAATCCGTACAGCGACTGCGTGGCTGCTGATTCAGCGGACAGGTCAACCGCTTCGGGGGCGTGTTGTTGCATGCGAAAGGCCAACTCGTAGGAATCAATCCGTGATTGTAGATCCGACTCTCCCGAACGCTGTTGCTGATGCCGTTGATTCAACATTCCGATCAGGTCGAGTTGGTCGCGCTGTCGTTGCTGTGAAAGTCCAATCGAAGAACGCAAATCGACAATCGGCGCACCGGTCGTACGGAACTGCGTCCCTTGATAGGTCGCCGGCATATAGCCGCTACTCCAATTCGGCGGGCCAGTAATCGGTCCCCCGCGATGATCGAGCAACACCACATAACCGGGCAGATTTTGATTCGACGTTCCCAGTCCGTAATTGATCCATGAACCGCAACTGGGATTCCCTTGCCGGACGAAGCCGGTATTCATTTGCAATAAACCACTGCCATGCGCAAAGCTATCGGCATACATCGAACGGATGACGGCAATATCGTCCACGCAATTCGCGACATGTGGAAACAGATCGGAAACCGGGATACCTGATTCCCCTGCGGGGGTGAAGGTTCGCGTACTGCCGAGCAGTTTGCCGGGATTGCGGACTTTGAACAGCGGATCGTTGTCGAGGTTGGGCATCACCTCGCCGTCGCGTTTAACGAGTTCCGGCTTGGGATCCCACAGGTCGACTTGGCTTGGACCGCCATACATGAACAAGAAAATGACCGACTTCGCCCGCGCCGCAAAATGCGGCCGCTTGGCTGCCAACGGAGATGCAACTTTTGCCTCGCCAGCCACAGCGGGCGTATCGAAAAACCCATCAGCGGCCAACATGCCGGTCAGCGCCGTCCCAGCAAACCCACCCCCAGCCTGCCACAGGAATTCCCGTCGCGTGCGTCCACAGGGTGTCAATTTGTCCTGTTGTGAAAACATCAAAGTCCTAACACCATGGCAAGCCGCAACTAAAAAAGATTTAACCACGAAAGACACGAAAAAGAAATGAGATGACTCTCTTCAGTGACCTCTAATTTTTTCTAATTTGTTTTCGTGCATTTCGTGTCTTTCGTGGTTCTGATTTCTTTCAGTAAAACACTCAATCAATATAAACGAACTCGTTCAAATTATAGATCGCCAAACAGAACGCCTGCCAAACTTGTTTGTCTGCTTCGGCGACTGTCATGCCGGGAGTTTCATTGAAGATCAACTGTTGTTGGCGGTCTAAAAAATCGAGAGCGGTGGCGAGTTCTGTTTCATCGGCGTCGCGGGATAAGGCCCATTGATACGCTTGTTGGACGCGGGCTGCGCGGTCTTCGCCTGTCAGTCGCTCGGCGAAATAGGCCGCTTGCCGATTGAGGAATTCGCCGTTGAGCAACGTGAGCGCTTGGGTCGGAATTGTGGAGCGGGATCGTTGTTCACACGAGGCGGTCGTATCGGCCAGGTCGAACAATTCCAGTAGCGGCACCAACATGGAGCGTTTCATGAAAATGTAAATCGCGCGACGCGACGCTTCGGCCTCGTCCGATTTTCCCCACCCCAGTCCCGGTCGAGATTGGCCGGCGAGGACTTCTTCGGCGATCTTGGGATAGACGCTCGGTCCGCCCATCTTGTGATTTAATTTGCCGCTGACCGCTAAGATCGAATCACGCAGCGGTTCCGCCTCCAGCCGCCGCAGCGGAAACCTCCAGAACCATTCATTCTCCGGATCAGCGTCTGCCGCTTCGGTGCGGACCGTGCTGGATTGGGCATAGGTGTTGCTCAACACGATCAGCCTGTGCAGCGACTTGAGGCTCCAACCGTTTTCGCGAAACGTATGCGCCAACCAGTCGAGCAATTCCGGATGCGACGGCGGCAGGCCCATGATGCCGAAATCGTTTTCGCTGCGGACCAACCCCTCACCGAAGTGCCCCTGCCAAATCCGATTTACCGCCACGCGGGCGACCAAGGGGTTTTGGGGAGAGGTCATCCACTTGGCCAGCGCCAAACGCCGCCCCGTCGTTGATCGCGATTTATCAGGAGTCGGTATTTCAACGTTCACATCTCGCAGGACCGCAGGGAAACCTGGTTGAACTTCACCAGCCGGTGTCGTGGGGTCGCCACGACGAAACACGTGTGTGACGGGAATTGCATCAATTGTTTCTCGCCAAATGTAGCCGCGGGGAGGTGAAACCGGTGCGGCTGCTTCAATGGCTTGGATTGCCGATCGAAACGCGTCGCGTTGTCGTTGTTCATCGGGTGTGCGCGACGCACGGATCTCCTTATCCAATTGTCGTTGTGTTTTGCCGACAAGTCTTTTCTGTTGGCTCGTCCGTTTCTTGGAGGTCGTTTGGTGAGCCTGCAGCGCATCGGCGGCGATTTCGGTTTTCCCGACAGCGAAAAATCGTGCGCGGACGTGCTCATCCAGGTCAGAGATTTGGTCTTGGAGAGTTTCCAAGGCGTCCTGATGACGGTCCTCCGCTGCTGCGAATGCGGCGAGTTCTTCGGGTGTTCCGACGAGCACGTCGAGGTCGGCCCGTTTTTTCTGCGGACGTTTGAGCGGTTCGAAGATCGCCAACATGCGGGCGTAGTCGATTTGCGAAATCGGTTCGAACTTGTGATTGTGGCACCGCGCGCAACGCAGGGTCATGCCCAAAAACGTGGAACTGACCGTCCCCAGCACGTCATCAAGTTGGTCATATCGGTCGACCTTGGGATCGGCCGGTTCATCGTCCCAGGTCCCCAGTCGCAAAAACGTGGTGGCGATCAACGTCTCGGCACTCACGTCGCGGACTTCGTCACCGGCGAGTTGTTCGGTGAGGAAACGGTCGAATGGTTTATCGGCGTTGAGCGAATCGATGACATAGTCGCGATACCGCCACGCGCTGGGCTTATCGCCGTCGCGCTCGTAACCATTCGTCTCCGCATACCGCACCACGTCGAGCCAACGCCGGCCCCAACGGATCCCATAACCAGGATCGGCCAACAAACGGTCCACCAGTCGTTCGCGCTTGTCGGCCGCCGCATCGTCAAGAAAGGCTCGCACCTCTTCGGGCGCGGGCGGCAAACCGATCAGGTCAAAATAGACGCGACGGACCCACGTTCGATCATCGGCGGGTGGCGAAGGAGTGAGTCCCTCGTCGCGCAGTTTTTGCAGCACAAACGCATCGATCGGATTGCGAATCCAAGCGTCGTCAATTTCGGGCGGCGCGGGAAGAGTGATCGGTAAAAACGACCAATGCTCGTAATCAACATCGCTCAGTTCGATGCGATACGCATCGAGGTCCGGATTCTCCCCCGTCGGTTCGCCCGCGGTAATTGCTGCCCACGCCGAAATGCACAGCAGCACACCAAGCGCAAGTCCCCACAATCTCGGAAATCCCCGGTCATGTTTCGACGAAGCGCGCAAAATCGAACTCCTGGGAGGGAATGGGGGGTGGGATGACTGTCATCTTCTATTTTGCGGGACGGGTTGGTGGTTGGCAAGCGTAATCGGGATGGTGTGCAATTTCTGGAAGAAGCATCTTCGCCGGGTGCCACTGGCTGCTTGCCAGCCAGTGCGCACGTCGTTCGGTGTTCAGAGGCACGAAAACCGCTCTGTAACACCGCACTGGCGGACGAGCCGCCAGTGGCACCCCGGTTGTGGAATCTTTACCCAACGACGCGGCGTTTTTTGCGGCCGCCGACGAAGCTGTCGATGACCATGTTCCCGAGGTCGTTGGCATCGCAGTAGGCGCTCACGCCGTGGGAGACTTCGGCCATTTGTTCGACGAAGTTGACCAACCCCAGATAGAAATAATCCTCGATCAGGGCAAAGCTGGAGAGGTGGATTCCCTCGTCGGCGCAGCGCCGGACTTCGGCCAAGGTGCGGCGGGCGGTGCTTTGTGCTGGAGGGTAGACGAGCACTATTTCGCGGCCTTCGATGTGCGCGGTCGGTTCGCCGTCGGTGATGGTGATGATCTGTTTGTTTTGCGCGGGTTGGCGGCTGAGGATACGGCGGGCGAATTGCAGGCCGGCTTGAATATTGGTGAAGTGTTCCGGCACGAAGGCGGGGGGATTGTCCAAATCGATCCGCATGCGGACGCGCGAATCAAAAATGCTGACCTGTTTGGGAGCGGCGTAGAGCAATTCTCGTTCGGACAGAGATGTGGCATAGGTATAGAACCCGACGACCTGCAAAAAGTCCCCTTGGTATTTGCCTCGGACAAGTGATTGCAGCGCCATCGCCACGCGTTTGGCTTGGCCGAATTTTCCGTAGCGCATCATGCTGCCCGACATATCGAGCAACACGACCGTGGCGCAGGAGGTTTGATATTCGGTATCGTGGACGACGAAGTCCTCTTCGCCCACATGAATCGGCGAGCCGCCCCCTTGTCGATAGAGGGCGTTCTTGAGTGTTTCATGCATGTTGAGGTTCGACACCGGGTCGCCGTATTCGTACGGCTTGGACTCCTCGTGCACGGTTTGCCCGGCACCGCGAAATTCGGTTTCGTGGCTGCCCAGTTTGTCTTTGCGGGAGATCTCGAACAGGTCTTCCAGGGCTCGCGTCTCGGCGCGCTTGACTCCCTTGCCGGTGACCATGAACTTTCCGTCTTCGTCGCGGTCGATATAACCTTGCTTGAGCAGCAAATCCAGGATTTCGGGATTGTCCTCCTGGAGTTGGTCGAGCATATCGAGCACGTTTTCGCCGTAGTCCATCATATAATTGCTGAGCTGATCGAAAATACTATCAGCGGACTGCGGCGTGAATTGTTGGGTGCCGTCCCAGCGGCTGTATTCAAACTCGGGCATAACGCATCGGCTCCCTGAAAAATAGCTACGTCAATGGTAGACACCGTAGCGACCGCTGGCAATCCGCCGATTATGATATACTCGGCCAGGTCGTCTCCTATTTCGCATGCGCTGGCCGGAATCAGGCATATGGAAGAAATCGATTTCAGTGGACATTTGACCGGCGGGAGCAATAGCTCCCCCTATGAGGTGACTGGAAAATATCTTCCCACCCAGAAGGGGACCATTGTCTATTGGGAAGGGGCTTTTCGGTTGGACCCTATCGCGTACCCGGGCGAAATGGGCGAATGGGTAGACAACTACCAAACCATGCTCGATCTTGCTGAGTATACTTTACACGTCAACGAGCAGGCTCATTTGATCGAAATCACAGATGTAGAACACGATGGTGCAGGAAACTGGCAATATCGTTTCACCTCCGCGCCACACTCCAGAACCTCAAACTAGGACACTGACCCGCGGCCGTAACATGGATGATACGACTTCTACAATCACGCGGCTGACGCCGGCCGAGCGGCGGCAATTGGGGAGTTTCTACACCCCCTCGCCGGTCGTCCGTTTTATGGCACGAGGCTGCCTGCAGGGCGACTCGGAGCAATCGGGGACGATTCTCGATCCCGCGTGTGGAGATGGGATGTTTCTGATTGGCGCCGCTGAAGAGATTCTCGCCGGACGCCGGTCGACGGTGGCCGGGCGACTGAAGATCGTTCGTGAGCGGATTTTCGGTGTCGATCTGGACCCCGAGGCGATCCAGCTAGCGCGGCAGCGTTTGGAATCATGGATCGCACCGCGCACGGCGGAGTTGCGTGCTGAAGTGGAGCGTGTCCTGGCGGCAAACTTGCGGGTCGGCAACACGCTGATTGGCGAGGACTTTTCTCGGACAGCGAAAGTCACCGAAGGATTTTCGTGGCGCGATGCGTTTCCGCAAATCGCTGCTGCGGGTGGGTTTGATCTGGTATTGGGGAATCCTCCTTATCGCCGTGAACTGGCTGCGAAGGCGCTCTTCGACACGATCGCACACACACCGTTGGGCAAGCAGTGGCGGCAGTCGCGGATGGATTTGTGCTACTACTTCCTGCATCGCGGGTTGGACCTATTGCGGCCGGGGGGGACGTTGTCGTTTATTGTCAACAGTTATTGGACTGCCTCGCGCGGTGCGGAGAAATTGATTGAACGTCTGCGACAAGAAACGACATTGGATGAAGTCGTCTTATTGGGAACCCGCAAAATTTTCGACGGCGTTACCGGTCGGCATTTGATTGTTCGTATGCGCAAGGCGCGCTCGCACAGTTCCTGTCGCGTGATTTCGTTGGAGAATCGCGCCTGCCCATTTCCAGATTCCAGTCAGGAATTGGATGAAGAGGTCGACACCTATGAACTTACTCAGGACGATCTCTATACCGCTGGCGGGCTGACGTTGGCGCGGCCACTGGCGCAGGCGCATCGATTTGATGGGTGCCGGCTCTTGGGTGAGGCATACGACACAGCGCAAGGCATGGCCGAGAATCCGCCGCGGGTGAATCGACGGTTGGCACAGAAACTGGGCGGCACAGCAAACGTCGGCGACGGGGTGTTTGTGTTGTCCGATGACGAAGTGGCGCAATTGGATTTCAACGCCGCCGAACGTGCGCTTTTACGACCCTATTTCGAAACAGCGACGCTCGACCGCTACGCGCTGCCCGATCAGCCGTCGCATCAGGTGTTGTATTTAACCCGTGACACAGCGGCGACGCTGGATAAATTTCCGAACGTACGCCGTCATTTGAAGAAGTATCGAAAAGTGCTGGAGCAACGGCGGGAAACGCGGCAGGGGCAGAATGCGTGGTGGCATTTGCATTGGCCGCGTCAGCAGCGGATCTTTACCGAACCGGCAATCTTGAGTATTCAAATGGGCCGCGTGCCGCGGTTCGTTTTAGCCAGCAGTGCCGCCTATGTCGGGTTTTCAGTGAATCTCATTTCAGCGCGTACGCTGCAAGAACCGAGTCTGGCGACATTGACCGGCATCCTAAATTCATCAATCGCCGCCGCCTGGTTCGCCCGGCATGCCAAACAGCGGGGCGTGAATTTAGAGATCAACTTGCACGTATTACGGCGGTTCCCCTTGCCACCACGGGATGCAAAAAAAGAGCAGCAGTTAGCGGAGCTAGTCCATACGCGGCAGGCGGGCGGCTCGGCAGTGGACTGTGCGCAGCAAGAAGCCCGGATCGACAAGATTGTCGCCGGGCTTTATGGGGTTCGAGAACAAGCGTAATTGGGTCTTGAAACGGGTTCTAACGACCTTGCATCGCTTGTCCGATCAGACGACCCGCGCTACCACCGTTAGGCGGCGGCGGAGTCGTCTTGTGAAAACATTTGCTCCTCGCCCCGCACCATGCGGTCGTTGAGGATGTACTTGCCGTGCTCGGTGCGTTCGGGCAATTCGTACATAATATCGAACATCACTTGCTCGACGATACTCCGCAGTCCGCGAGCACCGGTATCTTTTTCCTTGGCCATGCCGGCAATCTCCAGCAGGGCTTCGGGGGTGAATTCCAACTCGGCGTTTTCCATCTCGAAGAACTTTTGGTACTGCCGAACCAGCGAATTGCGCGGTTCTTGCATGATGCGTACCAGATGTTCCTTGTCGAGCGGCGTCAATGCGGTGGCGACCGGCAGACGTCCGACCAATTCGGGAATCAATCCGAATTCCAAGATGTCATCGACACAGACTTGGCTGAGCAATTCGCCCTTTTCGTTTTCGCTGCGAGTGCTGCCCCCGCCGCTGCCGCTGGACCCGAAGCCGATCACCTTGTTGCCCAGCCGCTTGGCGATGATGTCTTCCAAGCCCACAAACGTCCCGCCGCAGATGAACAGGATATTTGTGGTGTCCATTTGGATATATTGCTGTTCAGGGTGTTTGCGGCCTCCTTGAGGAGGAACGTTGGCCACAGTCCCTTCGAGCATTTTCAGCAGGGCTTGTTGCACCCCTTCGCCGGAAACGTCGCGGGTGATCGAGACGTTTTGGCTTGTCTTGCCAATTTTGTCGATTTCGTCGATGAATAAAATTCCACGCTGAGCGGCTTCGATGTCGAAGTCGGCGGCGTGTAATAATTTCAATAACAGGTTCTCGACGTCTTCACCGACATAGCCGGCTTCGGTCAACGTCGTGGCGTCGCCGATGGCGAACGGAACTTGTAAAGTCCGGGCCAACGTCCGGGCCAACAGGGTTTTCCCGCAGCCGGTCGGACCGATGAGCATGATGTTCGACTTTTCGACTTCAACGTCGTTGTCGGCATCGGCGCTGATCATCAGCCGTTTGTAGTGATTGTGTACGGCGACCGCCAAGACCTTTTTGGCACGATCCTGCCCGATCACATACTGTTCCAGATTCTCCACGATTTCACGCGGAGTGGGAACCTTGGTGAAGAGGCTGGGGGACGATCCGCGGCGACGGCGTTCCTGTTCCAATATGGATTGGCACAATTCGATACATTCGCCGCAGATATAGACGTCGGACGGGCCTTCTACGAGCGGGCCGACCTCCCTATAACTTTTGCGACAGAATGAGCAATTTGCGTTTTTTTTACCGGTCGCTCCGCGACTCCCAGAAGTTACATCATTACCGGATGGCATCGGTTTTCCTTCAAACGACTCAGTAGTTACCAGTTCTCAAAGCCAATTACGTCGACAGAGTTTCCAACTCATGCAATCAAAAACTGTCTCGATTGCAGCCATCCATTGCTCATCGACGAATTTCCAATCGGAAACATGCACTTCGCATGCCAATCCGGCTTTCCACAGTCCTGTACGCAGTTTCGGTTTTTCCGTCGGCGGAATGTTTTCTAAATAACGGTCCAGGCCCGAAATCTTCGATTGTCCGATCCGCCGGTGCGATCCGCTAGTGTGAATCGCGAGTTGGTCGACCGCTGGAATTCAGTGTGTTTGCCAATCGACTCTTGATCAATCGGAATTCCTCCTCCGATAGCTCACCCTGCTCGTGCAATTCTCTGTATTGAGTTAGCATTTCATGAGTTGACTCCGCAGGATCGTCACTTTCCCGATACCGTGCACGGATTTGCAAAACGATCCAGGAAAAAACAGCTAAAGTTACGACCATCGCTGCCAACGGAATGCCGACGGTCTCCAGTATTTTACTGAACCTGGACATGGAATTTTGTCTTAAAACCAAGATGCGTTTTGAGAGGCGTAAGAGCGATTATCTATAACATCGTCGCCTGTGGCAAGAGCATCTGAACGGGCTGAGGCACAACGGTCGAATCGATCTCAAAACCACGATTTTCTTGACGCGGCAAACACCCGATTGTGAACCAGACGCGGACACGCTACAGTCAAAAACGCGGGCGCTCGTGGACCGCTGGGTCCTACCGCATGCCACACATCCATCATTCACCTTATTCACGAACCTCCGCCCATGCTTTCCGGCTTGCGCCGAATCCTTGCCTCTGATTGGACCGGCCCCGTTGCCGTGGGTCTCGTCGCGCTCGTGGCCGTGCTGGCCACCATCAACCCCGCTCATTCCGGACCGGGAGTTACGATCGATGAATCCTTCAACGCCGCGCAAGGATATTTCCTGACCGAAGCGGCCGGGGCTTATGGGTGGGCCATGTTGCACCCCGCAAGTCAACTTGAAGTCGCTCAGAGTGCGCTCACCGACCACCCGCCGTTGGCGCGGTGGGGAATCGGCATTTCCGAACAAGTGGGTCGGAGGATCGTCGCTCCAGAGAATCCAACTGCACCTTATAGTCTCGCCCGCGCCCGCATTGCTTCGGCGGTTGAGTTTGCCGTTCTGATCTGCTTGATCGGTTTCGTAGCAACGCGCTGGTACGGACGGCCTGCTGGTTGGGTGGCCGCTATCTCACTGTTGGTCATGCCACGCGTGTTTGGACACGCACACATCGCTTCGCTGGAGTCGATGATGAATCTCACCTATGCGGCGGCGATTTTGTCGGTGGCTCAGTTTTGGGATCACGAAGCCCCTCCAAGCAAACGGGTCGCTTGTTTGACCGGAGTGTTGTTCGGACTGGCATTGCTCTCAAAAGTGCAGGCGATTTTTATTCCGATTCCGATCGCGTTGTGGGCCTTACTGCGTTGGCGACACCGCGCGATTGTGCCGGTCGCTGTTTGGGGCATGGCGGGGTTATTTGTGTTTTACGCTGGTTGGCCCCATTTGTGGGATGCGCCGTTCGACCATCTGCTGAAGTATCTCGGACGTACGACCGAGCGGATCGAATTGCAGAATTGGTATCTCGGCCAGCAATATGCCGACCGTATGACCCCTTGGCATTATCCGCTGGTGATGTTCGCGATCACGGTCCCGGTCGGCGTGCATCTGTTGAGTCTTATAGGCGTGGCTGAACTGCGAAAAACTTTCACCAAGTTTCCGCGTGAAGTGCTATTGCTCGGCGCGATCGCATTGCCGTTATTAGTATTCAGTCTGCCCGGTACTCCGATCTACGACGGCGTGCGGTTGTTTCTGGTCGTCTATCCGTTATGGGCTTTGTTCGCTGGACGAGGCGGGCAGCTTGCGCTCGATTGGCTGCGGAAACGGATTTCGGTCGGCAAATCCAACGGCTGTCTTGCCGGATTTCTACTGCTGCAGGCATACGGCATCGTTTTTCTCGCCCCCTACTGGTTGAGTTATTACAACCTGACGGTTGGCGGTCTGCGTGGAGCGGATCGCTTGGGATTGGAACGGACCTATTGGAGTGACAGCGTCACCCACGCTTTATTAGAGAAGGCGCTCGATGAGATTCCCGACGGGAGCACGCTCTATGTGGCTCCGGTGTTGCATCAATTTCAATTGGACGAAATGCTGGCTCAGGAACCTTTATTTGCGCAGCACGATATTCAATTGCAGCCCTACCAGGGCGCTCCGCTGGGCGCGCAGGACTATTTACTCGTTTATTATCGTCGCGCAAATCTCGATGTGACACCGGACGAAAATTGGCGGATCATCTCGGAAGTGCGTCGTGAAAACGTGCCATTGGCCGGGGTTTATCAGGCACCCTAATAATACAGTGCAAGCCCGCCCGTTGAAAAAACAAAATCATCCCAGAGTTGGGTGCCACTGCTGGCTTGCCCAGCAGTGTATTGCCGGTCTCACATTCTGCACTGGCGGACAAGCCGCACCCCAAATCAAAAACAGGAAGACCGATGCCCGATGACGCTTGGGGACAACTCAATACGCAGATCACGACGTGCCGCCGTTGTCCGAGATTGATCGCGCATTGCGAACACATTGCTACGGTCAAACGCAAAGCGTTTCGAGATTCGCAGTATTGGGGACAACCCGTACCGAATTTCGGTGCCCCGGACGCGCGGTTGTTGTTGGTTGGATTGGCGCCGGCGGCGCATGGAGCGAATCGGACCGGTCGGATGTTCACCGGCGATCGTAGCGGCGATTGGTTGTACCGTGCGCTGCATCGCGCCGGATTTGCCAATCAACCCACAGCCACAACCGCCGACGATGGATTGATTCTCAAGGACTGCGCGATCACAGCCGTGTGCCATTGCGCGCCGCCGCAAAACAAACCGACGACCGACGAAATCGCCAATTGCCGCGACTGGCTGACGGAGACGTTGGAGCAGTTGCCGGTACGTTTGTTTTTGGCTCTGGGGCAAATTGGGTTTAAGGCCATCTTGAAAGAAGCACGTTCGCGCGGCTGGCATACGGGCAAACTTCCCAAGTTCGGTCACGGTGCACAAGTCGAACTGACCGACGGCCGTGTGCTGCTGGCAAGCTATCACCCCAGCCAGCAAAACACCTTCACCGGCCGTTTGACAGAGGAGATGTTCGACGACATCTTCGCCACCGCCCGCGGTATCTTGCAAGCCGGCGATTAGTGTGGTGGGCGCATCTTAAGAAGATCCACCGTTCTAAGGATTCACCACGGAGGCACGGAGGACACGGAGCAGTTAGGCCGCATCGAAACCGGGGCGATAGTTTCTTAGCCACAGATTGAACACGGATGAAACACAGATTTCTGGGCGTGACTATTAAGATCCCAAACCGACGGCTTGCCGTCGCATTGTGCATTTCGTGCCGGACCAAGCGCTGGCGTAATTTGGGACGCGAAATAAACGGGGTTTGAGTTGCTGGATGATTTCCCAGCGCGTGTGGCGCGCAAACTTTGACAGTTTGCAGTACAGAGAAATTTTAAAAACAGCGATGACCGCACATCAGAGATTTTCTCGGTGTCCTCGGTGCTCTCTGTGGCTAGTACCTTGCCTGCGAGTCCAGGTGGTAACGAAAAAGGCACAGAAGGTTGCATTAATAGACTGCCTGCACAAGGTTTATGCGTCTGCTGTCATTTCAGATATCGTTTTCGTGTCTTTCGTAGCTTTCGTGGTTTCTTTTTTTGGGGGTGAATATTTACGTCCCAGACAAAACATTGAATCGTTCGTCGCACGGAGAAGTAAAACCTACGCATCGGTTTCTTGGGTTCAAACGGCCATTGAGGCGCGTCTGGTTGAGCTGTTGTTTGCAGTTAGTTGCATAGTGTTGAGAGAATCTGCCGCGCGGATTTGAATCCGTGCGGTGTAGCTGTCACACTGCACCGACTGAAAAACATCACTCATTCAAAATCATAGGTCATGTGTATGTCCTCCGAGTCAGACAACGTGGAACTAGCCAACGTGCCGCAAGTTGGCCTTTCCATGGCGCAAAGTCTTTTCATTCTCTTTGTCGCCTTTTTGGGATGGATGTTTGCCGGCTCGGTGATGAATGTGATCCCCTTGGCGGGACGGCCGGCGATTATCAGTTTCTTGCCGGAGAGCTTACCCGATTCGCAGATCGAAGGCGAAGTCGGAAAATGGTTTGCACGTTATATCTGCGCCTTTTTGTTGGGAGCGGCGACCGGTGGGCTACTTTTCGGATGGCTGGGTGACAAAATCGGACGCGCAAAAGCGATGGCAGCTAGTATTTTGTGTTACTCACTGATCACTGGAGTCAGCTATTTCGCCACGTCACTGGAACAGTTGTTCGTCTTGCGTTTCATTGCTTGCCTGGGAATTGGCGGGATGTGGCCCAACGGTGTGGCATTGGCATCCGAAGCTTGGTCCGAAGGTTCACGGCCTTTACTAGCAGGACTGATCGGGACAGCAGCGAATGTCGGATTCGTGATTGTCGGTCTGCTGGCCAAATATGTCCGCGATGTGACGATTGAAGATTGGAGATGGGTATTCGCCCTGGCAGGGCTGCCCGCGCTGCTAGGGGTACTCGCGTGGTTCACGCTCCCGGAATCGCCGCGTTGGTTAGCGCAACGCAATTCCAGTGGCGACGCGAAACACACCCCTTCAATGACCACGGTCTTCAAACCACCCTACCTGGGAATCACGATCATCGGGATCTGTTTAGGCACGATTCCCTTGCTGGGGGGTTGGGGCACTTTGAACTGGACGATTCCTTGGGCTGATCAAGTGGGGGGAGCCGACGATCCTAAACTCAAAGCTACGATTTCCATCTGTCGATCCACGGGGGCGACGTTGGGAAGCCTTTTGGGGGGGTGGCTGGCCAGCCAATTCGGTCGGCGGAGCACCTATTTTGTGATCAGCTTTTTATCGCTGGCATGCAGCGGCTATTTGTTTTGGAATCTAACGCCCCTGTCACCGACGTTCACGGTTTGGGTGTTTATGTTGGGATTTTTCGGGACGATCTATTTTGGGTGGTTGCCGTTGTATCTGCCGGAATTGTTTCCCACCCACATCCGCGCGACCGGTTCGGGCGTGACGTTTAACTTCGGCCGTATTGTTTCCGCCATCGGTGTCTTAGGAACCGGAGCACTGCTCAACACCTTTCACGGCGACTATGCCCAAGTCGGCCGTTGGACGCACCTGATTTATCTGCTCGGGATGATCGTCATTTTGTTCGCCCCCGATACGACGGGGAAAAAACTGGACGACTAAGGGTAAGCTCAAGGCTTGAGGGGACAGGCTTGAGGAAGCTGGTTCGTTCCGATTCCAGTCACGTGGGCGGAATATCGTTGTTGTCGGTTTGACCCGTAGAAGCGCTTCGCTGACGGGTTGTGCTGTGACGATCTGCGCGGCTGCGTCGATTGTTTGTCCCCTGGTCTGGCCGCAGAGGTTTCCTAACGGGGCAGTTTCTCTGTGCGGCAATCTCTCCGCAAAGTGCGTCCCCCGCAAAAAGGGGTCGATGCGCGATGATTTTTTGCCACACCGATGCGTAGTTTCTCAATTGCCCTCAAAACGCATGCTAGAGTTTTGACGAGGCCCATTGGCGTTTGCCTGCCGGTTCGGGGCCGCAATGAAACTGATTTTGATGGGGCCGGAAACAACCGCACGAGGCGACGACTTTGACCGTCTGCGGGACAAAGGAATCTGGAATATGAGCTTTCTAAAAAAGTTTTTCACAAACGTTTTTCATGACGGTCAAATCCACGAAGACCAGAGCAGCTTCGAGGATCTCTCCGAAGCGCAACTGGATGCCCATCTGCGAATCGCCAGCTACGGCGGCTTTTCGCTGACGGATGCAGTCCGGCCGTCCTTCGACCTACAAGTGGTGCCCAGCGCCGGGTATCGGCACGACGTCTATAAAGATCGCGCCACCGGTGTCGAGATCCCGGTGATCATGGCGGCCGCTTCCAGCGATACGATGATGGACGTCTTCATCGATTTGCTGGAACCTTTGGGCGACCAAGTCGATGTCGTCTTGGAAACCAGCCACGACCGCAATTCAAATGGACATGACGACCTGTACCGCGAACATATTGACGCGCCGGTTTTCAAAAGCATTCTTTACGACTTCGAGGATATGCTCTTAAACGACGGCTGCACCGGCATTGCCGTCTTGAACCCCAACATTCCGTTGGAACTGCAATTCGACGAACACAAATTGCTCATCATGTATGGGCAGGAACTGGGAGAATTTGAGGAAATCCTCAACAGTTGCGGCCTACGGCGTGACCAGGACATTAAGTTCATCACCGAAGCCGAACACGTCCATTCCTCCCGCGATGAATTCCATTCGATGTTCGATGAACTGAAATATCGACTCGGCATCGACGAAATTTATTAAGCCCCCTTGAAACAAGCGAAGCCCTCGGAATTTTTAGTTGCCCGGTGCAGTGTGCATCTGGAGCGCTGAAACGGGGGCACGCAGCCGCCGGTTGCTTTGTTGCTCAAACACACTACGCGGATGCTCTTCTCAGACGAAAATGGCGGGACGGGACAATCGTCCTCCCGCCGTTTTTTATTCGACAAACACTTCGCGATGCTCGCCGTTTATTCAGTGCACCACAATTCCCAACGGTGGTTGCACCCACCGGTCGGTTGGACCGGGAGACACGAGGACTTTTGCGACCCCCTCCAGCAAGGAATTGCTATGGATACTTATAAATCACGTACGATATGCGCTTGCTTGTTTTTAATCGCCGGGTGCACCGCTCGAAATACCCAAACAGATTACTACGGCGGCTCTCCTCAAAACCTGACGCCGATTCCGCAACAGCAATCCGATTTTCCTCCGTCCTCGTCAGCGCCAATTCTCGAAGCACCAGGAACGTCGAATTCCGGGGGGCCGCAGTTGCTCTCTCCCGAGCCTGACCCCGGTCCCGAAGCGCGGCGTCGCAAATTGCCTGTGCGAAACGTGCGCACTGACCCCTGGGGTCGACCGGAACGGCCCGGACCGAGCATCAAAAATACGATTCGCCAAAAGGTCGAGCATCGTACCTTGTGGGAATCGCACTACCAAAGCACACAACGTCGGCCCATTCAGACCGTGCAAATCGGCATCGGTCGATCGCGGGTGATGGTGCTGGCTGGCTTAAACGGCCAGGATGCTTCGAGCATCAGTGTGATCGAACAGTTCGCCCAAACCATGAGCAATCAAGCAACTCTGCAAAACGCCTGCACCGCTTTGTTTGTCCGTAATCCTAATCCGGACGGCGTTGCACTGGGCTCACCCTACAACGGTCGGGGAATCGATCTGACGCGTAATTTTCCGTCGGACAATTGGCGAACGACCGCTGATGGGAAAGCGGGCCCCAATGCCGCCAGTGAAATCGAAACGCGGGTGTTGATCCGCATGATCGACGACTTCAAACCGGATCGGATTATTGTCATACAAAACACGAACGCCAAAGGGAGCATCGATTACGCCGGCCCGGCGCGGCAACTCGCCCGCAAGGTGGCCGTGCAGAATGGCTATCGGGTCTCGAATCGACAAGCAGAGATTTCAGGCTCCTTAGAACAGTTCGCCGGAAACGATCGCAAGTTGCCGGTCATTGTGGTGTCCATCGATCGACGCTTGGACGGCAAGACCGCCTGGAGTACTCATGCCGATGGCCTCGTCACGGCGCTCACCGCCGCGGATCCGCGATTGAAATCCCCGTATTACAACGAGTCGACCGAGGATCTCGATCCGCAAGGCCCGGTCGCCAAATCGAAAACGTTCCCGTTACCACTCAACATCAACGGCGGCGGGCCGACCAGCGTGCCCAATCCCAATCGCCTGCAAGCACCGCGCCCGGCACGCCGCGGCTACCACGAACTCCCCCCGCCCAGACAACGCCCGTAAGCGGTCGTGGGCTGCCTCGCGACGCACCTTTCTCGCCTAGGATGAATGATTACCCTATTCAAACCCGGCGCAGCAAAGCAGTTTGCCTTACAGGGAATTACTGGTGTGCAGACGTGGATGGAAGGTTTGTTAGCGAGGATAATCGCTGGCCCGAGCGAAAACCCTCACCCCGGCCCTCTCCCAGAGGGAGAGGGGGAGATGGATGCGCGGCGTATTCGATGGTGTTCGGCTATTCGAGTCCGAAACTATACAGGTGGCCGGCGGTGCGGAGGTAGATTTTTCCGTCGACCAAGGCGGGGGTGGCGTAGGTGTCTTCGCCGAAATCGGCCGTGCTCAGTTTCTTCCACTTTGGCTGGGCAGTCATGACCGACAAGCGGCCATGTTGGTTGAGTAGATAGAATTTGCCGTCACCGTAAACCGGCGAACTGTAGTAGGCACCCGTTGCAGGCAGTCGGCCTGTTTTAACGACCTGCCCGGTCGAAGCATCGCGGCTGGTGAAGATGCCTCCTTTTTTGACCGTATACACATGCCCGTCGTGAAACAGCGGCGAGGGGACGTAGGGCAATGTCTTGCGTTCTTTCCAGAGGACGTGCGTGTCCGTGATGTCCCCAGTTCCGCCCGGACGGATTGCGGCAATGGCGTTCTCGGCTGAGTGGAAGACGTTGCGCATGAACTCGTATTCCATTCGCGTAATTTCGCCGCTCTTGTTGCGGTCGATTTGTCCAAAGCGACGCTGCAGCGCTCCTTCGGGGATTTCGACTAACTCCAACGCACCGTTCTTGTTTTTGTCGAGCGTCTCAATCAACTCGTCGAACGGTTCGGCTTGAATACGGTTCTCCGAATCCGCACCGGGCGACCAGACTGCGAGATACAGAACACCATCAGAACCAATCACCGGCGTGGTGTTGGAAATTCGCGCCAGTTCTCGCACTGTCCAGATTTCCTCTCCGGTTTCCAAATCGTAGCCCACGATGCGCAGCGTACCGCTGACTACAATTTGCGGTTTGCCGTTTTGCTCCCAGATAATCGGTGTGGAATAACTCCGCGGAAAATCGTCGCGATTGATGCGCCGCACCAATTCACCGTTGGTCTTGTTGAAGATCATCAAGGCGGAGTCGATATCGTGATCCTGATTGAGAATCACGTAGTCGCCGTACAGAATCGGTGAACTGCCGGCGCCGAAGGTGTTGCTGAAGGGCCCCAGCGGTTTATGCCACAACGGTTTGCCATCTTTGTCATAGGCGAATAGTCCCGCCGATCCAAAAAAGCTCACCACGATCTCACCGTCGCTGGCGGGACTGCTTTGCGCGTGACTGCCGATCGCGTGGATCTTTTCTAAGGCGTCATGCGGGGCGACGCGTTCCCAAAGTTGCTTGCCGGTTTGGCGGTCCAGGCCGATGGTCACCAATTGGCCGTCGCGGACGCCCGAGACAAAAATACGATCGTCCGTCACCACCGGCGAGGAATGCCCCGGCGGAAGCGGCGTTTTCCACAACACGTTTTTCTCCGGCCCGATCTCTTCGGGCAGCCGCGCTGCTGACGGCATCCGCCCGGCCCCGTTCGGTCCGCGAAACTGCAACCAGGTATCCGCCGAGGCAACCGCTACGCAAAACGACAGCAATATTGGAGTCAACACAAGAAAACGCATGGTGCAACCTCAAGGGGACAGGAGGGGGAGAATCAAGATGAGCCACGGCACGGGGCGGTGGTCTCTCAGTTTTATACCTGCTCGGTAGGGGAAGCGCCAATCGCGGGGACGTTTTGAGGGGTGAGGCTTGAGGCGACAGGCTTGAGGGATGGTGGGATGAGATCTTCTTTTGAGATGGATTCGTTGGTGTTCCATCCAGTCACAACACCCAAGCCACCCTACACCCCGCCCCCTCAAGCCTGTCACCTCACGCCTCAAGCCTTCAGCAAAGGCGTTCTGAGATGCATGGCGCGTGCTGCGCGTCGCGGTGTGGGATCGTATTGTGTCGTGATGAACTTTGCAGTACGATCCCGCCCCGTTTCCCGGCACACGCGGTCGGGATACGTTTTTCATACCATCCCACCCTGCTCTAGCCTGCTACGCGATTCGCCCCTCTTATGGACTATCATCTCAAACCGCTCAGTAAAAAATGTGCGCAAACCGGCGAGGACCTTGTCCCCGGCACAGTGTGCTATAGCGTTTTGATCGAAGAGAACGACGAGATGGTGCGGCTTGATTTTTCTGAAGCGGGCCGCAAGTTGTGGCAGGGAGAACCGATCGGTGCTTGGCAATGCATTGTTCCCGAACCGATCGTGAATAAAAAACCGACCATCGACGCCGATGGGTTAATGGCCTATTTCGATCAAATGACCGAAGACGCCAACCCGGCACAAGAAAAACTGCGGTACGTCCTTGCACTGTTGTTGCTGCAAAAACGCCGCGTGCGTTTGGAAGGCTCGCACCACGATGGCAAAGACGAATACATCCAAGTCAGCGGCAGCCAAGGCGAAGGGATGTACGAAGTCCGCGATTTTCAACTCGAAGAAGACGAAATGCACGAACTGCAAGAAAGCCTCAACGCGCACTTAATGCAGGAGTGGGCGGCATAAACGGACGTTGCCCCGCACAGCCTCAACAGCCCACACGGACACAACGATAGGAATCGACAGATGTCACAACAGGCAAGGACGCCGCTTACGACGTTGCAACCTGCACGAAACCAACGGGCTGCAATTGTGTGCTGTCTGTTGGCGGCGACTCTCTGCCTGACCGGCACCGGCTGCCGACTCTGGCCTGCACCCGATGATCCGTTTGGCCCCAGTGCCAAATGCCACGTCAATCCCGCCATGGAGCCGCACTTGTTGGTCGCACAGGTGAATGCCAACACAGAAAAAATTCATGGTTGGAAGTCGACAAAGGCGACGATTTCCGGAAGCCACATGCTCCTCAAGGTCAAAGGGACAACTGTCGCGGTTGACGGACAGCGGAATTTCCGCCTGTTGGCGAAACATCCCTTGGGTGCGCGTCAGGTCGCCGATTTGGGTTCCAATGACGACCATTTTTGGTTTTGGATCGAGGATCCCAAGCACCCCGACTCCGACGTCATCATGTGCAATCATGAAGACGTCGCCCATGCCGCCCACACGATGCCGATTCCCTTCGAACCCGATTGGTTGATGGAGGTGATGGGTGTGCGCCCAATCGTCCTCGACAACGAGACGACTTTTGTTGAACGCGAAGGGTACTTGGAAATCTACAACAAACGCATTTCCCCTTCCGGGCAGCCTGTGCAAAAGCGCACGACGATCAATCGCTGCCATGCCAACGTCGTCGAACATGCGTTGCTCGATGCGGGCGGACACGTGATCGCTCAGGCGAATCTGTCCGAATATCTCTCCGATCCCAACAGCAATGCGTATTTGCCGGGTCGGATTGAGTTGATTTGGCCGCAATCTCAAATGCAATTAAACATTAAACTGGAGCAAATCGAATTTAATCCAGCCACCAGTCCGGCCCAATTCCAAGTGCCGCAAGGCATGCCGGTGCGGCAAATTCCTGCACAAGGAATGATCCAGCGATCCAATTTGCAGGAAAATCTCTACGAAGCTCCCTCCGCGCAGGGCGAGTATGAACCGATCCAGTCAACGCCGTATGAAGAGTAAGCGCCGCGAAACGGCGGAATTCGCTCGTGCTGATTTTTAGCTGAGAATTGTCCTCACCAATGAAATCTCAGCAACCTGCTGGTGACCTGACGGTGGAGAATGTTATAAAATCCGCCACGAGGAAAAAGGCTTGAGGCGTGAGGGGACAGGCTTGAGCAGGTGTGTCACTTTGGGCGGAAGGCTTATACAGTGGTGAACTCGTGGGGGGCGTTAGTTCTGCGCAGAAAGCTGCGTTGCGACGCACCCTACGGCAGTGGTTGAGAACTTGGACGGGTCATTCAACGATGGAGTTGTGCGGATGCACTACACTTTGATGCGGTTAGCTGCGGTTTGTGGACTATTGAGTGTGCTGGTGACAACGGTCGAGGCGGCCGATCCTCCCACAGCAAAATTAGCGCTCAGCTTTAAGCCCAAACAGGCCGATGTCGAATACGATATTCCCAAAACCAGCGAATACGACCAATGCAAAGTCACGGTCGTCCGCAAGGGTAAGGCTTCGGGCTGGGTTGTGTTGGGACCGGGAGGCGAAACTCTGCGGCGGTTCATGGACACCGATGGTGATAACATCGTCGATCACTGGGGGTACTACTTCCGTGGTTTGGAAGTCTATCGCGATATCGACTCGAACGCCGACAACAAAATCGACCAGTTTCGCTGGATGAACCGCGCCGGCTCGCGGTGGGGCATCGACAACAACGCCGATGGGATTGTCGACTCGTGGAAAATCATCTCCGCCGAGGAAGCCAGTCGTGAAGCAGTCCGAGCGCTCACCTCCGGCAACAGCAAGATTCTGCAACCCTTGCTGTTCAACGAAGACGATGCCAAAGAATTGGGAATTCCCAAATCGGTCTCCAAAAAGCTACTCGCTGAAGTTGCCGACGCGCCCGCGAAATTGGCCAAGAACCAATCCGCTGCCAAGGGAATCGGCAAACAATCGCGATGGCTTCAGTTCATCAATTCGATTCCCGCCACGGTTCCAGCCGAACAAATCGGCGCGCCGCAGGATTTGTTCATCTACGAAAACGCGATGGCTACTGTCGAAACGGGATCGCAAACGGCGCTGATTCAAATCGGCGAGATGGTCCGTGTTGGAAACTCCTGGAAGTTGGCTGGCATTCCCCAGTTGATGGGCAAGGACTCGGTCCAGGTCGGCGGCATTCTGATGAATCCGGCCACAGCCGATGTCGCCGATACGGAAATGGAATCCGAAGACAATCCGGTTGCCCGGAAGTTGATCGAAGAGCTGCAGGAGCTAGATAAAAACAGCCCCGCCCTGACCGCCAGCCGTTCCAAAATGTCCAAATACTATGCAGAGCGGGCTGATCTGTTAACCAAATTACGAAAGACGTCGAAATCGGACGAACTCCGCGACCAATGGACGCGGCAATTGACTGATGGACTCGCCGCCGGCATCCAGACGGGTGTCTACCCCGAGGCAGAAGCACGCTTGAAGGCTTTGGAAGCCGAACTGGAGAAATCGAACAACGAAGCCCCGATGTTGGCCTATGTGGTTTATCGCCGAATGCTGGCCGGTTACAACGTCAAGATTCGCGACGCCGACAACGACGAACGAAGCAAAATCCACGAAAAATGGCTGGCGGATTTAGAAGCTTATGTAGACAAGCATGCGTTGTCCGATGATGCCCCGGAGGCAATTCTGCAAATCGCCATTGCTGAAGAATTCAGCGGCAATGTGAAAAAAGCGGCAACCTGGTATGCCAAGTTGATCAAGGATTATCCCGAATCGCCCTCACTCCCTCGCGCTAAGGGGGCCGTTAAGCGGATCGAGATCGAAGGCAAACCGTTGGAATTGAGCGGGACCAGCCTGCAAGGCAAAACGATTAAGACAGCGGACTATCGCGGCAAGGTATTAGCCGTGATCTATTGGGCCACATGGTGCAAACCCTGCACGGAGGACCTCCCGCAAATCCGCGAACTGTACAAGAAACATCACGGCAACGGATTTGAAATCGTCGGTGTCAACGTCGACGCCGATGCAAGTGAGATCCCTGCATATTTGAAACAGCACAAAGTGACTTGGCCGCAGATTCATGAACCGGGCGGACTGGTCGACAGCCCCCCGGCGCGCGACTTCGGCATTATCACAGCTCCGACGGTGTTTCTGGTCGACCGCGACGGCAAGGTCGTGAAGCGGAATGCCAGCGTTGATGATTTGAAAACGTTGCTGCCGGATTTAATCGCGGGCAAAACGCCTCAAGTCGGCGCTGACGAAAAAACATCCAAGACCAAGTAGCGACGAACCGCCCGGAATGCTGGGCAGGACTCGTGATTTGTCACGATCCAATATGTGGTTGGAATAGTGTGCCACGGGCTTGGTCCGTGCGCATTCAAACTTTCTGAAAATGTCTTCAAAGCACTGGCGGAGCCAGTGGCACCCTGATTTTTTGAGTGTGACATTGCACTGGGAGACGCAGTTCATGGCGCGGTCGTTTCCGTATCCGTATCTCGGCACCCAGATCGACGGCGTGCACATGTCTGCCGAGCAATTGCTCGTGCATTCTCACAACCTGAACGACCTGCTGGGCAAATACACCTATACCGATGCGCTGTTTCACATTCTGCACGGACAATTGCCCTCAGAAAAAGAACGGCAAATGTTCGACCTGGTCTTGGTCGCCTTTCATGGCGGATTCGGACTGTTGCCCCCCACAACGCTAGTCCCGCGACTGGTCGCCGGAACAGGTGTTTCCACTGCGCAAGCGCTGGCCGCGGGCTACTTGGCCAGCGGACCGTATCACGTGGGAGCCGTCGAACATGCGATGACGTTGTATCGCGACATCCTGACCGCTTACCGCGAGCAACAGGGTGAGACACCAGCCAAAGCAGGCGCGTTGGTCGAATTTGCGCGCATACATGTCCTCGGTATGATCGAGCGGGGTGAAACCGTGCCCGGCTACGGACATCCGCTGTTGCGCAAAGACCCCCGGCCAACGCACGTGCGGCGAGTGTTGTGCGAACTGGAAGCCGAAGGCCCTTACCTGGACGTCTACGACGGTGTCGTTGGTTGCATGTCGGAACAAAAAGGAGTTCCGCCCAATGTCGACGGCATCACCGGCGCGATTTTGCTTTCGCTCGGTTTCCAACCACAGCATGGTACCGGTTTGTTCTTACTGGCGCGGACGGCAGCCATGTTGGCGCATGTGGTCGAGGAACAGACAGACATGCCCTATCAAACACAAAAACGATTCATGGTGCTGCCGGTGGCAATGCCCAAGTTGTTCAACGCCAACTTCAAACAACTGGCCAAACGGTTTAACAAACTGCGGGACAACTCATCATTCCAGAAAATCCAAGGCCTCTTTAGCAGCGGCAAAAAGAAACCGTTCCGCGATAAAGAACAACAAGACCAAGCGATCATCGACGACGCCCGACAAGCCCGCAACGCACAACCGCTGGAATCGTTGTCCACCGCCATTCCTGCAGCGCAGTCGAATGACGATGAATTCGCTGCCTCAAGCAAGTTAGTCGAAGTCCGCCACGCACTCGACACCGACAACGGTGAAAGCGGCGAGGTCGGAGCGGAATACTTCCCCGAATTGCTGGCCGCCGCATCAATGTGCTTGGCCACCTCGCTGGAACAAATCACCCCCGGCGAACAGGCAGCCGAAGTCCCCGACAATCAACGCCGCGCCGCCGAGTTGTTGGATCAAGCGCTGAAGCTCGTGCATGAAGCAGCGGCGTTGGACGTCTCCACGACCGCGTAGGTCATGCTGTGCATGACGAACCTCGCGCCATGTTGAAGGTTCATAAGCATCGTCATGCACAGCATGACCTACACCTAATCCACATCAACATCCGCAGTCACATCGTGTTCTCGGCAATACGCGCTGATCGCGCCGACGAATTCCTCGCCGTAGTCCTTGCACTTCTTTTCGCCGACGCCGCGGACGTCTAGAAATCCTTCCAGTGTGGTCGGGCGGCGCAGCGCCATGTCGCGCAGGGCGGCGTCACCGAAGACGACGTAGGCGGGGACCTCTTTTTCTTCAGCGATCGCCTTGCGAATGGTCCGCAGGACATCGAACAGTCCGCGATCGACGCCTTCCCAAGATTCCTCGGCGACTTTGGACTTGGATTCGGACCTGGATTTTTTAGCCTTCTTGAGCGGCTTGCTCAATCGAGGGGTCACTTCGCCCCGCAACACTTGCCGCCCATTTTCACTCACCTGCAATTGGTTGAATTCGCCGTAACGCGATAAATACCCCTGCGAAACCAACTGCTCGATCCAGTCACGAATCGTTCGCTGCGATTCCTCGGCGAGTAAACCATAGGTGCTCAATTGATCGTGCCCGTTGTCGAGCAAGCGACGCTCCTGCGAACCTTTTAACACGCCCGCGGTATATTCGCCGCCGAAACGTTGTTCGAGGCGAATCACACAGGAGAGGATTTTTTGACCGATGACCAGCGCGTCGTCGACCAGTTCAATGTCCCCCATACAGACGTCGCACGCATTGCAGGAATCCACAGCTAGCTTTTGCCCAAAGTGTTCCACGATTGCGCGGTGTCGACACGTGACACCGGTGCAGAAATCGAGCATCATCCCCAGCGAATCAATCGACACGTCTCGCGCTTTGAGGTCCCCCGACTGATTGAGCAACCGCGACCACGTGTTGAAATCGCCAGTGGAATAAAACAGACAACACTCCGCCTCCAAGCCATCCCGCCCGGCGCGGCCACTTTCCTGTTGATACGCTTCCAGCGATTTGGGAAGTTGCGAATGAATCACATAGCGGACATTCGACTTGTCGATTCCCATACCAAAGGCGACCGTCGCCACGATGATGTCGCAGCGTTCGTTGATGAACGCATCCTGATTGTCTTTTCGCTGCGTATCGGGCATCCCTGCATGATAGGGCAAGGCGCGGTAACCCAACTCGTTGAGCTCCGACGTTGTTTCATCCACCTTGCGGCGGCTGATGCAATACACAATCCCCGACTCGCCGGGATGCCGGTCGATGACTTCCTGAATCTGTTTGATCCCGCCCGATCGGCGTTCGATTTTATAAATCAGATTCGGGCGGTCAAACGATCCAATGTGGACCTCCGGCTCATGCAAATCGAGTTGTTTGGCAATATCCTCGCGGACGATTTCGGTCGCCGTCGCGGTATAGGTATGGATGCCGATATTGGGAAAGGCCCGTTTGAGTGTCCGTAATTGACGGTAGTCCGGCCGAAAGTCGTGTCCCCATTCGCTCACACAATGCGCTTCGTCGATGGCGACGAACGAGACGTTGGACTCCTGCAGGAATTCGATCGTGTTTTCCATCAACAACCGTTCCGGCGCCGCATACAGCAGCTTCAACTGCCCGCTGCGAATTTCTTCGGAGACCTGAATACGCTCCTGATAGGAGAGCGAACTGTTCACGCAAGCAGCCGGGACGCCGTTGGAACGCAGCGCGTCGACTTGGTCCTTCATCAGCGAGATGAGCGGCGAAACCACGACCGCCATACCAGGCATGCACATCGCGGGAATTTGAAAACAGAGCGATTTTCCGCCGCCGGTCGGCAACACAACCACCGAATCCCGCCCGGCAAGCACACAGTCGATCGCCTCGCGCTGTAGCGGGCGAAAGTCGTCGTAGCCCCAGTATTGCTTGAGGACATCCTCAGGAGCGGCAGTGTTGGCATCCATGTGCATCGGCGAGAAATGTTCGACTGAAGATTCTAGGGCAGAGCAAATCCGAATTGGAGCGCGGGACGTCACGTTTGCGTTGCCAAGCTGAGAATCGTCGGTGTCACTGATTCTCGCGGGCATCCGCTAATACGCGGGTTCGGATAGCTACACTAAGCAACGCCGATGCAAATGTCCACCAAGACGCGCTCAGCAAGTCCCTCGCAGATCCCCAATTTCAAAACGCACTGGGCCGCGCGCCGATGTCTACGATGCTGCAGGCTTGGATGACGTCTAACCCCAACTCCTCCGCACGGGCCAATAACTCCGGACTTTCGCTGCCGGGATTCAGCCAGACTTCCTCAGCCCCGGCATCCTGGATTTCCTGCAGCAGCGAAATCCCGATCGTCGGCGGCAGATAGACGCTAATGCGGTCCAACATCTCGACAGGCACTTCATCCAGCGCGGAATACGCTTTGAGCCCTTCAATCTCCGTCACACTGGGGTTGATCGGATAAACGTCATACCCTTGCTCCCGATACGCCCGAACCGCTTTGTTGCCATATTTATTGCGATCGGCGCTGGCCCCGAGCACGGCGACAGTCGGTTTCGACATACGAAATCCCCTTTGTGGAAATTGGCAAATACGGCTGGTTACACGGTTGGATGATAAAACCTGATCGAGCCTAAGCTATCGCGAGACGAACGAACACCATCACAGCATTTTTTCGTGTTTTTCGCTTCTTTCGTGGTTAATCTTTTTTAGCGATCAGTGGTAAAAAATACCTCACGCAAAGCCGCCAAGCTCGCAAAGGAGTTTTCGGCGTTTAGCGCAGGTCGTGATCAGCGCCCAACGGTGGGGAGAACGAATTCTATGAACTTCTTGAGTACGTTGAACTTAATATGAGGAAACGCTCACAATCCCGTTGGACCCGGCACATCCCTTGGCGAGCTTTGCGGCTTTGCGTGAGGCTTCTTTTTACCGCACACCACGGTCACCCCGTTTTCGAAACGAACCGCAGTTTGTGCTACGGGACGTCGTTGTTGGACGCCAAGCGTTCACGCAGATAGCAGGCGCGGGCCACGTTGCGTTCGCCCGATTCGAGTGCGGAGTTGCGGAGCTTTTGCAGATGCGCCGGTTGCGTATGGATGAACAACTCGTTCACTGTCGGGATTTCCAAATCGTCGATCAGGCCCAAATTGATGCCCATCCGCACGCTGGAAAGCAGATGCATCGTTTCCTCGGAACTGATTGTCTGCGCGGTCCGTAAGATTCCATAGGCCCGCGAAACTTGATCGTGCAAATCGCGGCGTTTTTCCTTCACCAAAGCTTCTCGATACTTTCGCTCGTAGCCGATAATTTGCGGGATCACGTCTTTCACTTCACTAATGATATCCAATTCGCTTTTTCCCAGCGTGACTTGGTTGGATATCTGATAAAAGTCTCCCATCGCCTGGCTGCCTTCGCCATACAGGCCGCGGACGGCGAGATGGATTTTTTGCAGGGCCTGGTACACCTTTTGGATTTCTTTGGTCATCACCAGCGCCGGCAAATGCAGCATGACGCTCACGCGAATTCCGGTCCCCACATTCGTAGGACACGCAGTGAGATAGCCGAGCTGTTCGCTAAAGGCATAGGTCACTTTTTCTTCGAGCGAATCATCAATGCGGTCGATTTCTTCCCAGCAGTCCTCCAAAGCCAAGCCGCTGCGCAGGACTTGAATCCGCAGATGGTCTTCTTCGTTGACCATCAGGCTTACGTTTTCGCCGCTGCTGATTCCCACACCGCGCGCGCCGCTGCTTTCGCACAGTTCGCGGCTGATCAATTGTCGTTCGACGAGAAAGCGGCGGTCCAACTCCGACATGTTTTGCACGTCGAGGTACGTCAACGGTTGCGGCAGGCGGAGATCGCTGACGTGTTGATGCAGCAAGCCTTCGATTTCGGCGCGGGTGGATTCGTCGGAGCGACTCAGAAACGGGAACTGCGCCAAATTGCGTGCCAACCGAATTCGACTGGAGATGACGATATCGGCTTCAGGCCCGGTGCCTCGCAACCACTCGCCACTGGTGTGTGTGAGGTCATCCAGTTCCACAATCAAATTCTCCCAGGGTGGCCCGAACAATCGCGACCAATTCCACCGACTACGTTCCGCCCTCGGCCAACTGCCGACAACGATACGCGTGATTAGCATTTCAATTTGACACGCCGCCTAGCCTGATGAACCAGACAGGGCATCCTCATTCCATCAGTCTGCGTCACCCGTGCCTTGCGATAGCGCCGTTTCCATCGCCTGGATTTCATCCCGTAACCGCGCTGCCTCTTCGTAAGATTCCTCCGCCACCGCTTTGCGCAATTCGCTCCGCAGTTTGATCAGTTGGTATTGGCGTTGGCTGTCGGAGGGTGCACGCTTGGGAACTTTTCCGCAATGTTGTCGCTCGTCGTGGATATTCTCCAGAAGTGCCTCTAACTCGTCGCCGAAGACGACATAATCATGAGGACACCCAAACCGCCCTTGGCTGCGAAACTCTCGAAAACTGATGCCGCAATTGGGGCAGACGTTTTTATCCAATTCCGCCAGTTCTTTGTCACCCGCATCCAATTGCAACTTGACCATCATCCCTTCCTCCGGTTCCGAGGCGGGCGATGGCTCGTCTTGGTTGAGGTATTGTTGCGCGCAATCCTCACACAGATGGATCTCATGCGGCACTTGCTTCACGAGTTCCGTGATGTGCAAGGTTGCCGGCTTCGGGCATTTGCTGCATTTCTTCATTGAAACGGTTGTTTCAAAAAACTGATGTGTGCGCAATAAAGGGCATCCGCTCTACGGGCCGTTCCCGTCGGGCATCACCTCAATTCAATTCTATTCGCGGCCCCCCGAGTGTCAAGCGACGACGTTTCTGACTGTCGCGCCTAAGGCCAAGCTGGTACTATGGATGCGGTTACGTTTGCTGATCGTCGTTGCTCAAATCCAAGCAACCAGAATTCTGCCCCTCGGCGACGGAACTGACCGGACACCTTATTGATCATACCTTATGTACAGGTCGGCCGATCCGATTCAAACAAATAATCTGCGGCTAATCTGACCCTGTAGCGCGTTTTTGTGGGCAGGCACCCAACTCAAGCTTTGAATCGTGACAATTCACTCGGTCGCCCCAACGAACATCACTGAACACCAGCAATAAAGTTCGACAGCTATGAAGTACTACCCTGACTTCGACACTTTCGCCAAACTGGCGGCCGATTCCGATGTGGTGCCGGTTTATCGGCAATTGGTCAGTGACACGCTGACCCCGCTGAGCGCTTATAGTACGATCCAGTGGGGGCCTTGCTCATTCTTGTTTGAAAGCGTCGTCGGCGGCGAACAGATCGGCCGGTACAGCATCCTCGGCGCTGATCCATTCCTGCAGCTCGATGCCTACGGCACGCGCATCAAGCTCACACACCAAGACGGCCGTGTCGAAGAACGGGACTGCGACGATCCGTTGCACGAATTGGAAGTCCTGCTCAGCCAATACCGCGCGGTGCACTTGCCTGGACTGCCCCGCTTTGCTGGCGGCGCCGTCGGGTATGCGGGGTACGACACCGTCCGCTACGCCGAGCATCTGCCCAATGCCCCGGAAGATGACCGCCAGTTGCCCGATTTGTCGTTCGCGTTTTACGACCGGATGGTGATCTTCGATCAAATCAACAAGACTGTGCTGGTTGTCGTCCACGCCCGTACCGACGGGGAGGACTTGCGGGCTGATTACGATGCAGCGCGCAAACGGGTGGATGAGCTTTGCAAACAACTCCAAATGGGTGCCTCCGACCTGCAGGTCACCGACATCAACCTGGACGAGGAATCGACGATTGAGTTTCGCTCGAACTTCACGCAACCCGAATTCGAAGCGGCTGTCGAATCCTGCAAGGAATACATCCGCGCCGGGGACATCTTTCAAGTCGTGCTCAGCCAGCGATTGGAATTAGAGACGCACGCGCGGCCGCTCGATATTTATCGCAGCTTACGGGTGGTCAATCCCAGCCCGTTTATGTTTTTGCTCAAAACCCCGGCTGTGAATCTCATCGGCAGTTCGCCGGAGATCATGGTTCGCGTCGAGGATGGGCAGGTCACGATCCGTCCATTGGCCGGGACCCGCAAACGGGGTGCGACGGAAGCGGAGGACGAACGTTTATCCGCAGAGTTATTGGCCGACCCCAAGGAACGCGCCGAACATGTCATGCTTGTCGACTTGGGACGCAACGACGTGGGCCGCATCGCCGAATACGGCACGGTGGAATTGAGCGACATGATGGTCGTGGAAAAATACAGCCACGTGATGCACATCACCTCTAACGTCACCGGTCAACTCGCCGAAGGTCGTACCGCACTCGATGCGCTGCGTGCCGGACTGCCGGCGGGTACGGTCTCCGGAGCCCCCAAGGTGCGGGCGATGGAAATCATCGACGAATTCGAACCGCACCGCCGCGGCCCCTATGCCGGGGCGGTCGGCTACGTCGATTTCACCGGCAACATGGACACCTGCATCGCCCTGCGAACAATGGTCATGCAAGGCCAGACCGTCTACGTCCAAGCCGGCGCCGGCATCGTCGCCGACAGCGTCCCGGAAAGCGAATATCAAGAAACGCTAAACAAGGCCCGCGGCCTGTTGAAGGCCATCGAAATCGCCGAGCAACAGTTGTAGCGGCCATTGGTCATTCTTGGACGAGCGCCAATACGGGATCGTTGATTTCCTGCATCTGCTCAATGATTTTCGCATGCAGCTTTTCAATCGCCGCGTTGGTTTCCGGCGTGTCTTTGTGGATCAGATTCGTGGTTTCTGTTGGATCAGCCTCTAGGTCGTACAACTCGTCGCGCTCGGGATTGAGAAAATCGCGGACCAGCTTCCAACGCGGGGTGCGATACATCCGCATGTGCGTGTGCGACTGGTGCTTGGTGCTGTATTCGGCATAAAAGTCGTTGTCCCAGTCGGTCGATTTGCCCTCCAGCACCGGAACAATACTTCGACCACGGAGGATGGTGTCCGCCGGCAAGGGGACTCCGGCCATCCCCAAAAGTGTGGGATACCAGTCCAAGTTGGAGAAGGTCTCTTCCACGATCGTGCCCGGTTTGATCACACCGGGCCAGCGGATGGCGGTTGGCACTCGGATTGAATTGTCGTACATGTTCGGTCGTTGTCGTCGGGGGACATTCTCCGTCCCTGCGGGAAACTCGGTCAAAATCCAGTGGCCGTTGCCTTTGTGCCAAATACCGTTGTGGCCCATGTTGTAGCCGTGATCGCTGGTGAATACCACAATTGTGTTGTCAGCTAATTTCAGGTCGTCCAACGTTTGCATCAACCGGCCGACATTGCGATCCACGCCATGGACGCTCCCCAAGTATTCCCGCGTTTTTTGCTTCACTTTTTTGACGTCCAACTTGGGATAATCCGGATGCGGAAGCGTGGGATCGAGGTCTTTGAACGGTTCTAAATCCGACTCCGGTTGCGGCAACCATGGGGCGTGCGGCGCGCGGTAGTGGACGCAACAGACAAACGGTTTTTCTTGATGATCCTTGATGAATTCAATGGCATAGTCGGTCAGCACGTCGGTGGTGAAACCGGGAAAGGTTTGTTGCTGTCCCTCAGTTTCCAAAACAGCGCCTTTGACTTTTGTCCCCCCGGATCGAAACCCCATGAAGTAATCAAAGCCGGCACGCGTCGGATGAAAACGGTCCGGGACACCCAAATGCCATTTGCCGATCAGGCCGTTGGTGTATCCGTGTTGCTGCAGGACTTCCGTCCAACAGAGAGAACTGGGCGGCAGACCAACTCCATACTCGTGTCGAGGATTGATCCAATCGGTGATGCCCAGTTCACTGCCATAACGACCGGTCATCAATCCCGCGCGCGACGGACTGCAAACCGGGGTCGTTGTGAATGCATTGACCAAATACGCACCACTGCGAAACAGCTCGTCCAAGTGGGGCGTTACCGCATCCGGATGTCCCGAAAGCCCCAGCGCCCAAGGAGCTTGGTCGTCGGTGTAGATGAACAAAATATTCGGTTTATCCGCCGCCTGGGCACAGTCCGAGCAGGTATAAGTGGCCAGCAGCGCCGCAATGATGGCTGTCGTCAATTTCATGAAGGATGCCTTCCGCACGATTCAATGATTCTCTGCCAAGTTTGGCCATGGGAGTACTATTGGATTTCATGCATCAGCTTGCCGTTTTCGGTCGGCAGTGTCAATGACGCGCCGCGGCGACTGTAAGCAGGACCCCGCTGATTGGCTTTCCTGCGGGACTGAAAATGCCCCTCGATTTGCCCTATCGCGACGGTCCGGTTGTAGCGAATGCTCTGCCTGCGAAAGGGACTCATGTTTGGCAAGATCGTCGTGTGCCGCACACTTGTTACAACGCCACGAGGCCACATAGCCGGATCGATTGCGCCAATCGTCGCCGGGTTATTCGGGATCGCGCGATTGGTTGTTTTGAAATGGACCGGTGAAACCGGTTGCACCGAAAATGATTACCGCCCCCTGAGCCATGCTCAGTGCGATCTTTCTGTTACGGTCTTTCCATGTTTCAACGCGGGTCCGACTATTATGTTCAACAAATTCTCCTTGCCCTCCAAAAAACTGGTGACTGTCGTCGCGACGATCGGGCTGGCGGGGTTCGCCGGTGTCTGCGGTTGTCAACACGCGGAAAAGGAAACAGCCGGATGCTGCCAAGTCTGTGCACCCGCCGCTGAGCAACAAGCGCCGGCCGCCATTGCGGAAGCCGATCAGCAACTCTCCACAGGTCCGGTACAACTGGACGAACCGTACGCTGCCCCTCCCGTGGATCCACCCACGGCTGCACCAATGGATCCGCAAACCCAAGCGGAACCGGCGGTGACCTCCCAGGAATTGGCGACGCGGTTTGAATCCCTGGGCGGAACGGTGGAACTGGACTCAACACAGGATATCAGCGTGTTGGATTTGTCGGGAACAATCGTCGGAGACGATGACCTGCGAAACGGCGCCGGCTTGGAGAATTTAACGCAACTTGACCTGAGCGAAACAACGATCACGGACGCGGCATTCGCTCACCCGCATTGGATGTCGAATTTGACGCGTCTGTCGCTCAATGGAACGAGCCTGACGGATGCAGGATTACAGAACCTCAAAAACTTGAATCGGCTGCAACTGTTGTGGATGAACGAAACAGCCGTCGGAGATGCCGGACTGGCTCAAATTGCCGAGTTGAACGGTCTGCAATCCTTGGGTCTGAATAAAACCGAAGTCACGGATGCCGGATTGGCCCACTTGCGGAATATGAAAGATCTCAAGTATCTGTTGTTAGGACACACGCAGATCACCGACGCCGGACTGCAACATCTGCGGGGCTTTGACAAACTCAAAGGACTGAGTCTAGTCGGAACCCGCGTCACACCGGTAGGAATCGCCGAACTGCAAGTCGCACTGCCGAACTGCCGCATTGTCGCTGACCCGGTCGATGCCACCGAGGAGGCCACCGAAGACACCACCGAGGACGCGACCGACAATGCCGACGAGCAGCCGAACGCTCTTGAGCCAGGCCTGGAATCCGGCGAAGCGCGGCGACAGATGAACACCAACGGCCGGCAAATTCGCCAAGCTGTCTCGATGGCTACACCGCATATGCCATTGCCGGCGCGGCGTTTTCCCGGGCTCATGCAACGCGGTGCTGTGCAGAGCAATTCCGGGGTGGATATCACGCGTTATTACATGGCTGTGGCGCTAGCGGAAACTGGCAACATGCGTGCCGCTCTGCCTATGTTCGCCGAGACGGTGGGCGAGGCGGCCGCTTATTTCAATGTGGGAGTCATGTTGTGCAAAGCGGGTTATTGGAAGCAAGGCGAAGCACAGTTACATTACGCACTGCAACTCGACCCGCGCATGTCATCCGCACGCCATTGGCTCAACGAAATCGCGAGAGAACGCAACACGGTCATGCCTCAACCGAATCCGCAACAGATTCAACGTACGCAGTGGATCAAGCCCGTGCAAGTTCGCTCCGATCGACGAACCGACATCTCCCCGCCTCCGATCGGCGTCTGGACCAAACTGCCCAACCGATAGCTTATGCTAACGGCAAGTTGACCGGTGCGTTGGTTTGAATGCTGCGATGCACGGCTTCGGTGAACTCCATATACCGTACGCCGGATTCAAAATCAGTCAGCCGCACCGGTTCGGTGCCGCGAATGGCGCCAATGAATTCCGCTTCGACCCGCCATCCGCCGAGCTGTTCCTTAGGAACACGCAGCAATGTCATATCGTCGTCACCGGCGTGACCGACGAAGATCTGTTCGCCGTCGTTGAATTTGGCTTTGATCGTGCCGCGGGTGCCGTAGAGGTGGATTTGGTGTCCCGGCCCGAATAGGTCAATCCCGCTAAAGTGGTACAAGCCGCGCGCGCCGTCGGAGAGTTCTGTGAGCACCTGCAGACTGTCTGGGACGGTGACGTCGAGAATATCCGTCCCAACCTTCGAAGGGCGTTTCGGTTCAAACGTCGTCGCCTGCGCGAAGACCCGCGTTGTTGGCGACGTCCAACGCATGGCCGTTTCGTGCATGATCCCGAGGGTCAGGGTATTGTATCCGCTGATCTCAGCGTCTTGCCGCCAATGCAGCGGCTTGGTGTAATCCCAAAATGCGTCCGCAGCGCCGACCACGACCATCTCGCGCAGATCGCCGATAAAGCCATCCTCGATCAATTGCCGCATACGGCTTTCGTGCTCCAAGCCAAACGGGCTAGGCACGATTTGGGCAACCAAGTCGGGATGCGCCTGAGCCGCCTTGAGCATCGCGTGAGCTTCGGAAGCGTTGCGAGCCATGCGGGCTTCGGTGAGGACATGTTTGCCTGCTTCCAAAGCGGCACAAGTGATTTCGCAGTGGAGATTCGGCCAAGTGCCGATCATGACAGCGTCAACGTCATCGTCGGAAACCAAGGCTTGCCAGTCGGGGTATTGCTTGGGAATCGACAATTCCTGGGCGGCGCGAGCCGTCGATTCTTGAGTCTGGTTGACGACACCTACGATTTCGACGCCGTCGATTTCGCGAAAGCCGGGAATGTGGCGTAATCTGGTATTCGCACCCGCTCCAACAATGGCAACGCGAACAGTATCTTCAACCATGAATGAACTCAAAAATTCTCAATGCCGATGGAATTGGCCCTAGTGGCGTCACCACTCTCTGTTTAGTCATTTACCGACTGCGATTTCCGTACGAAACCTGACAATCGAGGGTGGTCTCCGCACGACGGATTGCGACGCCCACGCGGCTCCGACGCGCGCAGCGCGATACCGGTGCCCGTATAGTGATGCCCTGTGCCCGGAATTTCAACCTATGGACAGCAATCGAACCGAAATTCACCAGGACGCCAGACCAGCGGACTGCCTCGCAGGGGTCGACAAATGCCTCAAGCAGCGCGGCGCTCGGCTGACTTTGAGTTCTCAATCGCCGAAAAACGCCGGAAAATCGCATCGGTAGCACGGGCAGTGGCCCCTGGCTGTGCGGCAGCGGCCGCAATCGTCGCCAATTCTTCCTTGCGCTGCAATCGGCTGTCGGGGTTATGGACCCATTGCTCCAAAATCCCCGCCATCCGCTCAATATCCGCTTGCGGGTCCCCTAAAACCACAAATTCCGGCATCACTTCACGCCCGGCAATCAGATTCGCCAAGGTGATATAAGCGCAACGAATGAACGGACTGCCCAACCGATGCAGCGTTTTCGACATCACGTAGATCACGACCGCCGGCGTCTGCCGCGCCAGAACTTCCAGCGAGACCGACCCGGAGACCATCAAACACGCATCGGCGGCCTCAATCACTTCCGGCGTACGCTGCACGCACAATTCGATCGGCAAATCCTCTGACTCATCGGTCAACAATTCGCGGCACCACTCCACGTGCTGTTGACTATAACAAGCAACCAGAAACCGCGTCGTGGGGCAACGCTGGTGCACTCGGCGGATGGTCGCCAATTGAATTGGCCAGTTGCGTTGCACCTCTTGATTGCGCGAGCCGGGCAGCACTCCAATCACGGTCCCGCCCCGCTCAGTTTGTTCGTGCATGAAATCGGCGTTCAATTTGTGCTGGGCCACTTCATCAAAAAAGGGATGCCCCACGCACTCCGCATCGACTCCCTGATCGCAATACCAACGCGTTTCGAATTCCAACGGCGAGAGCACATAGTCTACGAATTTGCGGACGCGGTGAATCCGCCACGAAGCCCAGGCCCACAATTGCGGCGGCATGTAGAAGGCGACCGGAATCCCCAAACGTTTCGCCTTGCGAGCGATCCACCAATTGAAACCGGGAAAGTCGACCAACACCACCAAATCGGGCCGCTGCTCCTTGAGCAACACTTCGGCCTGTTTGACCAGCCGATAGAATTTCAGCAACAGCGGCAACACCGCCACGATCCCCATCACGGCCATCGTGGTGAGTTCAAATTGCAACTCACACCCCGCATCAGCCATCTGCGGTCCGCCGTAACCAGAAAACCGCGACTGCGGATCGCGACGACGAATCTCCTCAATCAGCTTCGCCGCATGAGCATCGCCGCTGGGTTCGCCGACGGAAAAGAAAATATGCATTGATTATCCCAAGAAACAACCATCCATGGTGCCACGCAGCACGGGGAACGCGGTCGCGCCCCCACTGCGAAGCGGGGACGATACGGGATTATCTCAAATGGAGCAAGAGGGGTTTGGTGGCGAATGTCAGTTCATATGCGTGCCGGGTGGGAATTGAAGGGTGAAGATGTCGTCGTCGAGTTGGGGATTGATTTCGTATTCTGTGACGCGTGAAATTGTTGTCGTACGGACTTTGCCATTGTGATCGAATCGGCGAAACCGCCAAAGCGACGGAACCCAGCCGTGCTTGTCATCCTGTTGATAATCAATATCGAATTGTGACTGAACCGTGCCGGCGCTGCTTGAGTAGGCGTAACGTACGATCACGTATTCCCGGTTGGGATCCACCCACCAGGACGCCGACGGCACTTTGGGGGCACCAGGATTTATTCCCTCATATCGTCGACGCAATTCCCAACAACGGTGCCCCCGAACTTCGGCAGGCTCTTTTACGACTTCAAGACTCTGCCAGTTGGTATTCGTCATCGTGGGATCAAACGTGCAATAGAGCCATCGCAAAATGTTGGTGCTGGCTAGCGCGACGTCGTCGCTCCTGTTCGCCGGGCGTAAAAAACCCTGTGTTATCTTAGACGATCCGGGATACAGGGAAGCAGACCGCATTTCCCGACCATTGAATCCGCTCAGATAACGTCTTTCAATGAATTCCGCCTCACCGCTAGCGTCATAGGTCGGTTGTTTTCCGGAAAATGAATAAAGCATCTTCTTCCCGTCAACGGCCATTTCGGTGGTCCAGGTATAACTGGTATCTTGGCCGAGCGCAACCCGAGCGCGGTCTGCGATGCTATGTTGTGAGCCCTTGTGGTCAGTGTGCCGCTCTGTCCATACAAACCGAAAAGACTTGACGGTATCGTCACGAGCCTTAAGAGCAGCGTAAATCTCTTTTTCAACGGGTGTACGCGGCTTGCTCGCCTCTCTCGCAGCCGCGGCGGCGATCAGCGCGTCGCCAGTCTCCCGGAGCAGTTTTTTCGCCGTTCCCGGATCGCCCTCGGCTATCGTATTGATTTCTACGACTTGAAGTCTGGGCATCACACGCCAAAGTTCGCGAAGCCCGGCGACTGTAATTTTCGAGTTTTGCACCCATAGTAACCTCAACCCCGACAACGGCATGACGTGCTTTAAACCCGCGTCGGTGATTTGCGTTTTCTCGAACTTTAATACCAATAGCCCGCCTAAATCTTTGAGATGTTTGAGATCGGCATCGGTAACTTCACTTCCGCTCAACTCAACCTCGAAGTAAGGCCGTTTGCCATCACCGACTTCCAATGGGTGGCGAAGGCCCAGTTTATTCAATTCGTCAACGGCCGCCTTTCTCGCCACCAGAGAATCACCCTCCGCCGGTTCAACCGCCGACGTCTCCGCTGCAACCTTTGGCGGCCCCGCCTTCAAAAACAACAACGCCATCGCCGTGCTCAGGATTTCGTCTTCCATCTGTCCCGCCCCATTCCACGCGCCGGTTTTCTTGGACTGACGCTCGGACAAATAGAAGCTCCCTTCGGCGTACCAGGAGTGTTCGCCGAACCGCTGGGTGCCCGATAATTCACCCGCGTTGCGAAGCACCATCATATAGTACAATTGCCAGTTGAGTTGCGGTGAATTGATCCCGACGGCAAAATTCTTGGCCATCCATTCCAGGCTGGGAGCCAGCATTTTCTTGAGGTCCGGTGCGTCGTCTTGATCGTCCTTGAAGACGCGGCGGTGGCAAATCACCAGCGAAGCAATTCCCGAGCAGGTCATGCTGCCGGTTGCTGGACTGCGAGCCCTATATCCCCACCCCCCTTCCGCCAATTGACTCTTACTCCAATGATCGTACGCCAACTTCCACGTCTCGGGTTTGACCTGCACACCGGCATTGGCGGCAGCATCCAAGGCCCAGATGGCGAATTCGCTGTTGGAACTGTCACCCCCTGCCATGTTCAAGCGGTTGCCCGTGCCGTAACTCCATGTACCCTGCCCTGGCCCCCGCTGAATATGTCCACTTTCGAGGATGACCACATTTCGCTGAATGGTCGCGAGATCCTGCTTGGCTCCGGCGGCGCACAATGCCAACGTCTGCAAGGCGACTTCATAGGTTCGTGTCGGTTTTTGCTTGCGTAAATAATCCAGCGCGTCGCTCACGCATGGTTCGTCCGCCGTCACGCCGCTTTCGAGCAGCGCAAATGTACACAGGCTCGTGACTCCAATGACCCACGAATTCTCGTCACCATTCGTCCAATGACCGTCGGGTTGCTGTTGCGAAAATAGATAATCAATCCCCCCCTGCACCGCTTTAGGCAGTTTTGCCTTCAACGTTTTCTTTGCGGCGGGTGCAGGTTTCTCCGCTTCGTTGGCAAGGGGCGCATCGTCAGAATCCGTTGCGACTTCCCCTGCCGGATTCGTCGGCGGCGCGGCCTTGGCAACCAATTCTAAGCGGATCACATTGAGCAGCACGGCTAAAACACCGACAAGTAGGACCAATGTTTTTTTCCAGGGTTGGTCTTGAGTCGGCGAGGCGGACAACATGCGGCGGATGCGACGCGCCAACGAATGGCCACTTGCCGCCGGACTATGACTCAAGGGAGGAGCGGCTACGGTCCCCAACTCCAACAACGTTTTGGCAAACGACGTGGGCGACTGGCCGAGATTGTCAACGGCGGCATCATCGCAGGCCCATTCGGCCGCTTCATCAAACCGCCGGACGGTCCACCATGCCAAAGGATTGAACCAGTGCGGCAAGGCCAACAACCGCATCGCCAATGACTTCAGCGCATCGCCGCGCAGGTAATGCGCCAATTCGTGCCGCAGCACCGCCCGTCGCTGAGATGCCGCAAAGCTTCGCCATAACGTTTCGGGAACAATCACGGCAAACCCCTGCGGCAACCGGCAGAGCATGGGTCCCTGGGCAGCGGTGATAATCAGCGGAAGGGGTCGACGCACGTTCTGCGCAGTTTGTAATTCCCGCCACTCCGCTTGCCACGTTTCATCGTCCGTCGTGATTGGTTTTAGGCTACGCAAGAACCAAGCATACCCAGCCGTCCAACGAACAACGGCAACCAACATGCCCGCAATCCAGACCAATAAGAACCAGACGGACGTTGGAACCGGCGACGTTTTTATTTCCGGTTTGACTTCGGCGGGAATGACAGCGGGTAATTCCGCAGGGGCATCAACCTCAAGTGTAGTTACGACAATATCAGTGTTAGGAACATCGCTGAGCGGCATCTCTGGTATGGTCATCGGCGCCGGCAGCGCCGAGACGGATAGAGGATCGTGCCAGGGGATAGGCAACGTAAAGCTGGAGATCAAACAGCCTTGCAGCAACACCGCGCACCAAGCGATGCGATGCAGCGTTGGCGAAGAAACCCGCAAGAGGCGTAGCACGCAAATGACGACGATGCACGTGACGGACAAGATGACCGTGCCGCGCAACAGATGCGGCCAGAACAGCGAGGCGATTTCGTTCACGGCTAGCGTCCTTTTTTCGAGGAAGACCCCAGATCTTTTTCCGCCTGTTCGATCAATGCTTTGAGTTCGCTGACTTCGTCGGAAGAGAGCCGGCGGTCGCGGACAAGATGCGTAACCAACGGCACGACGCTCCCCCCGCTGACGCGCTTGAGCAACAAATCCAAATGCCCCGCACTGACATCATTGGGCGAAACAGCGGCGGAGTACTGGGCGGGCCGGTCATCACTACGAACCACAAACCCTTTTTCCACCAGCCGGTTGAGCCGGGTTTGCACGGTGGTATACCCAATAGCCCGTTTCATGGCTTTGTGAGCAGCAGAAAGCGTCACCGCTCCGGCAGCCCAGAGCATTTCAAGAATTTCAATTTCCCCAGCAGTGAGACGCGGGGAGGTAGAATTGGATTTCTTCTTCACAGCAGCCCTCGATTACGACAGATGTAATAATCGCCATGTTACTACGTTCGTCGTAGAACGCAAGAGCGGTTTTGTTTTATTGCTGATTCTGCTTCAATTCAAATTCTATTGGCGGCAACTTGCGACATCGTTCGATCGACCTAGCAGCGCCCGGCATACCCCTTCCCTTCACGCAAGTCTACGAAACGGACGGTCTGTGATATCAGGAACTCAATACGAACGAATCGCACGGCGGCTCGTTGACGAATCCCGCAAAGGACGGATCACGACATGCGCTTTTACCGCAGCCGTTCCCACGATTGCAGCGCAATTGAAACGTGATGCCGGAAGCGGACTGTTAAAGCTGTGGGGCCGAAGCCGCAACTTTGACGAATTCGCCCAAGATATCATCGTGCACCCCAAAATCCTGACCGTGATCGGCACTTTGGCGCAGGAAAAAATCCGCGACGGCCAGTCCTACCATGCGGGATTGATTCATACGTATGGATATCTCTTCAGTTGGTTACAAACACCGTTTGGCTACAAACGAAAACGCTGGCTGAACCATACGATCGAAGAGGGCTTGGGGCTCCCTAGACGAACGCTGACCGCTGAACCGAAGCAAGGGACGTTGCTGCAAAATGTGACGTGGTGTTTGGGACAGATCGCGCTTTGTGACTGTCGACAATGGAAACGAGCATCCGCAGAGAACTCGGACATCGCTGAGGTGCTGCGGGACTATGCTTTTGCCGCACTCAAGTCGTCGCGAATCACTGAGGATGTGACCGTTACCGATGCCGGGGGGAAACGGCGCATCTCGCTACGGACCGATATGGTCGAACTGCAGGCCAACCGTCGCGGCTCGGCTCCACAATCCCTGGTTGTGTATTCGGTGAAAGACCCGCGACTCGGCGGCGTGCGGCTCATCTCAACTTTTACGACAGAAGCTGCGCACATTCACGAGCTGTGCCAACTGCACGCACTCGGACGCCAACAACCAATCCGCCCGCGTTACAATTGCTACATCGAGGGATTTCCGAACGGGACCCTACTGGGGCATCGCCGTCTGACCCAGAACTGACAGAGCCTTAGAGCTGGATCGTGAGCAGATATAAAAATGCGAACGCCACGCTCACCGTAAACCACTGGATCGCCGACGAAACGCGCTGGTATTTGGAATTGGAGATGTGTGAGTCGATCAACAATGCGGTCAGGACTTCTTCGCGGAATTTGACCACCCCCCCTTGATTGCAATCTCGCACAAATTCCTGCTCCTGATCGATTTTGTAGTTATCCGAGATCGCTGCCGGGTGAAAGTGACTGCACCGTTCAAGCGACGGGTGTTTGCCGCGCAAGCGGAAGGGGTTGATGCAGCGAAATGCGGCGACTCCCGAGAGAATCAAAAAGATCAGAAACAACCCAAAAAAGGACAACGCTGCTGCTTTCCACATCGGGATCAAATGGATTCCTTCTGGATCATCGATGATGGGGCGGATCGTAGGAATTAAAATTCCCGCCAAGGCAGCACTGACCGTCAAGACAACCCCCGACTTAGCATCGGCGAAGCGAATCCACTCCGCGACAGCATGATACGCCTCAATGATGTTTGCCGTATCTTCGGCTTGGACGTGTTCCGCCTCCGGTGTGGCGGCCGGAACGGAAGATACTGGTTCTTCGTTTGATTTTTCGGTCATGATGGCGAGCCTTCTCGGCGAAGCTGGGGATGTGATGAGCGGATTATATCCCTGCCCGTGGCGAGGTACCAGTAAACGATGCCGGACAGTAGGGCCGCAGTTTAGAATCCAATTTGAAACGGCCGATCCAACCGGCCCTAAGAAATGACGCTCGCTGCACACATTGGGTTCACAACAACCCCCGAGAATTCCCCCGTAAGGTAGCCCCAGAACCAGGCGGGTGGCCCAGAAAGATTCTTTCTGGGCCGACGAAGTCGGCTGCTGGCCGCAGTTTGGTCTGCCGCTCAACCCGGAACATCCCCGCGCGCTCTGGACATCAAAACCTGCCACCCAGCGGCGGCGCCACCCCCGCGGTGAAGATATGAAAGCGACAAATTTGTGGACCGCATACACTCTAATAGACAAAATGATTACAACGATCATTCGAGTGAAATTTAAAAGCAGGCGCAGCGACCTCCCAAAATCAACGATGGCACATTTTGGCAGGTTTTCAAATCTATGATCCACCGAAAGGTGCGAATAGGAAGCCATGGAGATCAGGAAAATATGTTTTTTGAGCGATTGCGGCAGATATTACAGAGTCTTGTTGAGGCTCCCCACGCCGATCCATCCGCAGCTCGATATCGGTTAATCGGCTTTGAGCCAGAGGTTCGAAGCAGCGAGATTCGTCAAGCTGTGGCGATGAGTTTAAACGACATCACGAATCCAGATCCAGCATGGGATGCAATGACGGTTCGTGAAAGTAATATTCACGAAGCCTATAAAATAATTTGCATCCATTCTCTGCAACTCATGACCATTGACGACGTCAATGCCGTGCTGCAAGCGGGAGTTGATACTGCGATTGATTTATTCTTTGGTCATTGGTGGAAGTCTGAAGAGGAAATACATTCCCGCGAGGATGCGGATCAGGAAATTGTCTTCTTTAACTCCTTCGCCGATGGCCTGTTGCTAGCAATACTTGCTCGGCGGTGGGAGGATGTCGAGCGAATCAGTGATTGGGCTCGTCAGATTGACATTGCGAGCCTGTGCGGCGTTTCGCCAGAGATTGGATCCTTGTATTCGGTGATCGCTTCAGGCATTCGAAATGAGCCGACAGAACGAGCGGACCAATCCCGCTTGTTAATCGCGAAACAGCGAACGAAGAAAACGAAAATACTGCTGCAGGCATGGGATGCTGTTGTGGCGAAAGATGCAGAATTGTTGGCGGCGACGATGCGTGAATCGTTAATACGTTTTGACAAAACAGTCGAGAAGCAAGGCGTTGGATTTGCTTTTCCCGAACTTATTGCAACACCGGAATCCGTAATCTACGAGATAGCGCAATACAACGGCATGGAGCTGCCGTTATTACCGGACAATTTGTCACCTTACCTTGTTACGCGACAGTCACTCGGTTTGGAAGAAACTACTGCTGAGGCCTAAATTGAGATATTCAATTGTTTTCTTCGCTCTAGATGCAGATGCGTTTGCGCGCCGCCTACGGCAAGACCGTAGCCGACTGATGAAGGAAACCGAGGAAAACATGAAAGTGGCCGAGTCCCCATATGACGACGACCAAATCGCAGTTTGCTTGCTTCTGGCCGAGCGGATTTGCCGCAACGAAATCCCCAAACCTTATGACGCAGAAGAGGATGAAGACGCCGAGGACTTGGCCATCGATTACTTTATTGCCTTGGCGGAAATGGCAAACGTCGACGGCGAAATGATTGTCTTGGAAAGCTTACTTGCCGGTCGAAGTTGGGATGCCTTCTTCGGAGAGGTGGGAATTTGGCCCTTGCTGCAGCAGTCTCAACCGCCATTTCCAGTTCCGACGTCGACCTTCTTCCCGCCGGGTGTCGGTTTTTTGCCACGGGAAACTTTGCAGGGAAAAACTGAAGCTGACATCGAAAAACGACTCAAAGATCATTCGCCGCCCTTCAAGAAACCCCATTGGTTATGGGGCGGCGGGTCGTCCGATTTAGCTGCGATCAACGCGGCGCGAATCGAATTCTCCGAAATGGCGACCTCCGTGGCCAAAGGCAAGTTGGACCTTTTGGCAATTGCCATGACCTGAGGAAGTACGTGGGCAACAAGCGGCCTGTTAGTTTCTACGGTCGTTCGATCTGAAACACGCCCACACGTAGCCCCTATGGCGTTGCCGGTTCGGGACCGCTCAATAGTGACCCTAAGAATTGTTCGGACTCTGTCCCCTCGGCGGCGTCTATAACGACGCCATTATCCACCAGAAAGATTGCCGGGTTGATGACGTAGGGCTCACCGTCTGGCCAACTGAGCAGGGCTTCGCTTGGCGGATCGAAAGCGACCCGGTCCAGCTGAAATCGCCACTGGGGATCGCGCCCGCCAAAAACAAAAAATGCCGTTCGTTCGTCGGGGCGATGTGTTTCCGGATCGGCAAAGTATCGGGCGACCATCTCTCGGCAATGACCACAGTCCTGCCGCGCAATCAAGATCATCCATTTGCCGCTGTCCAGTTCCGACAGTCGCGGGTCCGTTTGTCCGTTCAGAGGCCATGGCTTGCCGACCAGCACCTCTGCCACCAGTAAGCGCGACCTTTCTTTCTCCAAGAGAACGTCATAGCGCCAAACCGCCACCCCCGCAACGAGACCGGCCACCACGGTCACAACCGTCAGTTGTCGGATTAGCTTAGGTGAAGCGACCTGCCAGCGACGCGGACGTAGACACGCCGTCAGCAGCAACACGACAGCGTCGATGACCACGACCGTCTCAGGCTCCAATTTTCCGCCGAAGCAATCACAAGGCTGATCCATCGAAATGGCATATAACGTCGATGCGACAAAGATCGCGAACGTCGTCAGCGTCAGCAGCCAGGCCAAACACCGATTGCCGACAATCAGATAGACCGCCACCGCCGCTTCGAAGGTCGTCACGGCCACCAGACGCGGCATCGTGCCCAGCAAGCCGCCACCGGTCAAGATTTGTGCCATGTTGACGATCTTGATCACGGCGGTCGCGAACAGCAAGGCAGCCACTGCGAAGCGAAAAGACTCCCAGCCCAAGGTCCCGCCCGCCGATTGCGTCGTGTCGGTTGAATCGCTCACAGAATCACTCCCGCTGTTTCAAAACACCCGACCGTAGTGGTCCGACTGAGCCGGATGGAAGTTAGCTTGCGACGGCCGTTGGAACTGGCGCTATGTCAACTTGACTGTGGACTGCGGTAAAAAGCTGCCAAGTAGCATAAGACAATCAAGGGCGGGATCAGAGTCCATTCTACGAGAAACAGCATCCACACGCCCGCCAGTCCCGCACCGGTGAGAAAGCACAACCACACGATGGCCAGCACACCCGCCCTGCGCCAGCGTGTATTCCCTGCCGAGACGGCATCGGGCAGCGGCGTTCCTCGGACCGCTAATGCCAAGTGGCGGCCGATTTGATTCAAATCACCCGACACGAAACCCAGGCTCACCGATTGTCGTCCCACCTGCGACAGGACCGTATTCATCGCTCCCATCCCAAAGCTGGCCGCGATGATGCTGACCGTGTTTGCGAGCGAACCGAAGCGAGTCGCAACCGCACTGACCGCCAGCATGACAGCGACCAAACCACATAACCGGCGGACCGGTTTTTTCAGCTCGCCTTCCAGGAGGAATGCCCCAACAGCAACGCCGGCCACGAAACAGGGGATCGGCAAAAACTGGTGTGCAGCGGCGGCAAACTGTCCCAGCCCCGCATGCAATCCGGTCTGAGTCGTGTTGCCACTCATAAAAGAAGCAAAGACCGCAAACTTCTGAACGGCATACGAATCAACATATCCGGCAATGGTCGCCAGCAGGGCCGCCAATAACAACTGCGTTCGCACGGGAGTGTTTGAAGTCACTTGCATGGTGTCGGCGCGATTCCCTGGAAAGAATTGAGAGGGTGGCCCAGAAAGATTCTTTCTGGGCCGACGAAGTCGGCAGGAGGCCGCAGTTTGGTCTGCCGCTTAACCCGGAACGTTACCACATTCCCCGCGCACTGCGGACATCAAAACCTGCTGCCCATCCGCTCGCACTCTCCTGCGGCTGCGCCGCCCCGCGATAATTCTCCCGCACCTTCACCACCGCATCAGCGGGTCACGGCTTGGCTGCTGGCTATCGGGGGGATGCTGGCGGGGCTGTAACGGTCAGGGAGTATGTTTTGTCTTTAAATTTCAGCAGCGGAACTGTCTTGCCGTATTCGTACTCGCCGGATTTCATTGCAACGGACAGCAATTCGTTCAGCTGCTTTCCCGCGCTCATCGGACCTGAGTCTGACATGAGCGCCTTGCTGTTATTACCATCGATGGCCATCAGAAACTTGAGCGCATTCACCTCTCCAGCCTTCCACTCAACGCGATCAACGAGAATCGTGACTGTGATGAGACCTAGTCCCTTGTCCTCGACTTTCCCTGCTGTCGTCCACAGTCCCCCACCACCCTTCTTGTCCGACGTGATTTCTGCTTTGCAACCAGGTTTTGCTTCAATCTGCATTTGTTTGACGACCGAGTCGTCGACCGCAATGACATCCGTAACACGCACACGGAAATGGTTCGATGGTTGGCCTGCCGAGTCTGCGGCGAAGGTCGTTAGAGCGAAGAGGGTCGTGGAGCCAATCACCAGAGCCAGCGCCGCCTTTGTTGCTTTGACATTCCACATCGGTCTCAGCCTCCTTGTTCGAGTTACGTTAAGTCAGCGAACCTTGTTTTACGAAATCTCAATCATGTGCAGGTGGCCCAGAAAGATTCTTTCTGGGCCGACGAAGTCGGCAGGAGTCCGCAGTTTGGTCTGCCGCTTAACCCGGAACGTTACCACAATTCCCGCGCGCTGCGGACATCAAAACCTGCTCCCCATCCGCTCGCACTCTCCTGCGGCTGCGCCGCCCCGAAAGGATCTTTCGGGGCCACCCGCGAATCAGCAGGTTTCACGAATCTGATGCCACTTGCGCAGGTGCTGCGTTACCTCCACCCGTTCGAACTCGGAAAGTTGCCTGATGATTCTTACGAAGTCATTGACATACAACTCAATATAGAACACCGCTTCTACCAAATAGGCACGCCCGCATTCACAGAAGACCACGCACCACTGAGCCCAGTCCTCGCCTGGGTCACCGTGCAGATACGACGAGCACTTCTGCCATTCATGGTCAGCGAGTAACGCCTCAATTCGTGTGCAAACAGCCTTGTCGCAAAGGTTGGCCGAAGAGATCACGCCGACGCGACTAATTCCTTGCCCGCCTGTCTCTTCGCAAACGGTCCGAAACAACAATCCCATTGGTGTCAGTTTGGTCATTTTTCTGCCAGCAAATATCGAAACAACGAATAGCAGGCCACGACTACTACAACAAATCCCGATAATTCTCCCGCACCTTCACCACCGCATCGGCCAGTTGATCGATATATGCGTCGGTGCCTAAAAACGGGGTGTGCATCATCCAGACGGCTTCGGTTTCGCAGGCGCGGATGGCGACGGGGCATTTTTCGGTGAATGTTCTGTAATCGACCGGGGCGTCGCGGCCGACCATATAGACCGAGGCGGGGGAACAGAAATCAGTTTTTTGGAACAGCGGATTGTCGAAGGTGGGGAATGTGTAACCGGCAATCGCGCCAACCCCTTCGGCGTTGATCGCTTCCAGGAACTTCTCTCTGGGCAGGCCGTCCCAGGCGGCGGCATCGTAGTGGAACAGGACCAGGTAGTGGCCGCGGTGCGTTTCTTTGGGATGCAATTTGGCCGGCACGAAACCTTCGACTCCGGCGATGCGTTCAAAGAACCGTTCGACGGTCGCCATCCGTTGGGAGTTTTGAGCGGGGAGTTTTTTCAGTTGGGTCCGCAACAAGGCTGCACAGAATTCGGTCATCCGCGCGTTCCAGCCGATGCGGTGATGTTCGTACCACAAGCTTTCCTTGGTCCGGCCGACGTGCCGTAGGCTCCAAACGATCTCCGCCATTTCGTCGGAGTTGGTGGTGATGATCCCCCCTTCTCCGCTGTTGAGCGTCTTGGAAGCTTGAAAGCTAAAGATCCCCGCTTCGCCGAAGGAACCGGCATAGCGATCGCCTTCCAGGGCGACACCGGGCGCCTGGGCGGAATCTTCAATGACTTTCAAATTGTGCCGCTGAGCGATATTCAGGATCGCTTCGATGTCGGCGATTTCGCCGGCGAAATAAACCGGCAGAATCGCCCGCGTGCGGTCGGTGATCGCTTCTTCGATTCGATTGGGATCGATGTTGAACGTGTCAGGATCGATATCAACAAATACCGGCAGCGCGCCGGCATTGAGAATGCAAGTGGCGCTGGCGATGAACGTATAGGGGGTGGTGATCACCTCGTCGCCCGGCTTGAGGTCGATGGCTCGCATGCAGATATCGAGCGCCGTCGAGCCGCTGGTGACGGCGAAGGCGTGTTTCACCTTGTGCAGCGCGGCGAATTCTTCCTCGAATTGTGCCACTTGGCTGCGCTGGGGTTTGTCCTCCGCCCCGCCCAGTTCGGCATCGCCGACAGCGTACATCCACCAGTTCCCGCTCTCCAACACCCCGTTGACCGCTTGCCGGTCCTCGTCATTCCACATGGGCCATTTCGGCTCGGGAATCTGTACGGTCTTGGGACCACCCAATAGGGCTAGTTCACTCATGTTTTCAATCGCTCCGGAAATGACTGCGCGGGAAAATAGCAAATTGGGATTTTATCGTGTTTGGGGAACGTTTGCGAATGTGCCGGGACGAAGGTGCACGTCAGCAATTGTGCCACCCTTTCAGGGCTGGCTTGGTGCGCGGTCAACGTAACCCAGGGCGTCGCTGCGCTTGGCCCTGGGCTGACATGTGTGGCCCCGTTGGGGCTGGTGAATTCGCCCCGAAAGGGGCCACGACAAGTTAGCCCAGGGCAAGACGGCGTGAGCGTAGCGAACTCCTCGCCGCCCTGGGTTCGGGGGACGGTCGAGAGTTCCAGCCCTGAAAGGGCGGCACAATTGCTCGTTTTGAAATAGTCGGACCATGAAAAAACCGCGAGTTACCGTTGCGAGCGCAAAGGGTGCACGGAAATGATCTTGCGTTAAATGCCCATCTTTAATAAACGTCTTGCTCCACCCGGAGTTTTTGACGGGATTGTGCACCGTCGTCTTTGTTTTTTTAGATCCGAGACCCCCAGGGCGACCCCAATATGAGATTGCTTCTGGCAGTTGATTCTCGCCCCAGCAACCAAGCGGCGATCGGTATTCTCGATCCGCTGACAGCGAGTTGGGAACATTTTGAGATCACAGATATCGCCGAACCGTTCAAGCGACGCGGATTCCGTGGCGCACTGCTGGTCGATGACTTGCTGTACGTCTTGAGCTCGGCGGCGCTTTACCTTTATCGTGTGAACACCACGGCCGGACAAGTCCGCTACGAATTGGAGCGGACGGTGCGGCGACCGGAGTGGGAAATCGGCGCGCGGGCAGCTGCCGATTTGCACCATCTGCACTTCAGCAAGGACCGTGGCAAACTGTTCATCGCGAATTCCTATATGGATGCGATCGACGAACTCACGCCCGAGGGAGACTTTGTCAAACACCATTATTTGTGGGACATCTCCCCCGCTGTCGCCGAAACCGCCCTGGAGCGAAATCCCGCCGCAACCGATCTGGTTCACTGCAATCATATTACCGAACACAACGGCCGCATCTATTTAACGTGCGGAAACTGGAATGGCACGCGGACGGGAAAAGTCATCTGCTTCGACACGGGCGAAGTCGTGTTGGAAGGTTTGAATTTTCCGCACGACGGATTCGTCCACGAAGGAGATTTTTATATCTCCGCCACCGGCAACAGCGAAGTGTTGATTTACGACAACGTCGGCGACATGCAAATGACAGGCCGCAGCCCGGACCATGTCTTGCCGGTGACGATCCAACAGCCCACCTGGGAAAACAGTTTTCAATGGGTCCGCGGCATTCATGTCACGGAAAAGCACATCGTGTGCGGCGTCACACAATGGCGGAATGAGACATCGAAACAACCGCAGATTCCGCCGCGGCTCGCATTTTTTGACCGCCAGACCAAGGCCTATCAGGGAGAACTGTTCCTGCCCTCGGTGGAAGGGTTTCCTTCGCCGTCGCTATTCACTCTGATCCCCCTGCCCGATGACCGCGCGGACGATTTTGATTTCCAACTGTGGAAGGACCGCGTGCCGTTGCCGGAAGTCTCGCAGCCGACGACGCTCTCGCTGCACAGCGAACATGCGGAAGTTGCTCCGCCCCATTTCATTGCAGCCGCTAAACAGTATCCCGACGTCTGGCCGGGAACCTGGACACCCTACACCGATCCGGGAATCGAGGAGCAGGCCAGCGAGCGGATTGTGGGAATCGTCATGCCGCCCATCGCCAGCACGGGCCGATTGGCAACCGGTTGGAGTTATGTGGATCCGGAATCGAACCGGGTCAAGCCGTTGTCCGACGGTCCAGTGATTACCGTCAGCGAACAAGTTGTGTTTTACACAGGCGCAGGGTATCGCAATAGCGCACCCAAATCGGGGTCGCTGCCGGGGCAGCATTTCCTGCAACTGAAATTTCACGGCCAAGCCGACGAAAATGCAAAACTCGGTTGCGACTTGTATTGTTGGCACGGAAAGAACAAACGGCCGGAAATCCAAGAACTGGGACAGATTCAACTGACCGAACAATCCGTCGAGCATGGACTGTGGGCTTATGTCGCTGAACCGGCTGAGCGATTTCGTTTGGTGTTCCGCATGTATCAGCCCACGCCGGTCACGATTGCCGATGTCGAGTTGTCGCTATTCGCGACGATCCCGGAGAAAGACCGTCTTGGATCGGCAGAAACAGCGCATACCGAAGCGGGCGAAACGCCTCTCTTTGCCCACCTCAATCTACTGCCGCGCTGGCTCGGCAACGCCTAGTCATGTAGGGCAGGCTCCCGCCTGCCGTGAATCACCTTTGGCTTGCAATGTCCAAATGAGCATGGCGGCAGGCGGGAGCCTGCCCTACGGGGTGTCGTCTGAGCGGCGGTGCTTCAAAACGGTGGGGATTGGCTATGGACCGCTCCGGCCAGTGCGCGGCTGCGTAGGTCCTTCCATGAGGCCGTGCCGTCGTTCGCGATGTGCTCCAGGTTGACCCCGCGCGGGAAAAACGGCAGTCGCCCGGCATGCCAGTCCTCCCAGAACTGAGCGGTATGCGCGTAATACGTCGTGGTCCCCGCCGGCCAGCGAATGGCGATCAATAACTCGGGATGCGGGTACGGTTTGTCCTGGGGCTCGGTGCGGAATAACTCGATGGCTTCTTCGTCCAAATCGATCCCCAAGCCCGGCTCGTTCGGAACGGTTGCCAGACCGTTGGAAACAGGAATGGATTGTTGAACGCAATCACGTTCGAAAAGCTGATGACAATTGACCGCCGGCCAACGGGCATTTTCCAAGACGGCTCCCAGATGCAAACCGAAGGCGGCGGCGATTTTCGTGCCGACGACTTGCAGGAAAAACGACTTGTTGAACTGGCCGCACAAATGGGCCTCACGCTGGATTTTTGTCGCCCCGCCGCACAGCACAAATCCATCGACCATCTCTTCGCGAATCGCAACTTCCAGCGACGGGTCGCCGATGTGTGTTTGCGTATGCATCGACAGCGGCACATGTGTGTGTTGTCGCAAATGCTTATACCCGGCAACGTCATGATGCGGCAACGGGCTTTCGAACATCACCACGTGGTGAAACTGTTCCATTTCCTTCAGCAATCGCGTGCAATGCGCCGCATCGATGCCGAACCCGTTGAAATCCATGTCGACTTCGAAATAATCGGGCAGAGTGGCGCACAGTTGTCGCGTTTGTTCGATGAGGTCCCACCAGGGGCGGCCCTTGGACTTGAAGGCGGTGTACCCTTGGGAAATCGCCAATTCACATTCGCTGATCCAATCCGCAGCGGGCAGGTCGATGTCCCACCAAGAGAGATGGCAGCCATCGCGGACTTGCCGCCCAAGCATTTGATGCAGCGGCGCATCGAGGACCTTGGCGGCGGCGTCGAACAGGGCGATTTGCAAGCCGGCGCCGAGTGAGTCGTCCCACATGTTTTCCGCCGGGTGCTTGCCAATCACCTGATTCTTGGCCGCATCGGTGACGGTGCTTTCGCCCCACGTGTAATAGACCATCGTCTCGCCGAAGCCGACGATGCCGCAATCGAGCGTGACAATGCAGATCTCGAACAAGGTCCAGTGCGGGATCTCCCGGACCATGTTCCGCGCCGGCACCGGCCTTATAGGCAGATCAACCCAGATGGTTTCGATGCTTTTTACGGAGTGCGGCATGTTCTAGTAAACACTATGGAAATGATGCGTAGATTTGTCACCAATCAGGATTACGTGCCGAGTTTTGCCAAGGTCATGGTGAGCCAAATGATACCGCCCACCACAGCCCAGGCACAGGCGAATCCGACCATGCCGAGTACACTGGGAGTGGGAATTTCCAAGTCCTTTAGCGGAATCAGTTTGCCAGTTTCAGTCGGCAGATGGTCTTCAGGCAATGTGCAAGGAGTCTCAATTTCTTCACCCTTACGAACGGGAGTCCGTATCAATTGGAAGAAATGATCCAGTTTTTCCGTCGGTGTGCGGCGCGTGGTTAGGCTCACCACAATTCCGGCAATAGCTCCGGCTGCCAAGTAAATCGAAATCTGCCACGGCAGGCTCGTTTTAATGGACACGATCTCCCCGGCGTCGTTTAAATTCGCCAACATAATACTGGGGACAAACTCATACATCCAACCACGGAACAGGCCCGGCAGGTAGTCGATGTTGCGTTGCAGGAACTCCGAATCTCCCAGGGCGGCAATGAATTGAAACGGCTTGTGCGATGTCGTCAAATACCAAGCGGTCGCCGTCGCCAACGTCGATGCCCAAACCGCCTTGGGTGTATATCCCCGCCAGGTAATGCCGAACCAAAATGACATCCCCATGAATGCTGGGATCGGTTGGATATATCGGGTTAGCACCTGAATCACGTTTTCAAACTGCGTGAGCATCAACAACGACAGGCCCACAATTGCCAACCCGGAAATCCGCCCAGCCCACAGGTAATGGGTTGCACTGCCGTTCCGCACAAGGAACCGCCGGTAAATGTTTTCCGTGAACAACCCCGATCCGACGACCATTTGCGCATCACAGGTGCTCATCACCGCAGCCAACAACGACGCCATTAACAACCCCACCAAACCGCGGCTGATGGTTGGCAGAATATCATGGGCCGCACGACCGAACACTTGATTGGCAAAACTGGTCATGGCAGCCGGATCGTCTTGCAAGACGGTCAACTCTTCGCCGCTGAGATAATCGCTGCCGGGCGAAAGGTAAATAATGATGCAGGCCAAACCGGTGAAGGTCCAAGCGATCGTGCAAAAGCGTTTGATGAAGTTACCGACGGTGAATCCAAACCGCCCTTCAAACTCAGTTTTGCCCGCTCCACAAACACCCATAATGTGCGGTTGCACAACAATCCCCACCAAGCCGGTCAGCGACAGAGCGATCACATAAAACGTTGTGATCGGTTCCAGCCCCATGCTTTTGGTCATTTCTTCGGTGAGCGTCAGCCCCAACATCTCGTCCCCGGGTCGTCCCGGAATTCCCGCTTGCAAGGCAGCGAATCCACCGTCGGTGCCGGCGACTTGTGCGGCGACATTCAAAGCAAATGGCAATAACAGAAACGAGAAGATGATCGTCAACACGCCTTGAATAAAGTCGGTGATAATCGCCGCTCCCAACCCTCCGGCCAATCCGTACAACACAAACATGACCGTCATGGCAGCGATGGCAATTTCCTTCGGAAAATAGGCGCGGCCGGTTTCCGGGTTGATCCCACCGGAAAGCCCTTCCACCATTTCGCCGCAGCCATACAAACCGCCGGCAATAAAGACAATCGACATAGTGATTCCCAGAAACGAATACAACGTCGCCGTCGAGGTGTCATAACGGGATTCAAAGAAGTCGCTGGTGGTCAAAGCCCGCATACGGCGCATGACGGGAGCGACGATCCAATAAAACGGCGTGGACCACAACCACAGGAATTGATACCAAATCCCCGCCAACCCATAGCGAAACGAACCGGCCGCCACGCTCACCGCCTGTTCGCTGCTGGTACCCGCACCAAAGGCGAAGAACATCATGAACACTTTGCCGAATCGTCGACCTCCCATAAAGAAGTCGGACATATCATGGACTTTTTTATAGGACCAAACACCAATGGCGGTGACACCAACCAAATAGGCGCACAGCACCAACCAATCGGCGATATCCAAACCCATATATTTATTGACGTCGGGGACAGCCTGCGCGAACAACAGAGACATAGTGGGGGGATCTCGATGTTTTGTGAGAGAAAATCGTTACCTAGTGGAACCAGCGACGATGGGACGACACCGATTCAGGCTGCCAACCACCGTGGGTTGCAAACCAAGTTCTCGACCAGCCTACCGGGCGACGATCAACGTTGCAAACCGCCGGGGAGAATTTGCCCTTTCCGCGACCAGGGGAAATTGGTAGACGTGCGTGTCTGGCAACGGTCCGGTCACGGATTTATCGTGCCGAGCAGCATTTTCAAAGTGATGAAGACGAGAATGGATTACCAAGGGAAACGTGTCACCGTCATGGGGTTGGGTGGTTTTGGTGGCGGAGTCGGTGCGGTCCAATTTTTGGCCGCCCAGGGCGCCCAGGTGACCATTGCCGACCTCCGCAGCGAAACGGAGCTGGCTGAGTCGCTCGCGGCGATTCGTGATCTGCCGATATCCGCTGTCCATCTGGGTGAACATCGCGCCGCTGACTTTTCAAACGCCGAAATGATCGTGGCCAGTCCGGCGGTCCCGCGCACGAATCGTTTTCTCGAGATCGGCCGTGACGCCGGTGCCGTAGTCACCAGCGAAATGAATCTGTTTTGGAAACACAATCGCGGCAAGGTCGTTGCCGTCACCGGCTCCAACGGCAAGTCGACAACCGCTGCGCTGATTCACGCCCTCCTCACCGCTGCCGGACGTCGCTGTCATTTAGGGGGCAATATCGGTCATAGCCTATTGCCGCTTGTTTCTGAGATCGCCGGCGACGACATAGTCGTCCTGGAGCTCAGCAGTTTTCAGTTGGAAGACTTGGCGCCGTTGCATCCGCAACCCGACGTCGCTGTTGTGACAAATTTTACTCCCAACCACCTCGACCGGCATGGCACGTTAGAGGCTTACCGCCACGCCAAACAAAACATCGTTGCCTGGCAACGCAGCGATCAGTTGGCGATTCTCAATGCCGACGACTCCGACGTTATGCAGTGGCCAACGCCTGCGCGGCGGTTGATTGTTTCCGCGCAGCCACACGACAAACCCGGCATCTATCGCGAGGGCGACGACGCGGTCTATTTTGACGGCTGCGCCGCACAACGTTTTCCGCTCGCTCAATGGTTGCCGTTGCCGGGAGCCCATAATTTTCAAAATGCACTGGCGGCTGCAGGTTGTGCGATATCGCTGGGTGCGACGCTCACCGCAGTGGAAGCGGGGTTGAAATCGTTCCAAGCCTTGCCGCACCGTTTGCAATTGGTCGCGGAGATCGACGGCCGACAGTTTTATGACGATTCGATTGCCACGACCCCCGAATCGGTGGCTGCCGCTTTGCAGGCCTTCACCGCTCCGATCATTCTGTTGGCCGGCGGGTACGACAAGGGGATTGACCTGACGGATTTCGCGCGGCTCATCGGCACGCGCTGCAAGGCAATCGCGCTGCTGGGGCAAACAGGTGAGCAATTACAGACCTGCCTGCAAGCCGAAGGATCCGCAGCCGATTTCCAGCGCTTTGGCAACTTGGAGGAGGCAGTGCGGTGGTGTCACGCGCGGGCTACTCAGGGTGATGTTGTGTTACTATCGCCCGGTTGTGCCAGTTATGACTGGTTTCGCGATTTCCGCGAACGCGGGAACGCCTTCACATCCCTAGTCAACAATCATTCAGGCTGCAAAGCCGGATAAATTTTGTAAAAAACAGCTTGCCACAGACAAGGGTTTTTGACGCGGTCTGGGCACAATGTTAGGCTGTAGTTTCGAGCGCTTCCTCGTATGTTTCAGCGTACAAACCATCCCCTGCACTCCCATTGCGCTCTCCCATTGAATCCACGACTATGTTTAAGCCGCGACAATTTTTCAGTCACGTTGCGTTCGCCATCCTCGCAAGCTGCTTGGTGCCCTGTGTCACGCGCGCCGCGGAGCCGTTGGCGGTCATTGGCACGAACGAACCGGTTGGCTGCCTAGAATCGCCTGAACCGAATCAGACCAAGCGGCTGATCATTGACGAATCGGGCACCTACGAAAACCAACTGATCGACGGCGAATGGTACGACGGGAACCTCGTTAAAATTCGCGCGGACAATGTGATCTTGCGGCATTGCGAGATTCGGAATTCTCGCAGCAACGGAATTTTTGTGAGCGGCAAAAACGTCACGATCGAATCATGCAAAATCCACCATTGCTTAGCAGGCAGCTTTTTGAGGCAACAAGACGCGCATGGAATTACCGGCAGTCCGCGAAACCTGACGATTCGCAACTGCGAAATTTACTATGTCTCCGGCGACGCCGTACAGTTCGACCCCGATCGCAATAAGTGGGATGACGTCACTATCGAGAACTGTACATTTTGGACCGGCCCCCTCAAAGAAGCAGCGGCTGACTTTCTAGCCGGCGAACGTCCCGGCGAAAATGCGATCGACACCAAATGCGCCGATAACCAGCCTCGCGCGCATCTGGATGTGAAAAACAGCCTGTTCTACGGTTGGGGAAGCGGCCAAATCAAAAATCAATCCGCTCTAAACCTCAAGGAACATATCAACGCCACCGTTGAGAACTGCGTGTTTCGCGACAACGACATTTGCTTTCGCCTGCGTGGCTCGGAAAAAAACACCTTGGTCTCCGTCAGCGACTGTGCCGTCTACAATTCCAAAATCGTGTTTCGCCTGGAAGATCAAATTCGCGACCTCGTGATCAACGGCTTGGCGATCGGCGATGGCGTGGGTAAGGAATTCGAGAAGGTCAATATGCGTGGGAGAAGCTATCGCAACATCAACCAAGGATATGCTCCGCCTTACGAACGCGCGCTACGGTTTGGCTTGAAACAGGCGGCGGCTCCGCAAGAACCAACCGAATCGTCCTCCGTACCGGAACCGACCACGAACGAAACCGGTCAGCGTCCATTAAGATCCTACTTGCCGGGTGGATCGTGGCGCACGGTCTTGGCAGTCGCCATTGTCCTGCTCATGCCCTTTCTGGGCATCGCGTTCTACGTGATTGCCTCAGGACGGCGTAAGGTTTTTAAGCAGGTCCTGGGAGAGGCGTTTCAGCGCATGTTCTCGCGGCAGTGAAACGACGTGCGAACTTGCTCCCCGCAACTGTTAATGCCGGAAATGTCGGCAGCCGGTGAAGATCATCGTCATGCCATGTTCGTTGCAAGCCGCAATGACTTCGTCGTCCCGCCGCGAACCGCCCGGTTGAATCACCGCAGTGATCCCCGCCTTGGCTGCCTCGTCGACTCCATCACGGAAGGGGAAAAACGCGTCGGAAGCGACCACGCCCCCCACGGCACGCCCTTCGGATTTGTGGGCGGCAATGAACGCCGAATCCAACCGGCTCATTTGCCCGGCTCCCACACCGACGACCGCTCCTTGTTTGGCGAATACGATGGCGTTGGATTTAACGTGCTTGCAAATCTTCCAAGCGAAATCGAGTGTCGTCCGCTCCTCGTCCGTCGGTTGCCGCTCGGTGACGACCTGCCACTGGGCGGGATCTTCCGGACGATCATCGCGGGTCTGCACCAAAACTCCCCCGCCGACCGTGCGCGTGGCGAAACTCTCCGGCCGTTGCTCTGCCAAGGCGGGACAACTCATCAACCGCACGTTCGCTTTCCATTTGGGACGCGTGGTGAGCGCCTCGAATGCATCGTCGTCGAAACCAGGAGCAATGATCGCTTCCACAAATTTCCCCGGATCGCACATCTGCTCCGCCGTCGCCAAATCGACCGGACGATTGAAACCGATGATCGAGCCGAACGCGCTAATCGGGTCGCCCGCATAGGCCGCTTCAAACGCCGCCGCCAAGCTGTCGCCAATGGCTGCGCCGCAAGGATTGTTGTGTTTGAGGACCACTGCCGCCGGGGTGGTGAACTCGCGGACCAATTCCAACGCCGCATCGAGATCCAACAGGTTGTTGTACGAAAGTTCCTTGCCGTGCAATTGCTGGGTCGCCGCCAATGTGGATTCACCGGCGCGGGGTTCGACGTAAAACGCCGCCTGTTGATGCGGGTTCTCACCGTACCGCAACGTCGCCCGCCGCTCGTAGTCGAGCGACAAAGTCTGTGGAAAGGTTTCTGCATCCTCGTCACTCTCGGCCGTGACACCCGCCATGTAGTTGGCGATGGCTCGGTCATAGCGGGCCGTCATTTCAAACGCCGCCGCTGCCAACTTCCGCCGCAACTCTTCAGACAGCGGACCAGCTTTGAGAGCGGACAAGACCGAATTGTATTGAGCGGCACTCGTCACGACCCCCACGTAGGCGTGATTCTTGGCCGATGACCGAATCATGCTCGGGCCGCCGATGTCGATCTGCTCGATGGCTTCGGCAACGGTCACTCCCTCGCGGGCAACGGTCTCTTCAAAGGGATACAAATTGCAGACGACCAACTCAAACGGAATAATCCCATGCTCCGCCATCGCCGCTTGGTCGTCAGCCAAATCGGGCCGTCCCAAAATCGCCCCGTGCACCTTGGGGTGCAGCGTCTTCACGCGGCCGTTCATGATCTCGGGGAATTTCGTGTACTCCGAAATATCCATCACCGGCACCCCCGCATCGTGCAGCGTGCGCCGCGTGCCACCGGTCGAGATGATCTCGAAACCGAGTTCCACCAATCCGGAAATAAAAGGGACCAGATCGGTCTTATCGCTGACACTGACTAACGCGCGACGGGGGGCGGACATTGGAACGGTTCCTGAGACTTAGATAACGACTGAAACATGGTGCGGAAGCGGAGACGCAACCAAACGGAGCCGATCGTATCGCACGACCCTAGTGGCGTCAAATGCACGCTATGATGCTGGAACCAGTTTCAAAACCCGGTTGCGCCTGTTCAGGAATCTAATATACCAGTGTTTGCGTGACGCGCCAGAGGGTTTTGAAACTACTTGTAAATATCTAGTTACGACAGCGATACATTCAGCATTCAGTCGTCATGATTCGGGGTGCCACTGGCGGCTTGCCCGCCAGTGCGCACGTGGAACGACGTCCCTGGACAAGGAAAACTCAGCCTGGTACGGCACTGGCGGACAAGCCGCCAGTGGCACCCGCGCGAACGGTTGATGGGCAGCGTGCCGTCTCACTTCGCCGCCTGCAAGGTGCTACGTTTCTCAGCGATCAGTGCAAGCAGCGCCTTCTGCGGGTCGGCAAATTTGGCCAAGCCCTCTTCCATCAACGTCTCTTCCATCTTCGTGAAGTCAACCTTGGCGTCGATGTCGTCGAGGACCTCTTGTGGCGGCAGTTGGTCGACCGCGCGCTCGAATGTTAAGCCGTCGATTTTTTGGATCGCATCGTTCGTGGCCGGCGGATTGGTTTGGATGTCTGAACCTGCCAAAGCGGCGACGTATTTTTGCGGGGGATCGTTGGGGTTCTTCGTGCCGGTGCTGGCGAAGATGATCTCTTGATCCAGCGGCAATTTTTTGTCCGCCCAGAATGCTTGGTTGTCCTGCCACAACCGTTGGGCATTAACGATCCCCACCATGCCTTGGGCCGCTTCGCTCAACTCGGCAACGTGCTTGGCCGTGTAGACATCGATGCGGCTGACGAAAATGCTATAGACCGATTTGAAGTTGTCCAGCGAATCGCGTCGCTGTGCTCCCCGCCAGACGGCGTCACGAGCCGCTTGATATTGCCGCTCGCTAAAGATCAACGTGACATTCACGGTGATCCCCGCAGCGACGAGTTCTTCCAGTGCCGCCAATCCCCCCGGCGTGGCAGGGACTTTGATCATGCGGTTGCTTTGACCTGCCGCCCATTTCTTGCCGAGTTCAATATACTCCGCCGCTCGTTCTTCGGTCGACAGTTTGCACTCGACGTCTTCCAACAACGGGTCCAACTCGAAGCTGACGTAGCCGTCATTGCCGCGGGTTTTCTCATGCACATCCGAAAAGACTTCTTGCGCTTCTTTGACCAGCAGATTCGTCACCTGCCAAGCCACCGTTTCGTCGTCGAATCCCTCATCCATCAGCGTGGCCAACCGGTCGTCAAAGCGGCCTGTTTTGATCAAGTCGCCCACGATGATCGGATTCGAAGTCGCTCCCGTCGCACCTTGTGCGCGATTCGTGGCTACGAGATCCGGATCGATACTATCGAGCCAAAGTTTGGTTCCGCTGGCAATGAGTGATTCCAAGGGGGTCGTCATGATCGATCTCCGGAAGCCTAAAGTTGTGTATGCTGGACGACTGAAATGTCGCTGCGAATTGACTTGGACACGGATGAAACAGAGCAAATCTCCGTGTGCTCCGTACTGCCATTATTAACGTGTCTGCGACCGAAGTATAGCGGTTGAGTTTCCCCAAGAAAAGTAGCCCTGTTGAACGATGATGGGCGGAACGGTTAAAATAACGTGAACTGCTAGCTAAGCTCGATTCATCCGCTCGCAGTTTTTCTCCCACCCAAAAAAGTTCAAGGGATTGCCATGCGAAGTTGGATTTTGATTGTCGCGACCTTGGTTGTCTTGGTTACAGCGGAAACCACATCGGCGGGCAAGTACAATCCGGAACGCAACATTGGTGACCCTGCCCCGGTCTGGAAAGATCTGCCCGGGACCGACGGCAATACACATTCACTCGCCGACTTGAAGGACAAAGAGGCCATCGTCGTGGTGGTGACCTGCAATACTTGTCCCTATGCGGTTGAGTATGAAGACCGCATCATCGAGTTCGCCAAGAAACACGCCGGCGAGAAATCCAAAATCGCCGTCGTCGCCTTGAGCGTGAACACCCGCGAAGAAGCGGATCTGCTACCGGCGATGAAGGAGCGGGCTAAAGAAAAAAAGTTTCCCTTCGCCTATCTGTTCGACGCATCGCAAAAAATCGGCCGCGAGTTCGGCGCGACCCGCACCCCGGAATTCTTCGTGCTCGATAAACAGCGGAAGATCATCTACATGGGAGCGATGGACGATTCCACCGACCCCAAAAAGGTGACGAAAAACTACGTCGAATTGGCGGTCCAAGCGGCACTAGCCGGCAAGAAACCAGAAACGGAAGAAACCGTCGCCATCGGTTGCGGCGTACGCTACGAACGCAAGAGTCGCGCCCGCCGTCGGAGGAAGACGAAGTGATCGTTTACCACCAGCCACCGACGGTCTGACACTGATCGCCAAACGAACCAGTAGGTCATGCTGTGCATGACGTAGTTTGGGAGAGCGTGAATCGTTCGAGATTCGTCATGCACAGCATGACCTACGCTTTACCGGACAAGCCAGCAGTGGCAACCCGATCAGAGGTCGATGGGATCGCCGTTAGACGGCACGCAGTACGGCGGCGGCGCATTGGCCGACGTCGGTGCGGTTGACGGTCATCGCGGCTGAACTGCGGGATCGCATCGGGCTGCCGTGAATCACATTGAGGCGGCAGTTCGGATCGGGCGTTTCGTAGTTGAGCGTCATCGGGATTTGCTGATGTCGCAAGGCCAGCACGGTGCCGGCCAATTCGACGGCTCCTGAACCGGCATCGAAATTGCCGAAATAGCTCTTCATCGCTGTCACCGGAACCCGTTCAGCAGCGGTCCCCATCGAACGGTGATAGGCTCGTGCTTCGACCAAGTCGTCCCGCTGCGTGCTTTTGCCATGGGCGTTGATGTGGCCTAATTCATCGGGTCGCAACTGCGCCTGTTGCAGTGCTTTTTGGATGGCTCGCACCAGTCCCGTTCCGCCGGCTCCGTTGGCATAGCCGGTGCCGTCGCAACCGGCGCCCAAGCCAATGACTTCGGCGTAAATATCGGCACCGCGGGCAACGGCATGTTCGTAGAGCTCGACAACAAAAGTAGCGGCTCCCTCGCCCACAATACTGCCGTCACGATTCATGTCGAACGGCCGGCAGGCTCGCTTAGGATCTTCGCCGTTGTGCGACAAACTGTCCATCAAATTCATCCGGGCAATATCGACAGGATCGACGTTGGAGCTGCACGCTCCGACGATCATGGCGTCGGCGGCGCCGCGTTGAATCGTGCGTGTCGCTTCGGCCAATGCCAACAATGCTGAGGCATCGCGGCTGGTGATTGTGTTGTTGGGGCCGCGTGCATCGAACTCGATCGAGACATGACAAGCGGGCATGTTCGGCAGTTGTTTGAGCAGCCACAACGGGGCAATCTTGCCCATGCTGCCTTCGCCCCACCGCGTGTATTCAAAGGCTTCTTGAGCGTCGGCACAGTCGCTGGCTGCTTGGGCCAATTCTTGGGGTGTGGAGGAGATCCGGCCAGCGCCGAACTCGACACCCAGGCGGTCGGGGTCGACATCGCCGCGGCTGAGACCGGCATCTTCCATCGCCAGATTGGCTGAGGAGACGCCCAGCTGTATGTCGCGGGACATCACTTTGAGCATTTTCCGTTGCCGCAAATAGCCCATCGCGTCAAAGTCCTGCACCTCGGCAGCGAATTTGCACGGCAAATCGGAACGGACAAAAGCTTCCATGAAATCGATACCCGATCGACCGGAAGAGAGATTGCGCCAGAACGCATCGTTTCCGATACCGACCGGTGAAACAACACCCACACCCGTGATTACAACACGGGGGCTAGTTTCAGCCATCATAGCTTGACCCACAATCAATGAGGCTCGTCCGCAGCTTTCCTGCAACCGGACGCCAATTTCGTTCACTAATCCCCTGCGTGTCCCTTACAGAGGCCGTCCAAACTGTTTTTGGAGCGTACGCAACTCAATCGCGTGCCACTATTATCGACATGTTCACGAACCGTTGCTTAACCAGAAGTCCATTCGGTCCGATTGCATCGACATAGCAGCAATTCCTTGCACCTGCACGCTACGGATCTCTCAAGGAGAACGGATCTCTAGAGAGAGAACCTTCGGTTTATCGCACAAAATCGTGCGAGAATCCGACCGCGACAGGCAGTCATACTTGTAGAGTGTCACCCAGCAAGACACATGTGAGAGCCTCTGCAACGAGACCCTCAGCGTTTTGCTTGCCCAACAAAATCCAGCAATCCAAGGGGTCCCACCCCCGCAGAAAACTAAGATTCACTCAATATCAGGCGTAAGTATTACACCTTCCGAATGGACGAATGTCAAGAACAATTGACAGAATGCGTGCACGACTAGCAAACTTCCCAGACCGAAATCCGCTTTACGAAGCCCTGGCAATCCAAGTCGCCCCCGTTAGCAAGACTGGCCCGGGCAAAGTCCAACGTAAACCCATCAAAAAAGTGTTCGCATGTACATATATTGTCCCCCAGGCAACAAAACAATAACTCAAAACGGTGCCCCAGGCACCGTTCTCCTGCGTTGGTTCCCCTCCGGATCGGTTTCGGTCATAACAGGCATCTTAATAAACGGACATCCATTGGCCCCAAGGATCAGATGAAATGCCGGAGCTGCCGGAAGTAGAGACCATGGTGCGGGGGATTCGCCCCAGCGTCGAAGGACGTGTGATTACCGCCATGAAAAAGTGCCGCTGCCCCTGCAAGCCGATCACGATGAACCCCACTTGGCCGCGGATCACCAAACGGGTCTTGGGGCAGAAGGTGGTTGAAGTGACCCGCATCGCCAAGCGGGCGGTGTTCCAATTGTCCAGTGGCGATGCCATTGTGATTGAGCCGCGGATGACCGGGCTACTACTGCTCAACGATCCTCCCGACCGTGGACACTTGCGCGTGCGTTGGGATTTTGAGCATCCTGGGGGTGACTCGTCACTCTGGTTTTGGGACCGTCGCGGCTTAGGGACCCTCTCGTTGTACTCAGCTGCGGAATTGACTCAGCGGCTGGCCCCGCCGCATCTGGGCGTCGATGCGCTGAAGATCACGCAGCGGCAATGGAAAGTCGTCTGTGGAAAGACCAAGCGGGCGATCAAAGTTGCCTTACTGGACCAGAAGTTCGTCGCCGGGATTGGCAATTTGTACGCCAGCGAGATTTTGCATCGCGCAGGCATTCATCCCCAGCAGCCGGCCGATGAACTCACGCAGCCTCAAATCCAGCGCATGGCGACCGCTACACGAACCGTGCTCCGCACAGCAATCGAGCATGAAGGCTCGACGCTCTCCGATGGCACCTACCGCAATGCACTCAATCAAAACGGTTCGTATCAAAACTCGCATCAGGTCTATCAACGAGCGGAAGAATTCTGCCCCAAATGCCGCGAAACACCGGTGCAGCGGATCGTGCAGGCGCAGCGCTCCACGTTTTTCTGCCCGGTATGCCAACCGCTCCGTTAACGACAATTGCGGCTCAGCAGGAGCTTCGCCCTCCCGGGACACATAAACACGAGTTGCAAATACTAAAACGCGTCGCACTCTTTCCAAAGGCGTTCGAATTCTTTTTCGAACGGGACCAGCAGGGCGCGATCGTCGGTGATGATGTAATTTTCCTCGTTGTACTGTGCAGCGGAGCGGGTCCAGTTGTAACTACCGGTCAGTAATTGTTTGCGGTCGAACAGAGCGAACTTGTGGTGCATGTGATTCGATGTCCGATCGATTTTGACCGGCACCCCCGCTTTGGCCAAACGTTCGGTGTCGGAGCCGGTATCGAATGCTTTGTCGTTGTCGGTGATGATCCGCAATTTCAAGCCCCGCTTGTGAACGGCGAGGATTTCGTTTGTGATGCGATCGTCGGTGATCGTAAACACGCAAACATCCGCGCGGGACCGCGCTGCCCGAAACAGGCCGTTGATTTTTTGCCAACAATGATCGCCGGGACTAAAGCAAGTATCGGTGTTGCCTTCCGGGGATTCCTCAGCAGAGCGGCGCAGGACTTTGGTGACTTCCTCTAACCAATCGAGTGTCAAATCGGCATTCGCCGGTACGGTCGATTGTCGCGCGATATCGAAGGCCAAGCTGTGGCAGCGTGCCAAGCGATGTTTATCGAGGTCGATGTGCGTCAATCGCTTAGCCAGTTCCCGTTTCTCCGCCCGAGACATCCGATAATCCTCGAGCGTCTCGGTGAGGTATTCCGCGAGTTGTTCGTCGTGCATAGTCTGACCTAGCTCTGGTGTGATTTCGGTTGCATCTGTGCCAAGTTCTCCGGACGCGGCAATTGCATTTCGAGTACCGCCAGCGCCAGCACCTTGCCTTGGCTGTCGATCCGCAACGAACGACTCGCGCCACCGTCGAGAATGCTGGGTAAAACAAAATTGTAGGCCCGGATCCCGGGCAGCGAGTAACGTTGGACGCCTTGTGGATGCAATTCGTGCAGATGTTTAGTTAGACGTTCGGATGTGAGTTCTTGCTCCAGGAACGCATATCCGGCGGCGGTATAGGCGATCACGCCGACGTTGGCGCCGGTCCCTTTATCGCCCGAGCGGGCGTGTGCGATTTCTTTGAGGGATATTGTGTTGTTCATCGTGTCCAATCTCCAGCGGCGCGGACTTCGACCTGCGGGGTGACGCGCGTCTGGGCGATCAACGTTGGCCAATAGGCCATCACCGGATACGGCTTGGGACGCGGACCGGTGTACCCTGTCACACCAGGGGGACCGGCCGTGACGAGCGGAGCAAATTCGCGGAGAAATCGTTCCAGGTTGGGCTTTGACGGATCGTGCGCCGTGACACGCAGCACGACCTCCCACGGCTCCGGTCGATCGGGCCACCCGCCCGGGACGCTGTCGCCGCCGCCGAGTGTTTCGATGTTTGTCCGCTGCAAATGCACCCCGGCGCGGGCCACACGGTCGAGGATGATTTGTCCGCACGCACGCGCCTTGGCGATGGCGCCGCGTCCACAAATCACCAAACTCCCGGTCGCCATATATCCATCGCGATAGGCCAACGAAACCTTAAAGTTCTCCGGTGCAGGTCCGCCCTGCGCCCCGGCAACAGCAACGCGGTCCTCGCCGATTTGTGTGAGTGTCACCTGCGAAAAATCAGCATCGACGTCGGGGGTCAGGTAGTGCGCCGGATCGCCGATTTCGTACACCAGTTGCTCCGCCACGGTGGCGACGGTGACCGCCCCCTCAGTCCCAGAAGGTTTGGTGATTACGACATCGCCGCCGTCAGAGATTTCCGCAATCGGGTAACCGACGTTCGCCAGCGCGAGCGGCGCGCCGTGGCGATCCCACTCCGAAAACATACCGCCGGTTGCCTGCGCGCCGCACTCGATCAGATGCCCCGCAACCGTGGCCGCCGCCAAGGAATTCCAATCGGTCCAGTCCCAGCCGAATTCATGCACGGCCGGCCCGACGGTCAGTGACGCATCGGCCACGCGACCGGTGACGACGATTCTCGCCTCCTGTCGAAGCGCCTGGACAATTCCCGCTGCGCCGAGATACGCATTGGCGCTGGCGATTTGCGGACGGATTTGATCCAGCGCCTCGCCGGTCTCTAGGTTCTGAAACGGCTCACCGGCGGCGAGGTACGTATCGAGTTGCGGCAACAGATCATCGCCCGCCACAGCGGCGACGCGCACGTCGTTCATGCCCGCTTTTTGGAGAATTCCCGAGACGGCGGCGGCACAGGCAGAGGGGTGCATGCCGCCGGCGTTGGTGACGATTTTTAGATTCGGTTGCGCGCGCAACTGGGGAATCAGACTTTCCACCACGGTGGGAAAATCGCTGACGAAACCGGCATTGTGATCTCGCGACTTGAGATGTGCCAAAATGGAGAGCGTGAGTTCCGCCAAGTATTCCAGCGTGAGGTAATCCAGCTGCCCGGATTCGCACAGCAGCCGCGGCGCGTCGAGATTGTCGCCCCAAAAGCCAGCGGCATTGCCCACTCGAATGCTTGTCATGATCGATTCCGCCGCCGCTTTTTATCGAATTTGGTCACGATTTCATGTTCCGTCAGTGTGCCAGTGTCTGTCCATCATTCAGCAAAATGTGTCTCGCACTGGCTAAGCCAATGGCACCCTGATGCATTGCCAACGTCGCTGCCAGCCGCCCCAGGATCACTCATCGTTGGGCGACTGTTTGGGGGGAATGACCGTCGTATCCGGCTGTGGTTTATTGCCGGTTTTTAGATAGAACAGGTCGTCACCCCGCGAAGCTTCGGGGAGCGGTGCGCGGGATTTTCGGCGGACGCGGTGCCCCCACAGAATTACGACCAATAACAGCCCCAGCCCGGTGATTGTGATGCCGAGCAGGACCATCACTCCCACCGTAAAGGTGAGCTGCCGCTTCTCCTCTAGGTTCGCAGGATCGACCTCACGAAGGCCTTGTGTGGCGGGCGTGTCTGCCGGGACTGTCGTTGGCTTGTCCTGTGCGGACAGTGATCCGGGAACTACCGACAGTCCGCAAATGAAAACGATAAAACACCGTTGTGCGGCGGTCATATTTCCGGTCTGCCTTTCCAGGGTCATGTCAGCGTCGGCCGTTTGGCAATCGGTGTCTGATCGCGCAATTGAAACCAATCCTACGAGCCTACCAACTATGGGAGCGATTACCAGAGGTTTTCGCGGGGATTGGTTTTTTCGTAGTCGGCGAATTGCCGCATCAACTGATCGGCCTTGGATCCGAGATTTTGCGGGGCGATGATTTTCAAAGTGACGAACTGATCGCCGCGGACTTTGGTCTTGCGGTCGGGCACACCTTTTTCGCGGAGCCGCAATTTCGTGCCGCTTGAGGAACCGGCCGGGACAGTCAGAAGCACGTTGCCGTCATTCAGGGTGGGAACATCCACCTTGGCCCCCAAGACCGCCTCGGAAACTGTGATGGGGACCTCCACCAGAATATTGTTTCCATCCCGTTTAAAATAGGGGTGGGGTGCGACACGAATGGTGACCAGCAGGTCGCCGTTCTGACCGCCGCCGGAGCCGGGGCTGCCTTCGCCGGCGAGCCGGATGACGCTGCCGTTGTCGACGCCGGCGGGAATCTTGATGTTCAGGCGTTCCGGCTTGCCGTCACGGCTCAGTTCCAGACGATGCTCGCCCCCTTCGGCGGCAACATGAAAGGGGATATCGATTTCCAGGCGGTGATCCTGGCCTTTTGTTGCCCGCTGGCGGCGGCCGCGCGGGCCGGTTTGGCGTCCAAATGGGCTGCCACCCCCGCCGAACATGCCCCCCAGGTCGACTTGTCCCCCGAAGAGGTCGCCCAGGTCCAGATCACTGAATCCGCCCGGCCCACCGGAGCCTTCTTTCCAGCTATAGCTATACCCCGGCTGCGGACCTTGGCCTCCCTTAAAAGCGGTGCCGTAACGGTCGTATTGTTCGCGTTTGTCAGAATCGTTGAGAACGTCGTACGCTTCTTGGATTTCGTTGAATTTTTGTTGGGCGACCGCATCATCCGGGTTCAAATCGGGATGATACTTGCGTGCCATCTTCTTGTACGCCTTACGGATCTCGTCCGCCGAGGCTTCGCGGGAAATCTCCAAGGTTTTGTAATAATCGACGGACATGGACAGGAACGCTCAAACGGGGGGATCGTGAATCTATAGTGCCGGTCACCGGTTTTTCTGCAAGCCATTTGTAATCCCCTGCACCCTTAGCGTCAATCATCTGAGGTTTGCGCAGGTGAAAACGCTATTTTATGGAACAGACACGTGAATTTATAGCGGATTGCGGAATTGTAACGGGTTGCATTGTGCGATCCGCCGCATACGATTGACGGCAGGCGGGGTGATGCGTACCGTCAAACCATTCTGCACCGCAGCTCTGCCGATCTCTTCCTACGAATTCCACTGAGCACGAAATTTGATGACTCCATTGCTCCACTTTTCGCTCCGGAATTTGTTGACCCGCCCGTTGCGGACACTGTTGTCGTTGATCGGACTGACCGTGGCGATTGCTGCTATGGTCGGGCTGTTTTCCGTGGCCAACGGCCTGGATCGCATGATCCACGACACCTTCGAACGCATTCCCGGCTTGATCGCCGTGCAGCCCGGAGCGCCGATTCCGTTGTTTTCCAAACTCCCCTCTGCCTGGGGAGCGGACATTGCCGACACGCCCGGGGTGGGGGTCGTGAATGCCGAAGTCTGGAACCGAGCGCAAATCATCGAAGGCAAACAGGTCTTCAGCCCGCCGCGGTTTCTCTTCGGAACCGATATCGCCACCCGAACACAGTTGCGGCACGGTGTCTATCGCGATGCCCTCGAAGAGGGGCGGTTTTTAACGCCGTCCGATAACGGCACGCTCAACACGGTCATCAGCCGCAGCATCGCCGAGGAGTTCGACAAGCAGTTGGGAGACACGCTCCGGGTCGATGGAAACAATTTGACCATCGTGGGGATTTATGATTGCAACTCGTTGTTCCTGGATGTGACGATCATTTTAGATGTCGATGCCGTGCGGCGAATCTCGCGGACCGGGCAGGATACCGTTTCGGCCTACTATGTCGAATTGGCTGAAGGAGCCAACAGCGAAGCGGTCATCGCCGCCGTTCAGGATCGGTTTCGCGGTCGCAAGTTGGATGCCGTCGACCCGAATAGCCTGTTGAACATGGCCATGGGCGCGCAGCCGACCACTGCAGTGAATGGGCAAGGCGGAGCTTTGGCACAATGGCTCAATAGGTTGTTTACGCCCCCCGCAACAACCAACGGCGAGTCGGTTGCTCCACAAGAACCGTCGAGCGAGGTTGCTCTGTCTCAAGAAAACGAAACCGACGACGGGACCGTCGATCCTGCGGAAGAATTGCCTTTGGAAATCCGCAGCGTCGAAGATTGGACCAATGACTTCGAAAAGTTCAGTGCGGACCTCGACATTTTTTTAGTCATCATGACAGGCATTGGCATTACGATCGCCGTGGTGAGTATTCTGAATACGATGCTGATGAGCGTCACTGAGCGTTCGATTGAGTTTGGAATCCTCAAGGCGAACGGTTGGTCCCGGCGGGACATCTTGCTGTTGATTGGATTGGAAAGCGGAATCTTGGGTGTCACCGGCGGCGTAATCGGCGCAGCCATCGGCTGGGTGGCGACGCTGGTGATTAATTATTACTGGGCGGAGCGCGTCTATCTCTACGCCGGTCCGGGTTTGCTGTCGGCAAGCGTCGCGTTCAGTACTCTCTTGGGCATCGCCGGCGGCCTGTACCCCGCCTACTTGGCTGCACGAATGACCCCCATGGAGGCCATCCGCCGCGGCTGATTGAAGCGGCGCGAATTTTTTAATCACCACGGAGGCACGGAGGCTTTAGACCATAGGCTTTAGACCATAGGCTTTAGGATTGGGTAGCCAATGCATTTCCTACAGTCTACGGTCTATAGCCTAAGGCCTATTTAACACCCATGGTGAAAAAGTACGCGACGAAATCTGTGTTTAATCTGTGTTCAATCTGTGGCTATTTGCACCGGGACGTGAAAGAATATGATTGAAATTCGGGACGTCCGGCAAGATTACCTGGCGGGTGAAACTGTGGTGCATGCGCTGCGTGGGGTGTCGTGTGATATTCCCGCGGGGGCGTTTACGTTCATCGTGGGGCCGTCGGGTAGCGGCAAGAGCAGTTTGTTGTATTTGCTCGGTGCGTTGGATGAACCGGCGTCGGGTGAGATTTCTGTGAATGGACGGGCATTGTCGGCACTCTCCGCGCGGCAGCGGAATGCCTTTCGCCGAGATGACGTGGGATTCATTTTCCAAAACTTCAATCTGCTCAACAACCTGAATGCGGTCGACAACGTACTGGTTCCTTTTTTACCGGGAGGCATCTCCGCCCAGCGGCGCGAGGAGGCGGTGCGATTGCTCAAACGGGTGGGCTTGGGTGATCGTTTGGAACATCGCCCGAATCAACTTTCGGGAGGAGAACAACAACGCGTAGCCATCGCCCGCGCACTGCTCAAACGGCCGCTGTTGGTCTTAGCCGATGAGCCGACGGGAGAATTGGACAGCGACAGCGGCGCGGAGATTTATCGTCACCTCCGCGAATTGTGCAGCGAACAACAGTCGACGATCGTGATCGTTACGCACGATCGCAGTTTCATCGACCCCGCCGACTTGGTGCTGACGATTCGCGACGGTCAAATCCACAACGCGTGATCCCCCGTAATTTGCCCACTCAATCGTGGCCAACGCCATCTCGATTGTGGTAAGCTCAACCGGTAACGCTGCCTACTTTATTGTCTGGCCACTGACCACCGGCCACGAGCCACTCACCCACAAATGCCCATCACCCGCCGTTACACATTCCGCAAGCCACAACATTTGCGAAGTTCCTCAGACTTCACACGGGTGTACGATCTCAAGCAGCGTGCGGGAGATAACCACTTGTTAATCTTTGCCGCTGCCAACGACGTGGGACAGACCCGCATCGGGCTGAGTGTCTCCAAGAAACATGGCAATGCTGTCCGACGGTCGCGGATCAAACGCTTGCTGCGTGAGGCATTTCGGTTGAATCAACATGATTTGCCCACTGGAATGGACTTGATTCTGATTCCCCGGCAAGGGGCCAAGAGCACACTGGCGGACTATGGCGGGTCGTTACGACGGATTGCTCAGCGGTTGGCAAAACGGATCACAACATAAAGCTCCGCGCGGTTCTGTTCAGGTTTCCCAAACTTATCAGTTGATATGGGCAGAGTTGGAATTGGCAGACAACAGCAAACAAAGCCGGTTCTGGAAACTGGTGTTGGAATTGCCCGGCCGGGGCCTGATCGGCGTGGTACGGCTGTATCAAATGACGCTCAGCCCGCTACTCGGTCAAACGTGCCGCTTTCACCCCTCGTGCAGTCAATACATGATTGAGGCGATACGAAAATACGGTTTGATCGTTGGTGCCTGGAAAGGAATCAAACGCATCGCCCGCTGCCATCCCTTCCACCCCGGCGGCTACGACCCGCCGTAATCGGTGTTTCAGTGGCCAGATACACTCAGCCAGGAGCGAATTTTGCAGCTCCAGATTCCGCATTAAAAACGCATGGAATCGCCGGGAATGCCCAATCGCGTGCAGCAGAAATTGACGGCAGGTTCTACAGCCCTATAATTGAAGGGTCCGCTGCGGCACCGCGCAACGGGTGTGGGATTCAGGATGCGAAAGCATTTGTGACGATTGCCGACGGTGGATAATCGATAACATCTCGTGGAAAACGGAATGTGTGGCTATGGAACAAATGTGCATTGACCGGGAACGCCGCCGGCGGGCGGCGTGGCTGCTTGGCGCTTTCGCGGCGTTTCTCCCCATTTCAGCGGCGCTGGGTGATGCGGATGTCGACCAAGCCAAACCGCAAGCCGCCGCCATCGGACAATTCATTACGCTGGACGGGACCATCGACGATGCGGCAATCGGCCGCGTCAAACGGATGGGCTTGGCGCTACAAAACCGCGCGCAACAAGAAGGCCGCAAAGGCGTCTTGGTGCTGGAAATCACCAAAGGGACCAGCCAATTTCACAACGTGCAAGGGTTGGCCAATTTTCTCTCCAAAGACCTGCCCGGGCTGCGCAAAGTCGCCTGGATTCCGCAGGACGTCTCCGGAAACAACGTCGTCGCCGCATTGGCCTGCAACGACATTGTGATGCACCCCGATGCTGCGTTGGGAAATATCGGCTTGGGCAAACCGCTCGATCCGGATGAACAAAATTTCGTCGTGAATCTGGTCAATCGCCGGCACAACAACAAGCTCAGTTCGGCGCTGGCAATGGGGATGACCGACCCACAGGTCGAAGTCATCCAAGTGCAGATTCAATCCGGCGAGCCACCCAACGACGCCACCGAAACGCGGTTGGTGTTGCCCGGTGAATTCGAACGTTTACAACGTGTCGAGCGGGTGGCGATCCCTCAACACGAAACAGTCAAAAATCCCGGTCGAGCCGGAACCTTCACCGGCAGCCAGGCAGCCCACGGCGGGTATTTGGTTTCGGCCGTGGCACAGGACAAATCGGATGTGGCCGAATTATACGGCCTACCCCGCCAAGCCATGCGGGAAGACCCCGCCGGCGGCGATGCCCCTATTGTGCGGGTGATTCGCATCGACGACGTCATTGAATCGGTCCTGCAAGGTTTTGTGGTGCGTCACGTCGAGCAAGCGGTCGCGGAAGGGGCAAATCTGATCATTTTTGAAATTGATTCGCCGGGCGGTGTTCTACTTGCGGGCCAGGAAATTGCCCACACGATTGCAGATTTAGACAGCCAAAAGGTTCGGACCATCGCATACATTCCCCACGAAGCCATTAGCGCAGCGGCTTTGATATCGTTGGGTTGCGACGAAATCTATATGCATCCGGATGCGAAGATCGGTGATATTGGTGTAATTGCGCAGCAAGGCCCCAATGCAGAATTTCAATTCATTCCGGAAAAACTCTTAACCGTTTTGAAAGAAGACGCCAAGGACCTCGCCCGGAAGAAGAATCGGCCCGAAGCGTTGGCCTTATCCATGATCATCAAAGAAACGGAAGTTTATCAGGTCAAACACCGCGACACGGGCCGCGTGTGGTATATGACCGAAGATGAAATTCATGCCAAAGGGGACGAATGGATCAAGGGTGCTATCGTTCCTGAAACCCGCAACAATATGTTTTTGACCATCAGTGGCGAACGCGCCGAGGAATTGTTGATCGCCGAAGCGCCGGTGGCCGATCAGGAAGAGTTGCGCGAACGGCTTTCGATTCCGCCGGAGGTTTCGTTACAGGCGGTCGGTCGGACGTGGGTCGACTCGTTGGTGTTTGTGCTCAACGAGCCAGGTGTCAAGTTGCTGCTGATCGTGCTGGGTATTATCGGTGTCTACATCGAATTGCATGTTCCCAGCGGACTGTTTGGTATCGGCGCGGGAGTTTGTTTTGCATTGTTTTTCTGGGCCAGTTATCTGGGCGGCACCGCCGGTTGGTTGGAGGTCGTGCTCTTCTTGTGCGGAATCATCTGCATCGGGATCGAGTTGTTTGTGATCCCCGGCTTGACGGTCTTTGGCGTTTCCGGCGGACTGTTGATGATCGCCTCGCTGATTTTAGCCAGCCAGACATTTGTCATTCCGCAATCCTCGATGGATTACAAAATCCTGGAACGCTCCGTGATCTCGCTAGCAGGTGCTATTGTTGGCGTGGTGGTCATTGCTGCGGTACTGAATCGATTTTTGCCCAAAATGCCGCTGTTCGATCAATTGGTCCTCACGCCCCCCGGTGCTGAACATGCCGGGCAACCGCAATTGGCACCGGATCTTGTTGGTGCTGGGACAGCACGATTGGTGGGCCGCACTGGGGTCGCGACGACTGTTCTGCGGCCGGCGGGCAAAGCGAAAATTGATGATGATCTCATCGACGTCGTCAGCGATGGACCTTTCATCGACGCCGGCAGCGACATCGAAGTCGTCTCCGCCGAAGGAAATTACATTATCGTGCGGCGCGTCTAAACAGGGCCATGACCGCTGCATTCAAACCGGTTGTGGGAATCCCCTGACCATTTCAGAAATGACCTCGACTTATGCGTTCAATTCGATACCGGCCGCTCCTCTGGAAACTGCTTGGCTTGATGGCGTTTCTTCTTGCGGCGCCGACCTGGGCTGAGGAAACGACTACTCCTGCGGCAAAGGAAGAATCGTGGGACGTCATCTATCTCGGTGATTCGCGTGTGGGCTACGCGCGATCGACAACCATGCCGGTTGTGCGCGATGGGCAGAAGTTGATTCGCAGCGAAACCGAAATGCATATGGTCATCAAACGTTTCGGACAAGCGTTGAAAATCACGATGCTGGAAACGTATGAAGAAACGGCGGATGGGGATGTCGTTTCGTTCTCGATGAGCATGAACAACCCGCCTTTCTCTAGCATGACATCGATCGGAATACGTTCCGGCGACCAACTCGACATTACGACCGAGATCGCCGGCAAGAAATCGCACAAAAAAGTCGCCTGGGATCCCGAGGCGAAATCTCCTGCTTACCAACAGCGGCTGCTCGAAGAACAACCGCTCAAGCCGGGCGAGACGCGGACGATTAAAGTCTTCACCTCCGATTCACTCCAATTTTCAACGGTCGATATCACGGCAATCGGCGAGGAGAAAGTGAAGTTGCTGGATGGGAAGCTGCATAACTTAATGAAAGTTGCCAGCACAATGACCCTGCCCGGAGGAGTCAAAATCACTTCCGATTCCTACCTGGACAAAGAGGGGGCAACGCTGCGGACCACTTTGCCCATGGCAGGACTGACGATGTCGATGTTCCGCGTCGAGAAGTCTGCGGCACTGAAAGAACTGGCCGGGGACGAGCTGGATTTGGGGATCAGCACGTTGGTCAAAGTGCCGCGGATCAAAAACGCGCATCAGGCAAGCAAAGTCGTCTATTCCATCACCATGCCGGGAGAGGATCCGGCACAATTCCTCATCGCCGGTGAAACACAGAAAATCGAGAAAACCACAGATCCCGAAGTAGTGACCTTATCCGTCACCCAAGCGGCGAAGCCTAAGTCCGGCGATTCTAAGACAGCGGCGGTGGACGACGATTACACGCTTCCGACGCCGTTTCTACAAAGCGATGACCCAACCGTGGCAAAACATGCCCGGCTCGCCGTCGGTGACGAACAGGACGCTTGGAAGAAAGCGTTGCTGCTGGAACAATACGTGCATCAAAAATTAACAAAAAAGAACTTTTCGACGGCGATGGCGTCCGCCGCTGAAGTGGCGGCGAATCTTGAGGGGGACTGTACCGAGCATGCGGTCCTTCTAGCGGCGATGGCCCGTGCGGCGGGTATCCCCTCACGAATTGCGGCCGGATTGGTCTATGTCGACCGACTGAGCAGCTTTGGAGGCCACATGTGGACCGAGGTCTACGTGGCGGGGCATTGGATTCCGCTGGACGCGACGCTGGGTGCCGGTGGTATCGGCGGCGGGCACATTAAGTTGTCCGAAACCAGTATGGCGGATGATGCGGGTGCTCCCATTACGGCATTATTGCCGATGATGACTGCATTGGCAAAAATAAAGATCGAGGTGATTGATGTGGAGCATGCCCGATGATTCGTTGACTTAGGGTAGGCTGTTAAATCTGCCTGTATTGCCGAAGCGGTGCGAACGTTAGCCGTGTTGCTGATCTTTGTGGCAGAATCCGTCTTATACGGTCGAAAATCGGGCGGCAACGTCTATAATAGACTGCAAACGAGCGCTCCGTTGAACGGCAATTGGCCGTTAGGAAATTGCCCCTGGTGCGCGGAGTGCGGCAATTTAAACATTGACGCAATCGCACACCGCCTCGATTCCGTTCCTCATCACACGATCCCGCCACCGGAGATGCCGGCGCGAATTCAATAGGAAGCAATCAAAACTGCTATGTCGTCTTTGCGAGATAATTTAATCATTCAACTTGGGCCTGGGTTGTTCGGGGGCACCACCTTGGGGCATTGGATGAAGTTGTTGTGGGCGAACGGTTTTTCGATCGCGCCGCAATGTATGCTACGCGCCGGCGCCATCACGGCGATCTCCGCCGCCACGACTGCCTGTAGTTATTACGAAAGCCTGCGGTACTCCGCAAAGGTGCGCGATGTCGAAGTGCAACCCCCGATTTTTGTGTTGGGCCATTGGCGGAGCGGCACCACGCATCTGCACAATTTAATGTGCGTCGACAAACGGTTTGCCTACCCCAATTTTTATCAGGTCCTATACCCGCACTCGTTTCTTTCGACCGAGTCGACCATCACAAAAATGTTCAAAGCGATCGTTCCCGAGAAACGCTTTGTCGACAATGTGAAACTCGCGTTCGATGTGCCCTACGAAGACGAATTTGCGCTATGTGTCTCCACGCATTTCTCAAATTACACCAGCATGGCGTTTCCCCATGCGGAAGAAGAGAACAACCGCTATTTGACAATGCGCGACGTCCCGGCTGAAGAATTGGCACAATGGCGGGCGGCGTTGATGCTGTTTCTGAAAAAACTGACCTGGAAATACCAGAAGCCGTTGGTGCTCAAGTCGCCGTCGCACACCTGTCGGATTAAACTTTTGCTCGAGATGTTTCCCGACGCCAAGTTCATTCACATCCACCGCGAACCGTATAGCGTCTTCCGTTCGACACGCGGCTTGATTACAGGTTGGGACCGCTGGCATCGCTTACAGGTACGAGATTTTGCCGCGCTGGACGATTATTTGATTCGTCGCTACAAAGAATTGTACGACGTGTTCTTTGAAGAGCGTTCGCTGATTCCCGAGGGACAATTCCACGAGTTGTCCTACGAAGCGCTCGATGCCGATCCCTACGGCGAGATTGAAAAAGCTTACGCCCAACTCAACCTGCCCGATTTCAACGGAGTGAAAGAGGACATGCAGGCCTACGTCAATGGGATTTCGAATTACCAGAAAAACTCCCATCCTGATCTCGAGCCGGAACTCCGGGCCACCATCGCCCAGGCTTGGCAAAGAAGTTTTGAGGAATGGGATTACGCCGCCTAACGGGGGCGAAATGCGGCGCAAGGATCATGCGTCGGGACCGGGCGGTTCCTCCTCAGTCGCCGGCTGCAGTTCGTTCACCGAGGCTGTATCTAAATCAACCAGCGGCTCGTGTGCCGCATGTTGAATGCGTTGCAGTTGTGTGCGACGAAAGCGACGGTCGCCGGCTGAATAGCGCCAAAACAAGGCTGCGAGCACAACGCCCATCAGGACGACGACGCCCAGGATGTAAGGCGCCAGTCCCAACTCGGGGGCGATGGTTTGCGGCGGTGTCCAGCGCAACTCTTTACCCAACAGCATGGTGGTCGAATGCGGGCCGTGCTGGGCGACAAAAGCATACTTTTTGAAAAAGTACCCGGTGAAGCGGCAATCGAGATCCAAATCGGTGCCGGTGGGAATTCCCTCGGGGATTTTTGTGAAATGCATCAGCACCGGGTTGGTCCCCGAGTCGGGCGTAAGCATCCACGCTTCGTAGACCGTCTCGATCCCAAAATCGTTTTTGACTGCCTGCATGGGCGTCAACTGTTTAACGCGTCCGTGAATGGTGACCAAGCGTCCGCGGTAATCATCCGGATCGGTGAACATCTGAGCGAACGTCACGTCATCAGCCGCAGCGGACTCCAATTGTTGTTCCGATAGGTCGCGGGCCTGCGCCAGGATTTTGTAGTACGCACCTTGTTCGGCGTTGCGAATGCCTAGTTTGTTGTCGTACAGGTTGGAAAGCAGTGCTGGGTCGAGACGGGTGGGGTCGTTGTCGTCGACTTGTTGCGGATTTTCCACCGGCGGATTGGCGGGAAGCGGTTCAGCCACACGAAACCCGCCGGGTGGCACCGCGTCTGCTTCGGGATTGAGTCGCGCATCAATCGGTTTTTCGGGGGGATTGGCCGCGGATGACTGTGCATCGACCGGAGGACCGGTCAACCAGTACCATGATTCGGGCTGGGCGGCGAATTGGAAACCCATGACGACAGCCCCCAACGTAGCCACCATCAACAACAACCGGCGTTGATCACGGGCATTGAAATAGGGGTTGGGGCCTTCGGTTTTGTGAAATCGCATGCGATCGTCAATATCCGCGTGAACACGAGGGCAAAAATACCGTATTGCCTATTATAGGCAAACGCCGCACGATGCGAAATCCGCAATCCGCCACAACGTACAGCAAAAGCCCCCCTCCGCTGGTGACGAGTTGCGATGAGCGGTGGCGGGCTATATTCTGGGGGAAGTTGGTTTGTTGCAATTTATCGCGAATTTTTGTTGATCGTGGGATGTGAATATGAAACTCGCTTGGCTCATCTCGATATCGCTGGTACTCACAACCGTGGCTGCGGCCGAGGATCGTGTGGGGGATCGACGTTTGGAGTTCTTGAGTGCGCTGCGTGAGAGGGCGTATTTTGATTATGCCCTGTTGTATTTGGAGCAATTGGAGGCTCGGCAGGACCTATCGGATGAGTTTCGCCAAGAACTGCCGTTGGAAAAAGCGTTGATCTTGTTGGAAGATGTCCGCCAATCGACGGCAGCAGCCGAACAACACGCCCAGTTGGATTTGGCGAGTGCGGAATTGTCACGGTTTCTAAAGGCCAATCCGGACCATGAACGCGCCGCTCAGGCGAACAGTGAATTGGGTCAGGTGTTTGTGCAAAAAGGGCGGGTGGATGTGTTTCAATCCCGCTCGCCGGCCAATTTGCGGCGCAAATCGGAATTGCGCAAGTCGGCCCGCGAGTATTTTCAGAAAGCCCGAGAGGTTTTCACCAAAGCGGAGGCCCAACACAAAGCAGCCTTCGAGAAATTTGACACGCACATTGATCAGAAAAAGAACCCCAAAGAGTATGCGGCACGACGCGCCGCGGAGAAAAACTATCTGCAGGCTCAATTCAATTTAGCGCATGTCACCTTCTATGAATCCGAAACCTTCGACCCTGGATCGGACGAAAATAAAAAACTGTTAGAAAAAGCAGCCGCACAATTCGAAAAAATCCACAATGCCTACCGCAGCTTGATTGTGGGTTTGTATTCGCGAATGTGGCAGGGCAAGTGCCACGAAGAACTGGGGAATACGTCACAAGCGTTGGGGATCTATTCCGAACTGCTGAAGCATCCCGGCACGAATGAAACGCTGGCTCGACTCCAAGACGCCGTGCAGCGATTTCGTATGGCCTGCCTCAATTCCCGTGGTGACCATGTACTGGTCATCGATGAGGCCAACGAATGGCTCAATCAACGCGAGCGGGTCAGATACGGATCCCGCGATCACCTGGGGATTCTATGGGAACGGATTCTCGCCCGCGAAGCATTGGCGGCAGTTGAAGGCACCGATGAAAAGGAAAAGGGGAAATTGCTCCGTCCAACGCGGTCTGACCTGACGTTCATCAAATCACGTTCGGCTGAATTACGCGAAATGGCCTCAGAGAAAGAACGGGTCATTCTGGGGCTTTTAAAAATAGCAAATACCGATCCAGAGGAATTTGACGTCGCCTTAACGGAGGGGCGGTCCTTGGTCACACGTATCGGCACATTGAATCAAAAGCTTCGTGAGGTCCAAAACTCGAATAACGAAACCGCAATCGAAGCTACAAAACAAGAACGTGCCGAAACAGTCGCTGAGGCGGTTCGGATATTGAACTTGGCAATTCAGTTGTCCGACCAGACCACAAAACTTGAGGACCTCAACCGAGTCCGGTATTGGCTGGCGGTCGCCTATTTCTTTATGGATGACCATGAGTATGACGCGGCCGTGATTGGAGATTTCATCGCGCGCCGCTACAAAGACGCGACTCCCAGCGTCGCACTCGACGCCGCATTTTTGTCGATGACCGCTCACATCGAGGCTATCAATGCCAACCGCTCCCCGGACGCCTCGGCCGAAATTGATGCGGTGGATCTGCAGCCGGTGATCTCGATGGCGGAACTGATTACCACCCATTGGCCGAAGCAACCCAAGGCGGATGATGCGCGGGTGCGGCTGGGGGAATTTTATAATCGGCTCAAGGAATATCAAAAAGCCGCTGACTATTATAATCAAGTCGACGAGTCGGCGGATCAATATCTCGACGCGCAGTTGAAAGCGGGACAGGCCTATTGGAATGCCTATGTCGCAGCTGCCTCGAATAATGAAAACGAACCGGTGGATGATAAAACGACGCAACAATGGTTGGAGAAAGCCCGGCAACACCTTGTGGTCGGCATCGCCAAGATGCAAGAAGAGTTGGCCCCCGATGTAAAACCGTCCGACTCGTTGACCTATGCCAAGTTGACCTTGTCGATGATTCATAACGAGACCGGCGATTTTCCCGCAGCGGTGGAATTGCTGGCCGGAAAACAATTCGCCGTATTGCCGCAAGTCGCCACGACCGCCCCGCGACCGGAGCAAGGTGTGACCAGCGTCAAATTTGCCACAGCCGCCTATCAACAGGCGATGCGTGCTTATGTTGGTACGCGCGACATCAACAAAGCGCAGGCCGTATTGCAGGAATTGGAAAATCTGGGAAGTAGCGACGTGGTGACCGGCCAACTTGTACAATTGGGTAAACAATTGCAGGAGGAAGTGGAACGCTTGCGAAGTCGCAACGATCCTCGTTTGCCGGACGTAGTGAAGTCGTTCGAAGAATTTCTGACAGCTATGTATGAGCGTGAAAACCAAACCATGCAAATGCTGTCTTGGGTCGGTCTGACCTACTATGACTTGGGTCAAGGATTGAGTAACGGCAAAGTTCCGCCACCTCCCGAAGCGGTCGACAAATTCGCCCGGTCGGCTGCCGTTTTCACCGATGCCTTAAAGCGCTATGAAGCCGACCCCACGTTGGGAGAAAGGAAGCAAGCGGACAACTGGCAATTGCGGTTGGCGCGGGCCTTACATCAACAGGGGGAATATGAACAAGCCCAGAAATTGATCATGCAGATCCTGAGCAAAAACGCGCGGGCCATTGACGTCCAAATGGAGGCCGCCATGCTAATGACCGATTGGGCCATTGTAGATCCCAGCCATGCAGCGGAGCATCTGGAAGCGGCCATCGGCGGCGTCAAACCCTCGGGCGGCGGCGACAAAATCATTTGGGGTTGGGGGACCTTGTCACAAAAAGTCCTGACGGCGATGTTGCAAGGAGGCGACGCTCAGAAAATCCAAGAGTGGGCTCAACTGTTCGCCGAGAGCCGATACTGGTTGGCCGTATGCCGACGACGGTTGGGACTTGCGCAATCGGCCACCGATGAACAAGTGCGGTATCTGGAATTGGCACTATTAGATATCACCAGCACGGTGCACGCCGGCGCCAACATCAGTCAAACCCCGTGGTGGACAAAGCTCAACGCCCTCAACAAGGACATCCATAGTGATCTGGGCCGCACGGCTCCCGCGGATCTGCGCCCGCCGGTAAGCATCGCCACCACCGAACCGACAACCGACACAACCAGCGAACAGGACGTTGCAATCGCATCGCCTACCGACTCACCTGCGGTCGCCGCGACAGTACCGGAAACAAGCACAGGTTCCGGCAACCTCACATTACTGATTGCCGGCGGCCTGACCCTCGCTTTTGTCGGCGTGATGGGGTATTTACTATTCGCCGGCGGCAAAAAGAAACCACGCCGCTACCGCTGAAGTCACCAGCGAATATTTCGTAACTGCCTACTGCCTACTGCCTACTGCCTACTAATAAAATGCCCGAACAACTGACCGCTGGTGAACAACTGGCCCGTGACATTATCGACCGCGTCGAATCTTTGATTCTTGAGGCGGAACGCGAACAAAAACCGCTGGAACTCGATCCGTTTCGAGAACGGCTGTTCGAGTTATTCGTCATGGCCGAAGCGACCGGCTTCGTGCTCGATGGGGATGCCGACCTGCCCGATCTTTCCTCCGACGGCGTGGGGCACGAATTGGCTCAACGCTGGAATCTGGCCGATGCCGTCCGCTCCAGCATGGAACAACAGGCCCGCCTACAAGGCGAGCAACTGGTCAAAATGCGGCTGATGTGGTCATTCATGCGGCTGTGGATGGAATGGACCTACGCCTGGCAGCGCTGGGAGGAATTTCATCCAACGGAAAACAGCGATCCCACGACGTAAAGTCGGTGCGTAAACAGCAAGGGGATCATGCGTCGTTTTTTCGCATTAAGTTTTCGTCGGCACATCCCCCAACACCAAGCGTGTGAGCGTCTCTGCGTCTTGTGGGTTGGGGAGGCCCCAGTTGGGTTCGTAGTGGTATAACTCTTGCATCGAAGGGACTTCGAGATTGCTGTGTAGGATTTCGAAGTGGTCGCAGGTGAGCAAAGCGGGGTGGCAGACTCCGCAGGCGCGGGAGAGATGGGTGAGTTCCTTGCGGAGCGTGACGACATAGTTTGCCATCCGTGCCGCTTTCGAGGTCGGGTCCAGGCCGCGCATCAGCCAACGGTTTTGAGTGGCGATTCCCGCCGGGCAATGGCCGGTGTGGCAGCGCTGTGCTTGGATGCAACCGATCGACAGCATGGCTTCGCGGCCCACATTGACCAAATCGCATCCAAGTGCAAAGGCAAACAAGGCTGACTCGGGGAGTCCCAGTTTCCCCGAGCCGATGAAAACGATATCCTGGTGTAGTCCCGATTCGGCAAACGTGCGATACACGCGGCTCATGCCAAGCTTAAACGGCAACGAGACGTGATCACTGAAGGAGAGCGGCGCCGCACCGGTCCCCCCTTCACCGCCATCGACGGTGATGAAATCGACGCCGCGGTCGGAAGTCGACATCGCTTCAGCCAACTTCTGCCAAAAGGCAAGCTCCCCCACAGCCGATTTGATACCGACAGGCAGGCCGGTTTTGTCAGCCAGCATTTCCACGAAATCCAGCATGCTGTCGACATCGTGAAAGGCACGATGGTTGTTGGGGCTGGCACAATCGACCCCCATGGGGATGCCGCGGATCTCGGAGATTTCGCGAGAAATCTTAGCCGCCGGCAGCATGCCCCCCAGTCCCGGTTTGGCCCCCTGGCTAAGTTTGATTTCGATCGCCCGAATCGGATGGGCGGCCACCGTGTCGAGGAACATTTGCAGGTCAAAGTTTCCCTGCGGGTCACGACAACCGAAATAGCCCGTACCGATTTGCCAAATCAATTCACCGCCATGAAGATGGTAACGAGAGACGCCCCCTTCGCCGGTGTTGTGCAGGCAACCGGCAATCTGCGAACCACGATTCAGCGCTTCGATGGCCGGCGCGCTGAGTGATCCAAAACTCATCGCCGAAACATTCACCACCGACTTCGGACGAAAAGCGTGCCGGCGGCCTCGTTTTCCTCCCAGAACTTTGGCGCAGGGCAGTGAAAAATTCGGATCAAATTCAGCATCGCAACCGTGATAAATGGGCAGCGGAAACATCACCTGCTTGACGATCAAATGATTGGCGGGTGTCTCAAGATCGTTGTCTGTACCGAAGCCGAAATAGTTGTTGGCCAGTTTGGAAGAGGCATACACCCAGCGCCGCTGATCACGAGAGAAGGGCCGCTCCTCGTTGTTGTCGGTCACGATATACTGCCGCAACTCCGGACCAACCGCTTCGAGGAGGTAGCGAAAATGTCCGATCACCGGAAAGTTACGGAGTATCGCATGCTTGGTTTGCAACAGGTCGTAGATGATGACGGCCAGCAGACAAAATCCCAAGCCGGCGAAGATCCAATACGCCATTGCAGTGTCGCTTTCTGTTGATGCCCCGTTTAAACAGTCACGGGTGGTTTCAAGCGTGATCAACCTAACACAGATTGGGGGTTGTAACAAAAAACAACAGCGGAAAGAAGAATCTGGACGGAGGAGACGGCCAGTCTAGTCACCACGAAAAAAGCGAAAGACACGAAAAGAACTTACATTTTAGATCCATTTTGGCTTTGAGCGCTAATTCGGCGCCGAAGGTCTTCACCGTTTTCTCTGCATGTTTTCGTGTGTTTCGCGTTTTTCGTGGTTTCCACAATTTGTCGGCCTTCCAGGGATGTTGGGAATTCACCTTTCAGCGGTTGCTGTGCAGAACCCGGTATTCTGTACGGTGGCGGCGGGATGCGTTAGAATTGGATCTGTAGCTCCGTTTTGTAATCACTCTCACGCTCTTCAAACGAAAAGCCGATCGTGTCGCGTATTTTTCTCTCCTTGGTGACCGTCCAGACTGCCGTATTGGGGTATGCCATTTATCGTGGTTGGAATATCGGCGATGCCACCGAGATGGCTGCGCAGGATGCGGTGTCGTTTCATATGAAATTCGGTCTCTTCGCGATCCTGTTGTGCTGCTTTTGCCATGCCCTGTTGCTGACCTATTTCATGGGAACGGGACGCTGGCTGGAGGAGACCTGCACGGCTTATGAGTTGGGGCCGGAATTTCGTGAGCGGAACATGAAACTCAAATGGTCGGCTTACCCGGCGATGACCGTTTGTTTCGCGCTGTTGATCGGCATGATGATCACCGGCGTAGCCGCGGATCCGGCATCGATGGTCAAGTTCGATGGCTGGGGCAGTTTGACAGCGGCACAGGTGCATCTCTGGGTTGTCATTTTAACGGTTTCGATCAACTTGGCAGTCAATGTTGGTGAATATGTCGCAATCCGTGGTAATGGCGAATTGGTGAATGCGGTGTTGGACCGCGTGCGCGAGATTCGAACGGAACGAGGGTTGGAAGTCTAATGACACCGGCCTCTCCCGACTCCGACCCGACCCAGCGGACTTTGGGCGTTGTTACGGCAACGTTGTTGGTCGTTGCCAGCATGATCGGCACGGGTATTTTTACCACCACCGGTTACTTGGTCCGCGACGTGCCGTCGCTGCCTGCAATTTTGTTTGCCTGGGTGTTGGGAGGCATCGCCGCATTACTGGGAGCATTGGCCTATGCCGAGTTGTCGGCCTGCATGCCCCGCAACGGGGGTGAGTATCACATACTCTCTAGGTTGTTTCACCCGGCGATTGGCTTCACGTCGGCTTGGGTCTCTTTGATCGTCGGATTCTGCGCACCCATCGCTGCCACCGCGCTGGCATTTGCGAAATATTTGGAGACGGTCATTCCGGATGGTTACCACCAGACGGCGTCGTTTCTCTTCGGCGACACCTCGCCCCGGGACCTTGAATGGGTCAACAGCGGCATCGCAATTATTTTGGTGCTGGTGCTGACATTGATTCATCTACTGCACGTTGCGCACGGCAGCCGCTTTCAAAATCTGTTTACGATTTTTAAAGTCGTATTGCTGTCTGTTTTGATCATTGCCGGATTGTCGCAAGGTGATTTGTCGCGGATTACCGACGATAAGCGGCCCATTCTGGAAGCGATACTGAATCCCGGTTTTGCCTTCGGATTGATTTTCATCTCCTATGCGTATACCGGGTGGAATGCCGCTGCCTACATGGCGGGGGAGATTCGCGAGCCGCGGCGCAATTTGCCAATCGCCTTGTGCTTGGGGACCTTGATCGTCACGGCGCTGTTTTTGGGATTAAACGTCGTCTACTTAACAGCTGTCCCCAGAGCGGATTTGGCCGGTGTGGAGACGGTGGCCAATACAGCAATCATCGGCTTATTCGGCGCCGCAGCGGCGCGTTGGATGACATTGCTAATCGTGCTGGGCCTGGTTTCGATGGCCGGCGCGCTGATTATGACCGGGTCGCGGGTTTATGAAACGGTTGGTCAGGACTTTCGCCAATTACGCTGGTTCGCGTTACGCCGCGGCCGGGGCGGTCCCCATGTTGCGCTGATTGTGCAAGCGGCCGTGGCGGTCCTCATGATCGTTGTGGGCAACTTGCAGGTCCTGATGGCCTATGTCGGATTTACGTTGTCTTTGTTTTCCGCGTTGGCCGTCTGCGGGCTCTTCGTGTTACGCCGTCGTCATCCCCAATCGGCGGATGCGTTTCGTATGCCGGGATATCCGCTGACACCGCTGTTGTTCATTCTGTTTACGCTGTGGATTGTCGGAATGGTCATCTATCGCGAACCAAACGTCGCCATCGCCGGCCTGGGAACCTTGGCCGCTGGCGGAGCCTTGTATTGGGTCCTGGATCGCTCGCCATCACACAATGATGCTGAATAGCCAGTGGCACCCAAATCAAATCCAACGATCAATTGTGACAAGCCTCGGAGCACTAGCGGAGGTCTTCGCGGAGTCGTTCCCAGCGTTGCTGCATGTCGGTCAGTGCGGATTGATGCTGGGCGTTCCCGGCGAGGTTGTCCAGTTCTTGCGGGTCAGCTTGCAGGTCGTAAAGTTCTTCGCGCAATGGGTCCGATTCGACGTAGCGGATGTACTTCCAACGCGCGGTGCGGACCCCTTCGGATTTGGGAATCCGTTTGTGCGGAAACAGATGCTCGTAAAACCACTCTTCGCGCCACTCCGGCGACTCGCCTTTGAGCAAGGGGACGAGACTATGGCCCTGCATCGTCTCGGGGCGTTTCGCGCCGGCGAGTTCGACAATGGTCGGCGCGATGTCGATGTTGAGCACCATCTCATCATAGATCTTGCCACGCGCTGCTTGGGGAAGTCGCGGGTCATAGATTAGCAGCGGCGTGCGGATCGATTCCTCATACATCAACCACTTGCCCGCCAGACCGTATTCGCCCAGGAAAAAACCGTGGTCCGAGGTGTAGATGATCACCGTGTTGTCGAGCAAATTCTGCTCGCGCAATTGCGCGACGATCGAGCCCACCACGCGGTCGAGGCCGGTGATCAGCCGGTAATAGTCCTTGACCGATTTTTGATACATCTCGGGCGTGGCAAAACGAATCTGCCAACGGACGCGGCCCTCGGAGGTTTGTAACCACTCGGGGAGGTTCTCGAACACCGCAGGTTCGGTTTTGGGGACCGTGGGAATCGTGACGTCGTTGTAGAGCGCATCGTAGCGATGGTCGGGTTGAAAGGGATGGGGGTCGCCATCCTGGCAGTGGGCGGCTTTGAAACTCATCGCCAGACAAAACGGCTCATCTGCCTTGGCCGTCTTTAGAAATTTAACCGCACTCTCTTCCAGTTTCTGTGTGATGTGCACTGGATCGTCCGGATAGAAGTAGCGGCCTTGACCGGCGAATCCGTCCCAGTAATCAAAGTTCTCTGCGGGAAGCTTTCCACCGACACCCCACTTGCCGATAAACGCGGTTCGGTAACCGCTCTCACGCAACAGCATGGGATAGGTCTTAGCAAACGCTTCGGGCGACAAAATCGTGCGAAAGTCGTGCACGCCGTGCCGCCGCGCATATTGACCGGTCAAAAAGCTCGCCCGACTGGTGGCGCAGATCGATGTCGTGGCAAACGAGTTACGAAATAACACCCCCTCAGCCGCCAATTCATCCAGATGCGGGGTCTGGATAATCGGATTTCCCATCGAACCGAGCGTGTCGAAGCGCTGATCGTCGGAGAGCAGAAAAATAATATTCGGCCGCGTCTTATCAGCCGCATCAGCGTTGGTGACCGTCACGGCTGCACAGGCGAGTAGTGCAGCTCCGGCGATGAAAATCGTTTTGGAATTCATGTATCGTTGTATCGTGCTCAAGTAAAAATGCGGTTCAACAATCGTTGCAGCGGATTTCGGTAAAGATCCGCGATTCTTCGGCGGCGTTGGAGATTGAAAAGTCAATCAAGCAGCGCAAGGCCTTCGAAGCGTCGGCGAGACCGTGTTTGTCCGCCATTTCTTGCAGGTAGGTCATTTGACGGTCTTTCAACGTAACGGTTTTTTCGACTGCGCCACTCATTGATCGTCTCCTAACAGGTCGGTTTGAAATCTCTCACCATTCTTCACCACGAGCGAGAAATACAGCCTACCGGGCGAGGATGCGGTGGGCAATGCTGATTCAGTGCTTCACGCCGGAGACCGAGCGGCTTGCGAATTCCTTTTTATTCACGATGATAGAGGGAACACGATACACCAGGAGTAACTGACATTGTTTGACAGCATCATCGAAGGCGGTACGGTCATCGACGGGACAAAAGCCCCGCGTATCCGCGCCGATATTGGCATCACCGACGACCGAATTCGCGCCATCGGCGACCTCAGTGCGGCACAAGCGACGCAGCGCATCGACGCCCGCGGCAAAATTGTCGCCCCCGGTTTTGTTGACGTGCATAACCATAGCGACGGCTGGCTGCTGAAAAAGCCGCACCTGCTGCCCAAGACCACGCAAGGCTTCACCACCGAAGTCCTGATGGCCGATGGCATTTCCTATGCGCCGGTCACACCACACACTGCTCGCGATTGGATCTTTTACCTCAAGGCGCTCAACGGACTGGGACTGGCCGACTACAGCGGCTGGGAAAGCTTGGAAGACTATCTGAATTTGCTCGACGGCCGCACGGTGCAGAATGTGGCCACGCACGTTCCGTATGCGAATATTCGCGCCAATGTGCGGGGCTGGGGTCGTGGAGCGGTCGACGATTTTCAAATGCGGCAGATCAAAGCCGCCATTGCCGAGGGGATGGAGCAAGGGGGTGTGGGACTGTCGACGGGGCTAGATTACATCTGCCAATGCTTTTCCACCACCGACGAATTGGCCGATGCCTGCACAGCCATGGCGGCTGCCGGCGGGCTGTACGTCTCGCACGTGCGATACAAACGCGGCACGATGGATGGGATTCGTGAAGCGGTCGACATCGGCCGTCGCGCCGGCGTCCCCGTACACATCTCGCACCTCAAGGGAGGCGACCCGCAAGCAGTCGAGGAAATATTAGAGTACCTAGAAATCGCGCGCAAAGAAGTAGATCTGTCGTTCGACGTCTACCCCTATTCGCCCGGCTCGACGATGCTGAGTTACCTCGTCCCTTACGACGTCTGGGAAGAGGGGCCGATTCATGCCATCGGCAAACTGGCCGATCCCGTAATTCGTGAACGGGCGGAGGTCGGTTTGAGAAACTACAAACTGCCGCTCGATGAAATTCATATCGCCTGGACCCACTCCAAGGAGAATTCCCGGCACCAAGGCAAACCGCTCGATGAATACGTCGCCGAAACCGGCAAACCGGCCGCAGACGCTTTGATGGATCTGCTGATCGAAGAACGCTTGGGCGTGCTGTTGGTCTTCAACGAAGGGGACGATCGGCATATCGACCCAATTCTGCAACATGACCTTTACATGATGGGCACTGACGGCATCTATTGCGAAGACGGGCCGGTGCATCCCCGCATGTACGGTTCCGCCCCACGGTTGTTAGGCCCGTTGGTCCGCGACCGGAAGTTGTTTTCGTTGGAAGAATCGGTCTACAAACTCGCCGGGTATCCTGCGCAGCGATTCGGTCTCGTCAATCGAGGCGAACTCCGCGAGGGAAACTATGCCGACGTCGTGGTGTTCGATGCGGAGACCGTCACGGATCACGCAACATATAAAGATCCCCGTCAATTATCGACCGGCATTGAACACGTGCTGGTCAATGGAGTCCCGATCATCGCCGATGGCGTGGCGGTCGATCCAACGTCTGAAGGCCTACCGGGCCGGTATCTGAAATTCCACCACGACGATTGATCAAGAAATTGATTCGAGGGTGCCACTGGCGGCTCGTCCCAATCCTGTTCGGCTCGATTGTTGCTATTGTTGGGCGTGATGGCAAGGTGGCGGTGTGTTTGCTTGTTTTTTGGGGGAGGGCGTGGCTGCAAGGGCTGCGGTTGGTGGGGTGGGGAGTTGTCTCAGCGCAGCGTTGAGCGGCTCGTCATCTGCGGGGAGTCGCGGAGCGAGTGGGGTTAGACGCTTGTCGTGGCGTGCGGCGGCAAACGGTTTATGTGGGCCAGTAGTTCTTCTTCATCCGCCAAACCTTGGAAGTAATAACAAAGCATTTCATACGTCCGCAGCGTCGGCTTGCGGCCGGTCACTAGGCTGATCAGCAGGCAAGCGATGATCGCACAGTACGTTTGAATTTCGATTCCGTTGTCACAGTCGCTTAATAACTTGCGGCAGCCCAGCACATGTTTCAAAAACCGAAAGTACAATTCGATCATCCAGCGACTGCGATAAATCAACGCGATGATTTCCGCCGGCACGTCCAGCAAGTTCGTCACCAGCACGACGTCGTGCGTGGCAGCGGCCCGCTTGCGTCCGCCTCGCTTGGGATGCGTTTCGGCGCGAATCACCACCCGCCGCACGCGATGCTGCGGATGCTCAATCCGTCGCGATTTGGGCGAACCGAGTTGGCCGATGGCGTCTTCCAACACGCCCGCCGCCCGCGCCTCCTCGTCCAGTTCGCGAACCTCGTCAGCCGTAAACGCGCGGTCGTTGCGGATGCGGCAAACGTAGCTGCTGCCGACATCGACGATCGCGTTGAACAGCGAAAATTGTTCGTAACCGCGATCGATCACGTAGCAGCGATCCGGTTCCAATTGGCTGCGCAACACATTTTTTTCATTGGCCGGTCCTTGGCCGCTGGCGTCAGTGACTGCCGATTTGACAGGCACGCCTTTAAGGATTTCAAAGTGCGCGTGCAGCTTAAAACCGCGATCGTTGCGGGTGGCGAAACAGGCCTGCGTGATTTGCGGCAGCTTCTTCAGCAGACTGCCGTCGACGGCGGTCAAGGTCTGCGCAAAGTCTTTCAGCCGCGGGTCGCAGTCGGCGCGTTGCGGAGCGCGCTGGAGCAGTTCACCGGCGATTTCCCGCAGCAATTCCGGGTCAAACACACGTGCCGCTTCGGACAACGAACCCAGCGAAGCCCGTTGGCAACCGAGCAAGCGTTGCACTTTTTTGAGCTGGCTGGTTTGTTGCATGCCGCGCAGCGAAGTGACGATCGGGTTGAACATAGACAGCAGCATCAACCCGCAATACTGATCAAAAAACAAGTCACGATTGCCGGCTTTGTCCCGTTCGCAGCCGACGGGCCGCAAGCGTTTGAGCAGCGAAGAGATTCGTTTCAGATATTTCAGTCCGGTCAAATCCGCATCGGAAACCCGCTTCGCTTTCTTCCTGGCCACAGGGCGCCTCCCCGTCAAATTGGCAGTTTTATCGACTACCATATCCCATGGCGCAAATTCCGTGCCGAACAGGATTGGGCTCGTCCGCCAGTGCCGAGCCACGGTATGTTTTCGTAGCCGATGTACGTCCAATTTAGCCCGCACTGCTGGACAAGCAACAGTGGCACGCGGCGCTGACGATCTATATCCCGTCTGTTGGTTCGTGTCCAAGTCCGGTGACGTACTCCTCTACGAGTTCATCATACCGTGCGCGAGTTTCGTAGGTCGGCTGAAATTTCGATTGTAGAGCTCGCAGTTCCTGGATCACCTTGTCGGTTTGCCCGGCTTCCAATTCTAGAATGGTGGTGTCAACTAATTCCTTCGATGCACTCCCGTACCAGGCATTTGCGTTCCAGTGTTCGGTCTTGCCCACGCCTAATGCGACTAGATAGCACATCCCGATTGCACAACATCCCAACGCAATCCGAATCCAGCGTTGCGACTGGAACTCCGAAATAAGCCACGAAACTGGCAATCCGACACAGAGTGCGATGATGGCGGTGAAGTACATGCCTATCCCCGATACCAAGGTTTTGTGCCCGAAAAGCATAGGCGAAGCCAACGGCACGCAATTCATCAAATCCGCCGCCGTTACGACAAACCGTAATGCCGCACCGCATTGTCGTGAAACAATTTGCGTTGCTCTTCCGCACTCCGCGTGCTGACGATTTCCTTGAGGGCATTTACCCACTGTGCATAGGAGGCCTTGAGCGTGCAGACCGGCCAGTCGCCGCCGAAGACAACGCGGTCGGGGCCGAAGCTGTCGAGGCAATAGTTGACGACCGGTGCGAGATCGGCCGGTTTCCAAGTCTTGGGCTTAGCCGTCACGACGATGCCGGAAATCTTGCAGATCACATTGTCCCGCTCGGCCAATTCCCGCACGCCCCGCTTCCATGTGTTGATCGCTTTTTCATCGGTGCTGGTGACATCCATGTTGCCGCAATGGTCGAGAATAAACCGTGTGTCTGGGCATTGGTCAACCAGCTTGACCGTATCGATCACCTCGCCGCTACGCATACACAAGTCGTAGCTGAGATTCATGTCGCCCAGCAGTTGCATGTTTTTGACGAACTGCGGTTCCAGGCACAGCCCGGCCGGGATCTGTGCATCGTGTAAAACCCGCCGGACGCCTTTGATGTATTTCCCGTCAGCCACTTTTTTAATATACGCCGCAAACTCCGGCGAACTGGGCCGGCCGGATATCACCGCCGCCACGGTCGGATTGTCGTCACTGGCACACAACCGCTTGATGTGCTCCGCCTCTTTCACTTGGTGGTCGGGATGCACGTCGACTTCCATATAGACCGCTTTGACGACGTTCAGCCCCTCGGTCGCCTTCAAGTAGTCTGCAGTGAGGTAATCGCGATTGAGGACTTCCACCCCTTCGTTTTTGGTCCAGGGGATATTGAATTTGCTGAGGTCCCACAGATGTTGGTGCGTATCGATGATGGGCATCGTAGCAAGATCGTTCACGTCGTCGGCTTTCAGATGAGGAGTGCGTCCCGGCAGAAAAACGGCCCCAGCTCCGAAGGCCAAAGCTGTAGCGGAGGCGTGCGACAAAAACTCACGGCGATCTAACGACTGCGTCATCGAACGGCTCCTAATGTGCGGAGGGAGAGGGCATGGTTCAAGAATTTATCGTACCCAACCGGCAGAGCACGGGCAATTCGGTTTCCCAATCTCCCGCAGCGTGTGGTATGCTCAATCGACCGAACGACCACGCTTATAAGTCGCATCGCATTGAAATAGCGGGAAGATAAACAATGACGCTCCAACAACGACTCCGTCTCACCGAGATCGAACATCAAGTCTGTGACATCACTTCAGAGCAATTGGGAATACCCCGCCAGAAGGTGACCCCGCGTTCGCGGTTAATTCAGGACCTGCATTGTGACAGCCTAGATATCATCGAATTGATCATGGAAGTGGAAGAGTCGTTCGACGTCGCGATTCCTGACAATGATCCCAATTCGGTTTACAAAGCGGTTTTCACGCGGCAACCATTTCGACTGGCTGATTTGGCGGAATTGGTTTACTTGCAACAGGGAACCGGAAAGCCGCAGCGACATGGGTGGCGAATGTCCATTGTCGATCCAGAACCGGGACCGGTCGTCCCCTTCTCTCAACTCGACGGCATTTGGCAGCCGGAACAAAACGACAATGTCCCCGCGTTCGAGAAGTTGGAAACCAATGAAGGACCACCGCAATATCGTCGCCCCACCGATGGTATGCGTTGCCTATTGATACCAGCAGCAGACGTCGAAATCGGCTTTAGCGGTCCCACCGCACGGGCGGATGAACAACCGCAGCACGTCGTTGGTTTAGATGCGTTCTTAATTGATGCGGAGCCGGTCTCCACGACCGCTTATTGCCGATTCCTCAATTCTATTTCAAATGTCTCGACCGAAAGGTTGGCCGAATTCTTCATTCTCGATTCGAGCGACGACCGGGTAATCCACATGCCGATCAAACGGCGGGACCGGCTCTGGCAACCGATTGCGGGGACCGAACATTGGCCGATGATTCTGGTTTCCTGGTACGGCGCGAATGCCTATTCCCTGTGGGCCAACGGCCGTGATTGGCGCGGCTATCGGCATGAGACGGAACAGGATGGGGAATCGTTCTTGCCCAGCGAAGCCCAGTGGGAATACGCCGCGCGCGGAGCGAAATCACGGCAGTACCCCTGGGGTGAAGAGGCACCAACGCAACAACGCATGAATTTTGGACGGCATCGCGAATCGGTCGAATATCAAGTCCAAACGCTTCCCTTGTCCGCTGTCAATGAGCAACTCGGCATGTCGCCGTTCGGTCTGCATCACGTGGCCGGGAATGTGTGGCAGTGGTGCCGAGACTGGTATGACGAGAATTTTTACCGCACACCGGAAGCGACAGCCCCTAATCCCGTCAACCGAACTGCCGGTCAGGTGCGTAGCGAACGCGGTGGAAGTTGGGTCGGACCGGCCGAGTTGTGCCGCAGCTCCTTCCGTCGCGGCCGGGCTCCCTACGCCCGCGGCCGCTGCCTCGGTTTTCGTTGCATCAGCCCCAGCCAGGGCATCGACTAGAATGATTCGACATGGTGGCCACGCCTGTCAAAACGATGCGGAACGTCTCGGTAGCTAGGCGTTCTAAAAATCGTCCCAGCTCTTCACCGCGTCTCCCTGCGCTCAATCCCACAATTGAACCCGCAGATCGCCTCTCCGCTAGGTTTTCCCACCGCCCCGCCCTTCTACTGGCTCGCATTCCACCCCGCCCGCAGCTTAAAATGCATGACTCATCGATACTCTCAATAAAACTGCGAAAACATCGGGAAATTCCATGCGACAGCTCTTCATCTGCCTAATAATGGCCTGCATTACATCCCTCGCGACCGCGGGTGAATTGAAGATCACTAAGGTTTATGGGCCGGATTTGCCCAATAAATACAAGCACCCCGTCTCAATCACCGAATTGGACAACGGTGACCTGTTCGTCGCCTATTACGGCGGCGATGGGGAGTACGCGGCCGATACAGCCGTTTACGGCGGGCGGCTGCCCAAGGGGAGCAGCACTTGGACCAAACCGGTGGAGCTGGCGAATACCCCGCACCGTACCGACGGCAATGGTGTGGTTTGGCAGGCCCCGGATGGCGACGTCTATCTGTTTTACGTCGTCCGCTTTGGCGACACGTGGTCTTCTTCGCGGATCAAGTACAAAATCTCACACGACGGGGCGAAGACCTGGACCGACTCCCGGTTGTTGACACTCGAAGAAGGCATGATGGTCCAAGGCCGGCCGTTTGTGCTCTCCAACGGCGATTACATGCTCCCCGCCTATTGCGAACGGGGCGATGACCGCGAAATCGTTGGTCCGGAAAGCACGTCGATGTTCTTTCGCTTCAATCCCAAAACCAAGACTTGGACCGAAAGCGAACGGATCAAATCTCCCAACGGTAATATCCAGCCGGCGGGAGCGGAATTGAAAAAGGATTATGTCGTCGCCTATTGTCGTCGCGGCGGTGGTTACGGTCCGAATGAAAAAGGCTTCATCGTCCGCAGTGAATCACACGACGGCGGCCAGACTTGGAGTGAAGGCCGGAATTCTGAATTCCCCAATCCCAACGCAGCCATGGATTTTCTGAAACTGCAAAGCGGCAATTTGTTGATGGTCTACAACGACAGCATGAATAGCCGCGTCCCGCTTTCGGTTGCCCTGTCGACCGACATGGACAAATCCTATCCGTTCCGGAATGTCATCATGGGAGCGCCCCACGTCGACTTGGGTTACCCCTATGCGATACAGACCCGTGACGGAAAAATCCACGTGATCTTCACCGAGCGTCGCACGCAAATCTACCATGCGGTCTTCGACGAAGACTGGGTGATGAAAAAATAACCCAGCCTGCGGCCACGTCGCAAATTGTGTCTCCAGGGTGGCTGGCGGTCGCATGAAGTCCGCCGCCAGGTCGAACACTTTTCCATGCTTGCGGTCTCCGTCTGCCCGGCGGCCCCCCGAATTCCTTCTCCCGAATAACTTACGATGCTCTCCCAGGCTCTGACACAATTTGCGCTGCGACTGATTTGCGGAATGGCGCTGATGCTCGCGACCAGCGACTACAGGAAAACCTCGTCGGGGTTTTATCGCATTCAAATGCTGGTAGTCATGGGGTTGAGTGTGCTGGCGTCGATGTTTGCCGGCTCGGGCGGGACGGTCGAACAAAACGCGATCCTCTCCTCAATCTGGCTGACGGTCGATTGCATCGCTATTGCCGTTTTGGCGTTTTTGGGGTCGGTCCTCTGGATGTTGGAACGCAAAGCCGGTGCCTATCGACTAGTCCTTTTAATATTAGCGGCCGCGGTTGCCGGTTTGGCGATAGGTGCCTACCGCAACAGCGACGCGGTATCGCCGGCATGGTTTCAATGGATCTCCGATGTTTCCTCCGGCGCGATTCTGGGCGGGGCAATGACGGGTATGTTGTTGGGACATTGGTATTTAACCGCTCCGGAGATGTCGCTCGACCCGTTATTGCGAATGACGAAATTCTACGGTGTTGCCGCCGTTGTCCGGTTATTAGTCTCGGCGGTCGCCCTGTGGTGGGGTTGGCCGGAAATCGCCGGTTTGACGATGGTGATGTTGCTGTTGATGCGGTGGTGTTTCGGCGTATTGGCCCCGCTGGTCACGTATCTAATGGCATGGCGAATATTAAAATACCGCAATACCCAGGCGGCGACGGGGGTGTTGTTCGTAGGAGTGATTGTCACCTTCCTTGGAGAACTGAGCGGCATCCTGCTATTCTTTGAGTTGGGAGCGACGTTCTGATGGCCATAGAGTCTGTGTTCGATCCGTGTTTAAACTGTGGCTAACTTATTTTGTGAGTGACGCGTTCCTTCCTACGTAGAAAGGTGCGTCGCGACGCACCCTACGATACTTTGTGTGCGGTGATTGATTTTTTATAGGCGAATGAGACGATGCGTGTTTCTGGGGGATGTCCGAGTTGTCAACAAGCAGTCCGGGCAGAGATTACGTCGACGGCAGATCGATTGCACTGTGATGCCTGCGATTGGTCGCGACCGGTCGTGGCGGACGACATTGCCGAAAACCGCCCGCGACGATGTCTGATGTGCGGTTGCGATGACCTGTGGCGGCAAAAGGACTTTCCACAAAAAATCGGTGTCGCCATGGTGGGGGTCGGCATCCTGATCAGCACAATTGCCTACTACAACTATTGGATCAAAACAGCGATCGCTGTACTGGTCGTATTTGCTTTGATCGATATGCTGTTGTTTTGGTTGATGCCTGATGTTCTCGTTTGTTACCGGTGCGGAGCCACCCATCGTCGGACGAATCTGCAGGACGAACCGCATCCGGCATTTGATCTGGAAGTAGCCGAACGTTATCGGCAGCAGGCGATTCGTCTGGCCGAATCGCAAGAGCAGTCGGAAAAACACGAGATGTGAACGACGGCTATTCCTCGTTCTGATCGCGATCAACTCGAGGACGCGTTTTGTAGGGATCTTACCGATTGGGGAATCGGCCGGTCGCTACATTCGCTGTGACCGCTAACAACGCAGCTTTCCCCCAACGTCCCGGCGGTGCCGCGCACTTGATTGTCTGGACTGGTTCTCGACAATGGATGATGGCCGGTAACGCGGTCGCCGCACGGCTCATTTCTACCATCCCTATCCGTCAATGAACGCAGGCAGCAACGGTTTCACGCGTGGATGAACTACGGACGCGAATTTCCGAAGACCTAAGCGGAGTCCTCAAAGGAGAAATCCGATGTGACTCGTTGACGGTCGCGATGTATTCCGACGACGCGAGCTTATATCAAATCCCGCCCGCCGGCGTCGCCTATCCCCGCGATCAGGAAGATGTCGTCACGCTGGCCCAATACTCGGCATCGACCGATACCCCCTTGGTGGCCCGTGGAGCGGGAACGGGCTTGGCGGGAGAATCGCTCGGACGCGGAATCATTGTCGATTTCTCCAGGCACATGCGGCATATCGAGATCATCGACGACGAATCGGTCCGCGTGCAGCCGGGCGTGGTCTGCTCGATGTTGAATCGCGAACTCCGCCAAATCGGACGGTACTTTCCCCCCGATCCCTCCGGCGCAGGCGTAACGACCATTGGCAGCATGCTCGCGCTGGATGCCGCTGGATCACACTCTGTGCGAATCGGTTCCACACGCGACCATGTACGGCAGTTGGAAGTGGTGCTCTCCGGGGGACATGTCGTCGAATTGGGTCAAGAACCGCTGACCAAACTGACCGGTCAACCCTACACCCCCGCACCGTTTCACTCGTCCCAAAGTCCCGCCGGGCTCGACTCCGGCAGCGATGCACCGACGGTCAAGCGGACCTTGATCAGCAAACTCGCAAAATTACTCGACGACAATAGCGAGTTGATCCGCATCCACCAGCCCCCTTTGATCCGCAATCGCTCAGGCTACTACTTACGCGGGGTGCTGACGAAATCGCATTTGAATATGGCGCGGATGCTGGTGGGATCCGAAGGGACGTTGGGGCTGTTCACCGCAGCCACGCTGCACACCAGTCCGTTGCCGGCGCATCGCGGCGCGGTATTGATTGTCTTTGGCCAGTTGGAATCGGCCTTGCGAGCCGTGCAGGCCGTCGCTCCGCAACAGCCCAGCGCGTGCGATCTGTTGGACCGCCGTGTGCTCTCGTTGGCGCGCGACGCCCATCCCCGGTTTGCCGAGATGATCCCCACCACCGGCGAGGCGGCGCTGTTGGTCGAGCAAACTGGATTCACGTCTCGGCAAATTCGTGATCGCATCCGCATGGTCATCTCGACCGTGCACGATCTTTCCGGTGTGAATGTGGTCACACACGAGGCCTATGAACCGGATGAAGTCGAGTTTTTATGGTCCCTGCCCGAACGGGTTGTGCCGTTATTGATGCGGCTTCCCGGGCCGACGCATCCCCTGCCCTTCGTAGAGGATGTCGCCGTCCCCCCCGAAGCCTTGCCCGACTTCTTGGTCCGCGCCCAAAACGTCTTCAAAAAACACGAAGTCACCTCATCGCTCTATGCCCATGCTGCCGCCGGGCAATTGCACATGCGGCCGTTTCTGACGCAACCCACCGCGGCCGACGCGCACCGGTTGGAGGAGATCGCTCGCGACTTATATCAAGTTGTCTTTTCGGTCGGGGGAACCATCAGCGGCGAGCATGGCGACGGCTTGTCGCGCACGTCGTTCCTCCGCTCACAATACGGCGCGCTGTATGCTGTCTTTAAGCAAATCAAACAGATTTTCGACCCGCATAACATTATGAATCCGGGCAAGATCATCAGCGACGACCCGCACCTGACAATCAAAAACCTCCGCCCCCCGACGCAACCACCCGAGGATCTTGTCCCGCTGCAGATGAATTGGAATTGGGAGCAGGTCGCCGAAGAGGCCGTCCGTTGCAACGGCTGTGGATCGTGTCGCACACAAGACGCCGATCAGCGGATGTGCCCCTTGTTCCGTAGCAGCCACCTGGAGGAAGCCAGCCCCCGGGCCAAAGCGAACCTGATGCGTCAAATCGCAGCCGGCACTCTCGACGCCGACCTGCTGGAGAGCGATGAATTCAAACGGGTCGCCGATCTTTGTTTTAACTGTAAACAATGCGAACTGGAATGCCCCACCAACGTCAACATCCCGCATTTGATGGTTGAGGCCAAAGCCGCGCATGTCGCCTCCAACGGATTGTCACGGACCGAATGGTACTTGTCGCGAATTCACCTGTTCGGCGGGATCATCGGTGCCGCTTCCTTGGCGATCAATTGGGCCATACAAAACTCCCTTTCGCGGTGGGCAGCAGAGAAACTATTCGGCATCGCCCGCCAACGCAAACTCCCATTGTTTGCCCGCCGACCGTTTCTCAAGTCGCACAAAGCGCTGACCCGTAATCCGTCCCGTAGCGGAAAAAGCCGAGGTGTCGTCTATTTTGTCGACCACTATGCCAATCTTCACGATCCCGAGTTGGGCAAAGCATTTGTCGCCATCCTGCGTCACAACGGCATTCCCGTCCACGCGCCCGCCGGACAACAAATCTCCGGCATGGCGCTGATTTCGGCTGGCGATCTGGATGCCGCCCGCGATATCGCCAAGGACAACATCCGCGAATTGGCGGAATTTGCCCGCGAAGAGATTCCGATCGTCTGCACCGAACCGACAGCGGCACTTTGCCTGAAGCGGGAATACCCCGCTCTGCTCGATCATCCCGACCTGGAGTTGATTTCCGAGCAAACGATCGAAGCAGGCCAGTTTTTAGCCAACCTGCATGCGGAGGGGCGTTTGAAAGTCGACTTTGGGCCGCTCGACCTGACTGTCGGCTACCACACCCCCTGCCATTTGAAGGCCCTGGGGGACCGAACGCCGTTGGCCGACTTGCTCGAATTGATTCCCGGCCTCAAGCTGCGTAAAATTGAGCAAGGCTGTTCGGGCATGGCGGGGACATTTGGGGTATCGACCCAAAATTTCCGCGAATCGCTCCGCATTGGCTGGGGGTTGATCACCCAGTTGCGGGAAGACAGCCTGGACATCGGGGCGACCGAGTGCAGCAGTTGCAAAATGCAAATGGAGCAAGGCGCGCGGATCCCGACGCTGCATCCGATCAAACTCCTCGCGCTCTCTTACGGCCTGATGCCGGAACTGCGCGAGAAATTGAAGCCTCCCCAAAAACCACTGGTTGTCACATGAAACTCGACGTACGCCTGTTTGCCCAGGCCCGTGATCTCGCCGGGGCCGAACATGTCTCCGTAGAGTTACCCGACAGCAGCACCGTCGCCGATCTCCGCGAAGCATTGGCCGCTCAATTCCCTCAGCTTGCGCCGCTGTCGCCAAATCTATTGATCGCCATCGGCACCGATTATGCCTCAGACGAGACCGTACTGTCTCCCGACGCCGATATCGCTTGCTTCCCGCCCGTCAGCGGCGGGTAACTGTTTCTCACAAAACCACTCCGCCTCAACGACGGTCCGTACCTATGATCGAATTGACCCGCGACACGATTGACTACACCGCCCTCACCGAATCGGTCCGTTCCGACCAAGCGGGAGCCGTCGTTTTATTCCTCGGGACCGTGCGAGAAATGACCGCCGGACGACAAACCGCCGCCCTGGATTACGACGCCTATCCCGAAATGGCGCTCGCCAAATTGGCCGAACTGGAAACCGAAGCCCGCGATCGTTGGCCGATTATCGAAGTGGCAATGATCCATCGTATCGGACATTTGGAACTAGGCGAAGTCAGCGTCGCCGTCGCCGTCAGCACCCCCCACCGCCCCGACGCCTTCGAAGCCGCCCGACACCTCATCGACCGCCTCAAAGAAATCGTCCCCATCTGGAAAAAAGAAAACTTCACCGACGGCACCACAGAATGGGTCCACCCCGGCGTTGAACCAGAGTCCAACAGCGATTGAAAAGTTTTATTTAGCCACAGATTGAACACAGATTAAACACAGATCAAAAAACAAAGAAAGCCCCTCATGAACTTTGCTCACAAGGAAATTACTGAGCAGGTCATTGGGGCAGCGTTTGAAGTGTATAATGTGTTGGGATATGGCTTTCTGGAAAAAGTTTACCAGCGTGCGTTGCAGGTCGAACTGCTAAAACGCGGGTTGGAAGCGGTCGTCGAACCTGTAATTCAGGTACACTACAAAGGGGCAATTGTCGGCGACTATCGTTCCGACCTCCTCGTCGCCGAGGTGGTCCTCGTCGAATTAAAAGTGGCAAAAGAGTACAATCCTAATGATGAGCCCCAATTGCTAAACGCTCTCAAAGCCAGCAACATCAAAACAGGCCTGCTGATCAACTTTGGAAGAACCAAAGTCGAATTCAAGCGAATGGTTTTCTAAATGAAAGAATCTGTGTTTCATCTGTGTTCAATCTGTGGCTATGAAAACCGCCCCAAACCAAACGTTCCCATCACCTACAATCAGCGACCGTGATCATGACTCAGCAACTTATTGACAGCTTTGGACGCGTGCATACGAATTTGCGGATTAGCGTGACCGATCGCTGTAATATCCGCTGCTTCTACTGCATGCCGGCGGAGAATGTGCAGTTCATGGATCGGGAACTGCTGCTCACGTTTGAGGAAATCGAACGCCTTGTCCAAGTCGCTGCGCGGCTGGGGGTGAATAAGGTCCGGCTGACCGGCGGCGAGCCGCTTGTCCGTCGTGACCTGCACAAACTGGTCGCCAAGATCGCCGCCATTCCCGAAATCCACGACATCGGCATCACCACCAACGGCATTCTGCTGGGCGAACAAGCTCAGGAGTTGTATGACGCCGGCATGCGACGAATCAATGTCAGCCTCGATGCCATGAACGCTGCCAAGTTCAAGGAAATCACGCGACGCGACGGATTCGAAAAAGCGATCGAAGGCATCCAAGCCGCGCAGAAAGTCGGCTTCAAACCGGTCAAAATCAACGCCGTCGCCGTGCGGGGACTGACCGAGGATGAGGTTGTGCCGCTGGGAGAATTCGCCCGCCGCACGGGCGTCGAAATTCGCTTCATCGAATTCATGCCGCTCGATGCCGACAACGCCTGGGAACGCGAGAAGGTGCTCTTTGGCCATGAGATCATCGACATCCTCACCCGCGAATTCGGGCCGATGACGCCGCTCGGACAAACGGACCCCGGTGCACCGGCGACCGATTTTGAATTCGCCGACGGCCGTGGACGGATCGGTTTGATCGCCTCGGTCAGCCAACCCTTCTGCATGAGTTGCAACCGCTTCCGCGTCACCGCCGACGGCAAACTCCGTAACTGCCTGTTCAGCTTGGAAGAGACCGACGTGAAATCGATTATTCGCGGCGGCGGTAGCGACGAGGAAATTGCCGCAGCGATGTGCAACTCGATCGCTGCCAAAAAAGAAGGTCACGAAATCAACACCGCCCGCTTCATCCAACCCGACCGGCCAATGTACTCCATAGGCGGTTAAATTTAGCCACAGATTAACACGGATGAAACACGGAAGAATCACCTGGTTCCCAATTTCTCGAAGCTCCGCTTCGAGTGCCGTAGGTGCGTCGCGACGCACCTTTCTCGCATAGGACAATCGATTTCCCCAACTCAAATACGCCTACCGAATCACCTGACGACCAGCCCACAACTTCACCTGGTTCCAAAGTAAGCCACCGCTAGCGAAGCAGAGCTTCGCGAATGTGCGTTCCCAAGCCGGAGCTTGGGAACGAGTTTCATGTCCGTGTCTCATCTGTGTTCAATCTGTGGCTATGAATCCTGTCAACCGCATCTATCTCGACAACGCCGCTACCAGTTTTCCTAAACCGGAGGCGGTCTACGATGCCGTCGATCACTACAACCGCCATCTGGGCGTCGCCGTCGGACGTGGGGCGTTTGATCAGGCGGTTGAGTTGCAAGGGTGTGTGAATCGTTGTCGCTCCCGGGCGGCAGAGTTGTTGGGCGCCGAGTCGCCCGATCGCATCGCCTTTACTTTCAATTGCACAGATAGCCTCAACACCGCCCTGCACGGGTTGATCGACTCCAACGCGCACGTCGTGACGACCGATGTGGAACATAACTCCGTCCTGCGTCCGCTGCGGGAATTGCAGGACCGGTTGGGCATCGAAGTCACCTACGTCCCCGTCGATGCCGTCGGCCGCGTCGCCCCGGAAGATATCCGCGCTACAATGCGCCCTAACACGCGCGTCGTCGCTGTGAATCATGCGTCGAACGTCACCGGCACGATTCAACCGATTGCTGACATCGGCCAGATCGCGCGGAACGCCGGCGCCACATTCGTCGTCGATGCCGCTCAATCCGCCGGACACATTCCACTCAACTTGGGCGAGTTGCCGATCGATGTACTGTGCTGCGCCGGACACAAAGGACTGCTCGGCCCGTTGGGGACGGGATTGCTGTACGTGCGACCGGGCATCGAAGAGCGGCTGCGCAGCCTCCGGCAAGGGGGCACGGGGACGCAGAGTGAGGATGACCGGCAGCCGGAAAGTCTGCCCGACAAATACGAATCGGGCAATCACAACGCCCCCGGTCTGGTCGGCCTAGCGGCGGCGCTCGATTTTCTAACCGAGCGCGGCATCGACAACATCCGCGCCCACGAACAGCAGCTAACAGCGCAGTTGTTAGAGGGCCTCGCGCAGATCCCCGGCCTCACACAATACGGCCCGACCGATCCGAGGGAGCGCGTCGCCGTGGTGAGCATCACGCTGGAAGGTTTCGACCCGCAAGACCTGTCGGGGATCCTCGACGACAGCTTCGCCATCCAAACCCGCGCCGGCCTGCACTGCGCCCCCCGCATCCACGAATCCCTCGGCACCAAACAGGCAGGCGGCACCATCCGCCTCAGCCCCGGACCGTTTTCAACGGCAGAGGACATCGACGCGGCAATTGAAGCGTTGCGAGCCATCACGTCGTAGCATTTCGTCGCCTACTTTTTTCGTGACAACCAGAATCAACACGGGTATCATGTTGTCTGGACAAACCTCCGCTCGAAGGTAGCTGTGTAAGCAATTATGGGTCAGGCTCCCGCCAAACAAAACACGCATTCGCTGCCAGCAAAACGTCATGCGGCTGCCTGACATACGTGACTAAAAGGAATTCAAAGTGTGGATGATAGGACCCTCGATCTCCATCTTCTTGGTGGAAAAATTCCCGGTTTGACTGATAGTTTAGGGCAAATGCATGCCGAAGCCGCTGCGGTTTGCCTCGAACACAATGAACACGCGCAAGGCGTTTCACTATTGGTTAAAGGTGATTCACAAATATTCCCCCTTTCTTGGCCAAAAGTAACCCACCAAATGCTTCGTGCGTACGCTGACTTGCAGGATGCTACCGAAATGGGGGCGTGTGGGATCGCAATTTTGCTTATTATGGAAATGACAGACTTAACAGTCGTGGAAAGATCGTGGAAAGGCACTGGGTTTGATTATTGGCTTGGACGGAGTGACGAACATGATGGATTACCATTTCAAAATCGTGCACGACTAGAGGTCTCTGGCTTACTCGATGGATCCGACAGTCGCCTAACGTCACGGGTAAGGCAAAAACTCGAACAGACAAAAATATCCGACTCGACTCGTTTGCCCGCATTTGTAATTGTCGTCGATTTTGGTCCCCCGAAAGCTCAACTGGAAGAACGATGAGTAATGTTAGACAATTACACGACGAGGCCATGCTGTTGGCTGAACAAGCCTATATTGCGGACCTCCATGGTTACTACGATGCAGCACAAAAACTTTTCACGGAAGCTTACGAATCAGAGGCAAAGGCGGCTGATCTTGTAGCACTTGACCATTCAGCGGAACCGTCCAGGTCAATTCTTTTGCGAAGCGCAGCCTCCCTTGCGATTGATTGCCACAAATTCAGAGAAGCAGAAAAACTTGTTTCGATTGCACTATCGGGCAATCCACCAGAGGAGATTGCCGAAGAACTTCGTGACTTGTTAGAAAAAGTGTACTTTAGCCGACACCTTTCATTGAGAGGCATGGAGTTAGACCCAACAGAATTTCAACTCACTCTTACGGGTGCCGCCATCTCAAGGGGCCTCGTAGAAAGCAGGCAATTCCTGCGGCGTGCAGAAATCACTACGAAATTACTTTGCCGCACTGCCGAACGCATGAAAGGAATTGAATTTCGTGAAACGGGCAGACCAAATCCCACACAATTGGATGGATTTGAGACCTATTTGTCGGTGCCAAGGGCAGCCAGTTTCGCAATTACCGTAAGGATGGGCCGTCCGAATCGCCAGATGTTGCTACCGGGCTTCCTTAGCCCTAATGTTGTAGTTGACGACTTTCTCTCATGCATCACTCTATTTAACGACGACGAAGTGGATAATTTGAACGAACACATCGATCACGATGCGTATTATCAAAACTTCGTGTCACTCACCAAAAAGTTAGCTCCTGACGGAACTAAAATCACGAATGTTGGATTTACTTCGTTTCGAGGTGACGAACAAACTGAAACGAGTTTGACAAAACCAGCAACGGCGAAGTGGTCTCGTATATCATCGGATTCGACTACAGTTACCACGTTTATTGGTAGATTAACAATGGCCGACGAAATGACTCATAAGAGTCATAGGATTGGCATTGAAGTCAATGACAAAGAGAAACATACGTTAATTGTACCGCCCGGAATGCTTGATGATATCGTAAAACCATTGTGGGGTGAGATCGTGACAATTACTGCTGAGCCCACAAGTACTGGAAGCACATTAAAACTACTTGACATCGAAGCATTTGAAGAGGCCGAAGGCCAGTCAGCCACTTGACGTGCGGAGCCGCGATTGAGTTCATAAGCCACCGTTACAGGCCAACCGCCGCAACCTGATTTGTACTTCAAACCCCGGTGCACTAACATCGTTTCCGTCGGTGGTTTTGCAAAGTAGTCGTAGTTCATGCTGTGCCTGACGTGGTGAATGTTGAACGTCCCTAAAAAACCAACGAGACAATTATCCATGGCCAACTCCGTTCTCAATTCACATGCAATTCAGAACAAGTGGTTATTGGCCATTCTTTTGGGTTGTGTTCTCGTTGCAGGATGTAGCGAGAAGCAAAACGCTGAGGTGGCGCAGACTTTTCCCAAACCTAATCAATCGAAGCCGGCGAAGACGACCATCAATCTCGATGAGTTGCGTCCGTGGGAAACCCCCGTTCGGTTCGCAGTCTTCGTCTCTCAGCAGATTCACGATGCCGGCAGTAAGGCGTTGGCTCTAACCGAGATCGCGCTCGCTCAGCAAGCTGCTGGAGATAATGAACAGGCTGTTACAACACTTGCCTGGGCGGCGGAAGCGAACCAGGAGGTTAAGCATGCGTTCCATCGAGATCCACAACTAGTCGAGATTGCATCAGCCACAGCTTCGGGGGGTGAGGTCAATCAAGGTTTGAAGATCGCCGACACCATTGAAGGGGAACTTTTTAAATCAGCGGCACTCACACGGATTGCTGCAATTCAAGTTAAGCAGGGAGAAAATGCTGCTGCTCTACCAATCCTCATTCAAGCGGTGAAGTTGGCTCAAATGGTGGACGAGGAGTACTATCAAGAATTTTATGTCTGGGATACGGCAGCGACTCTCTTACAAGCAGGTGGCAGAGATCAAGCGTTAGCCATTTTAAAGCAAGAGTGGCAACTGGCACTGAAGATCAAGGACAAAGATTTACGCTTTTCCTCGCTCCGAAACGTCGCGTCGGGTTTGTCGACTATCGGCGAGATCGAGGAAGCCGTGAAGGTGAGTCAAGAAATCGAAAGCCCGTGGTACAGATCATGTGCACTCCGGAATATTGCCTCAGCTTCAGCTCAGGAAGGTCAAATCGACTCAGCTTTGAAATTTGCTCACGAAATTGAAAATGCCGATTACAAGGCTTCGGCTTTTATAAACATTGCCTCCGTTCTGTTGGAGAATGGAGACAAAGAACAATCACGGAAAGTGCTCGGACTAGCTTTCGATGCGGCAAAACAGAGCGATAACGCATTCCTTCAGCATTTTAGACTCACAGAGAATGCGGTCGCGTTCGTTGAGTCCGGTGACATAGAAAAGGCTATCGAGGTCGTCTCGCTCTCAAGTGCATTATCGGCAACCACCCTGGCTTCAGCAGTGGCCAAATCGGGGAACTATGAAGCGGCAGACGAAGTGGCGATCCACATTCAGGATGCGTATGGCAAAGCAACTGCCCGAAAACAGATCCTTCTGGCCCAAGCTGCTGGCCATGACGAAGAATTAGCGCTCTCTGCCCTGAAGGAATTGATTGAGATCGATGCAAAAATTTGGAAGGTGGGAACAAGGCCACCCTCGAAACTTTGGGATATGGCATTTTTGCTCGCTACAAAACCAATGCAAGACGAGAGAAACGGTTTCCCCAAACGAAAAATGAAGGAGACGTTTTCACAAGTTGAAAAGGCGTTGGCTGAAAAACTCGTAAAATTGGGGAACTATAAGTCGCCGTAAGTCATGCACGCCGACCACCGTCATACAATAATGGGAGAGTAACACAGCAGTCGCAGCTTAAGCGAATCCCCCAACCGCCGCCACCTGATTTGTACTTCAAACCCCGGTGCACTAACATCGTTTCCGCCGGTCGTTTTGCAAAGCAGCCTCCCGGCGCACCCCGGGTTGTTCTTCGAGTTCCCTCCAGCGCGTCTCAACTCCCCTCTTATGAAAATCAAATTCGCGATCACCTGGAACTCGATTCGTTCCAGCTATTGGTTTTTGCCCTGTCTGATGGTGGGCGGCGCGATCATTTTATCGGTGATCACGCTCAAGATCGATTTCGCTCTGCCAACCAATCGAGACGGGACCGATTGGTTTTATTCCAGTGGGGGCGAAGGGGCCAGGGCGCTGTTGGCGACGTTGGCCGCTTCGATGGTGACCATTTTTGGGGTGGTGTTTTCCATCGTCATCGTGGCGTTGACGCTCGCCTCATCACAATTTGGGCCGCGACTGCTGCGGACCTTTTTGCGCGATCGCGTCGATCAAGTGGCCATCGGCACGTTTATCAGCACGTTTGTGTATTGCGTGTTGATCCTCCGCACGGTGCGCGCCAGTGGCAATAATCCGTTTGTTCCCGAGATTTCCGTGCGAACAGCCATCGCGCTGGGGATGTTCAGCTTGGGCGTGCTGATCTATTTCATCAATCATCTCTCGGCTTCATTGCAAGCGTCGCATATCATCGCCGCAGTGGGGCTGGACCTCGACACAACCATCGATCATGAATTCGATGCCACGTTGGATGACGAGAAATTCGATTCCAAAGCAGCGGACGACTTGTTCGCGTCCGCCACCTATGCCATCGGCGCAACCAGCCGGGGTTATATCCAAGCCATCGAACATACTGAGCTGCTGCAAATGGCTGAAAAGCATGATTTGCTCGTTCATGTGCCGGTCCGACCGGGGGACTTTGTTGTTCCCGGCGACACGGTCGCCTTCACGTCCGCTGAACTGGACGATCCCAATCTGCTCTCGACAACCGTCAACACGGCATTGCTGCTGGGCGTCGATCGGACGAACGAACAAGATGTGGAATTCCCGGTCAATCAACTGGTCCAACTGGCCATCCGCTCGCTCTCGCCGGCGATCAATGATCCCATCACAGCCATGATGGCAATCGAACAATTGCGCGCCGGATTGTGCCGCATTGCCGATCATTCCATGAAATCACCCGTGCTGACTGACAGTCAAGGTGTCGCGCGCTTGCTGGTGACGAAACAAACGCCCGAACACATCACCGACGCAGCCTTTAGTCTGTTGCGACAATATGGCAGCAGCAACTTAGAGGTCACGCTTTCGCTGCTGAATATGATCGAACAAGTCTCACGCCGCACAACCGACCCCGCTTTCCACCGCGCCCTCTTCCGCCAAGCCCTGCAAATCGACCTCGGCTCACGAACCGGATTACCAGCAGAAGCCGACCGCAAACGAGTCGCCGAGCACTACGCGCGCCTCACACAACTCCCCTGGCCCGCGCTGCCTAAAACCTCGTGACGGATGAAAGTCTTAAGTAGGTCAGGCTCCCGCCTGACGCGCTGCATGATTAACCTTCATGGAAAGGTAAAACGGGAGCATGTCTGATAATGCATACACTAGACGCAACTTGGTTTTAAGTGATTTCGTTATTTCCAGAATGAAGTCATACATACGCGATTCATTTGACTTTTGGGTGGAATGGCAGCAAATCAATGCATTCAATGGAACATTACTGGCAAACCACAACACAAGATGCCAGTTAATGTTCTTTGACAAATCAGACCCGGATAGACAAGGACGTGATGCAAACGCACGATTCTGGAGTTCGGACGCGATAGCGGTTAGCGGTTACGTGGAGGCAACTGCGCTATCTACGATAACACACGATGAGTTTAACAAACTCATGAGTGAGGCAGAGTCGGATTTCTCCGGGATGGAAAACAACAGGTACAGCAAAGTGTCCCGCATTCATGCATGGGCACATTTTGATAACAAGCTTGGTCCAGCAAACGCGCTGGCATCCGAGTTGTTTTCTGAGTTGGCTAAATCATTAGGCGGCAGCTATATCCCTGAGCCAAAACTGACTGCACAGTGGGTCAACCCGCAGCTTCCTGAGTCGATTCAACAGGAAATAAAGTCTGGAATGCTCTCGGAAAAAGAAGCTGACATATGCTTTGGTGATGCCGTTGAATTCGACGACTTGATAGCCAACCTGGAGCGAGTTGCACTCACAGAATGCTCATTCCTGACTGGTAACACCATAGACATCGACCCAAAAAGCTCCCGGTCCCTACAGCAGCATGGAGTTTTAAACATACGGATAATTGCCCGCCATTTTTAATACGGAATTCCATGTGCGCGGTCCACATAACAACAATGAACGCAAGTCCCGTAGGTCAGGCTCCCGCCTGACGCGATGAACGGTTGACGCTCATGAAACGTCAGGCGGCGGCCTGACCTGCAGAAATTTGATAGAAAAGCTGTCGATCTATCCGGGTCATTACAATGAGGATTCGAATACGATGATTAAAGATATGGACTACTACCGTTCATTCGATCTCGAATCTGCAAGCCAAAAGATAGAACAATTGGGGAGTGACCGGGGAAACCATGACGTTTTTGGAGATGCAATCCAGTCACTATTGATTGCTGCAAAAGAGCGATACGTAGAGAATACTGAAATTAGGCACGTGTTGGGCAAGCCGGACAGAATCAAGAAGAATCACCGTGGCGAAGTGTGGGAGTATGATTGGTCTGACACATATGGACCAATTCACTACACATCGACTACACCGTTCCAGATTATGAACGGGGCTTGTGCTGGATTAGCTGATGAAGAGTAGCTAACTTCAAATTGCATCGTTAGTCGTAAGGTCATAAATATTCAGCCGCGTGGTTCAAAAATAATGACGAACTTAACTTAATGGTGCCTCCTGCAAAGGATGTCCCGCAGGTCAGGCTCCCGCCTGACGCGATTTAATTTGACGCGTGATATATTGCATTTCAGGTTAAAACCTGGCCCTGTCCAACAAGTAGCATAATGTCTTTATATCTGCTTGGAATATTTCTTCTGCTGTATTCATTATTGGCGGGAATGATTTTCGTCAGTTATCGGTTAAGGAACATTCCGGTAAGACTGTTCGAGGGACTGCCAACATCGATTCCAACGCAATTGGTACTCCTCTGTACCGTAGCCAGCGCGGGATTACTCGCGATTACACAACACGTGTATTGGGCTCCACTTGCAATTGTATGCGGCATCGTAACGTCTATCTTAGTCAAGCGCGATGTGACTGCCGGCGAACATGCAAGATGGGAGGCTACAATTGAAGAACTCGGCGACAACTCTTGGGTATTGTTACAGCCCCCACTTTCTATAATCCCACCCACTGCGACGTCGAGTAGCGTGTTTGATGCTTATGACATTACCAATGGAACCTTTATTGGCACGCTCACGCGCGAGCAACTGCAAGTCCTCATTGATTTGGAAGTTGGAAAGCCATACAAAGGGAATGATTTCTTTTTCGCGATGCCGGAAAACATTGAATACCTAGCGCATAAGGGGGCCGACCATCAGCTCGCCTCTATGCTGGAAACGCATTTACAAAAGTCCGGAGAATTCACCTTACGCTGGGTAATTGGCGATTCAGGCGACTCAACAGTCCCGTGAAAATGTCAGTCGGCGGCCTGACCGACAAAGCCTACTCGATTTGTGTGCTCACGAGGTAAGTCATGGATATCGCAGTAATGTTGTTGCTCGACCGCAGCCTGCCGGGCATCTCTCCGGACGATTTGGAGGGGAGACAAATATTTGCTGAACAGAAATTGCTCGACAATCTGGCCGAAAAATCTGGAGTTCGGCCATTGTCTGATTTCACATCCATGAGCGATGTCGACTGTGCCGATTTTCTAGGCGACGACATCGAGGGACTGGATGAGATCCCATCGGTGGAATGGTTTGATGCCAACCAGGGATTAGTGACGGTTGAGGCTTTGCTTGAAGCAATCGTCGATGAAGAAACGGTTGGCGCAAACAAGGAATTGGAAGCGGAACTTGAGTCGTTTCGCACCGTGTTGAAATCGGCAGCGAATGCGGATGTCCGGTTTAGATATATGATTGCAATGTAGTCGACGCCCATGGCCCGTAGGCTGCGGCGGTACTGACCGCGGGCACGCTAGGGTGACCCCGAAAGATACTGCTCGCGGGGCGGCGCAGCCGCGAGAGTGGTTTGCAAATCGCCAGCAATTTTGCGGCTAGTCCGCCCACCGGCTTTGTCGGCCTAGAAAGATTCGACCTTGGGCAAGCGCGCTTCGCGCAGCGGCGACCGGCACGCCGGGTGAAGGCTGGTTGCTTGCCACTTCGAAGCCGCGACTATTCTTCGGCGGCGGCTTCCGTATCAGCGGCGGCAGCTTCCGGTTCGGCAGCGGCGGCGACGGGTTCGTCGGCCGGCGGTGCGGTGAAGACCATGCCGGGTACCGTGATTCCTGTCACGCGGACGGAGGTGTACTTTTGACGGTGTCCGGTGTGGGTTCGTGAGTTTTTGCGGCGGCGAAACTTCACGATTTCGAGCTTTTTGCCCTTGGTCTGCTCGAGCACTTCGGTTTCGACAGCCGCACCCTCGATCATCGGTTTTCCGATGGAGCTGGATTCGCCATCGTTGGCCAACAGGACGCGATCAAACGTGAGGCTGTCCCCTTCGGCCGCAGCTTCCCGATAGTCGACAGTCAATCGGTCACCGACCTGCACCTGATGTTGGTGGCTGCCATCTTCAAAAATTGCAAACATCGCCAAAACCTTATTTCGCTCTAAACTTTTTCGAAAAAGCCTGTTGGGGCGAGCCCGACTCGTCTCCGTCCATGTCAACTGCCTCTCTCCCTGCTTTGGAGATCAGCGAAGCTGACATCTGAGGGCATGTCCGCCACCGGCTAGATACCATGATTCCTTACGCACTGCTTCCGCAGACCGGTAGCGCCGAAAGGATAGGACGCACTATTGTAGCGGGTCATTTCCGAGATTTCGACCCATTCTCGGCCATTATTTTGACTTCATTTCCGGTCGCGTCGGTGCACCGCATGATCAGATGCTCGGGACCAACGTCGGTCCGCGAAACAAGATTGATATCCACGCTGCCCTGCTCCTCGAATGAGGCAATATCGCGGCGTTTTTTGTTGTTCAGGTAATCAGCCACCTGTTCGTGAATTTCCACGGAAATCCCCGACACATCATCGCGGCTGATGGTGTTGAGCAACACGCGGATCACTTCAATCGCCATGCTTTCGGCGGTTTTGACCAATCCGGCTCCCTTACAACAGGGACAATCCTCGAACACGCTCCGTTTCAGCGACGGGCGAATACGTTGCCGCGTCATTTCGATCAAACCAAACGGGCTGATTCGGAGCACCTTGATCCGGGCTCGGTCACGGCGAATTGCCTCGCGGAGGGTGCGTTCCACCGACCGGCGATGCCGTTCGTCACGCATGTCGATAAAGTCGTTGACCACCACGCCCCCCAAATCGCGGAGACGTAATTGCCGGCAGATTTCGGTCGCAGCCCGCAGATTCACCTGATAGGCGGTTTCCTCTGCATTGTTGTCCGCACGGAAATTGCCGCTATTCACATCGATGGCCACCAACGCTTCGGTCTGGTCGATGACGATCGAGCCGCCTCCCTCCAACGGTACCTGCCGTTGCTGGATGCGGGCAATTTCTTCTTCGATGTTGTACTTGTGGAAGATCGGTTCCTTCCCCTCGAAGTACTTAATGCGATTCACGTGCCGGGGCAGCACGGCTTTGACGAATTCGCGTGCCCGTTGATAGGCGCCTTCTTCGTCGATCCAGACCGCATCGATTTCGTTGTTGTAGATATCGCGAATCGTACGAATGATCAGGTCGTTTTCCTGATAGATATCCACCGGCGCGACGGTCTTTTTCAACCGGCGCACAATCGTTCGCCACAATCGCAGCAGATAGCTGAGGTCCCGCTGCAGGTCTTTTTTGGTCCGGTCGATACCCGCGGTGCGAATGATGAAGCCCAAGCCCTCGGGCGGATCGAGTTCTTCGAGGATCGTCCGCAGTTTTTTCCGCAGGTCGTCGTCGGCAATCTTTCGACTCACGCCAACGCGTTGCAGGCCGGGCATGAGTACCAAGTACCGGCCGGGAATGCTGATGTAGGTGGACAACGTCGGGCCTTTGGTGCCGACGGCCTCTTTGATGACCTGCACCAGCACTTCGCTACCGCGGCGGAAGATCTCCTGAATCGGAGGCTTGCTGCGCTCATTGCGTTCGCTGGGACGGCGGCGGCCCTTGGTCGAGCGGCCCGAACCGCGACCGTTGCCGCCGGATTGCGGGAGGTGTTTGTAATATTGGTATTCGACGTCACTGACGTGTAAAAAGCCGTTGCGGCCCACGCCGAAATCAACAAAAGCCGCTTGAATACTCGGCTCGATGTTGACGATTTTGCCCTTATAGATGTTTCCGACGTAGCTCTCTAGGCTACTGCGCTCAACATACAATTCCTCCAAGACGCTGTCTTCGACGACAGCGATCCGGCTTTCTTCCGGCTGGAGAACATTGACCAGCATTTCCTTCTTCATGGAGTACCCTTCGTCGGCATTGACGAAAAGCGCGGGGCTTCGATGTCTGAGCCGCAACGGCGTGGCACGTCGTTGCGGTATGGAAACGTTTCCCTCCGAGGACCGACCAACCGTTATCGCTATTGCCGAAACGCACTTCGCGAGCGAAGAGCGTTGTCGATGATAGCGCGGGTTGGCTCACGGGTCTCGGCGAGCTGCGATCCTGATCGAAGCGTTTCCTATTCAATGTTTTCAGCGGCTTGCTCGCGCGACGCGAACGACAGGCGAAATCGCATGCCGGCGGCGGCGAGATGAACAAGCGACCAAGCCTGGCCGATGTCAATTCGCGGTCTCGTCCCGCCGACAATTTGTGCCGAACGGGACAGATCACAACGAGTGGTGAGTTTGCCGTGGATGTCGAACTCAACTGTCGTTCGACGGCGTTACCACTCGTGGATCCGAATTGAGCCTGCCGACAGGCAGGGACTTGCCAAGAGCCGTTCGATCGGACTCTCTGCTCGCAGGCCGTGGCGCAATTGCCGACGGCGCCGTCATCGAGCAGACAGCCGCGTTCACTTGGCTTAGCTGATTGTTGAATAGGAATTCGCACTATGATTCAAACCTGAATCAATCCGTCCCGGGCAATGCTGCCGTAACATGGCCGGGTGACGCGGGAAGGTTTGACGAGTCGCGATTCGACTCGAAAAAGTTCCCTATGTCCGTTGTACAATTGTAAATTGTCTCCGTTGGGTTTTGCCGACGTGATTCAGAACGACTGAATCTCGATGTCCCACAGGGGTGGGAATCGATCGCCAGCCCGTCGCCATCCGCTGAATTCAGCACCGGCGGCGGATTGCCAAACGTTCCCCCGAATGATGATTCAGGAAAATTCGTCCGGCGATATTTTCTTCAACTCACCTCGTAAATAGTTTTCCACATCACGGGCCACATCCAAGGTATCCGCATGAGCGGCTATTTCCTCGGCCTGTGGAATCGTAATGCTGCGGATGACCTGCTTAATAATTGGAAGTGAAAATGGTGTCGCACTCATCTCGCGGATCCCCATGCCGATCAACACAGCTGTATACAATGGGTCGCCGCTCATTTGCCCGCATACAACAACAGGAGTATCCTTCTTTGCAGCAGCTGCGACCACCATGCGAATCAGCCGCAGGATGGAAGGATCTGCCGCACTATAAAGATCTGCGACGGTCGGATTGGCCCGATCCACCGCCAATGTGTATTGAATTAAATCGTTGGTGCCGATCGAAAAGAAGTCGACTTCCTCGGCGAACCGGTCAGCCAACAAAGCGGCTGACGGGACTTCGACCATCATGCCGACTTGAATATCGCGACAGAATGGGATTCCTTCCTCCTCGAGATCCTCCATCACATCCCCGAGGATCATCTTCGCTTGCCGCAACTCCAACACCGAAGTGACCAAGGGAAACATGATCCGGATATCGCCATGGACGGCGGCTCGCAAGATAGCGCGCAGTTGGGTTTTGAACAATCCCAAATTCCGCAAAGTGAACCTCACGCTCCGCAACCCAAGTACTGGATTGGGACTGACTTCCGCCAAATCCTCCAGTGAGTGCGGGAACTTCTCGGCCCCCAGATCCAAGGTGCGGATCACAACCGGCAATGTCGGAATCGGATCGACCACACGCCGATATGCGTTGTAGTGATCCTCTTCGCTTGGTTCCCGGTCATCCTTTAAATACAAAAATTCCGTGCGATACAGCCCGACACCTTCGGCCCCCCGCTTAATGCAGTGGTCGACCTCTTCGGGGAATTCGATATTGCCATACAACTTGATCGGGACGCCGTCGGCCGTCTTTGATTCCAGCTGCCCCAATAGTTCTAATTTTTGATTGGCCGTTTTGATGCGATCCCGCGTCACCCGATATCGTTTGAGGGTTGGCTCATCCGGATCGACGATCACTTCGCCATGATTCCCATCGATGATGATCGTGTCTCCCCCGGAGACATCGCTCAAAAATGGGCCGACTCCCACGACAGCGGGGATTTCTAAAGCCCCGGCCAGAATCGCCGTGTGACTCGTGTGGCCGCCGACTTCTGTGGCGAAACCCAACACGAATTCGGGGTTCAGACTGGCTGTCTCGCTGGGCGTCAAATTGGTCGCCAGGACAATCACCGGCTCGGTAATGTGCGCCAACTCTTCCCGTTCGGTCCCCAACAGATGCCGCAACAGCCGTTTTTCCAGGTCGAAAATATCGACCGCCCGCTCGGCCATGTATTGGTTGCCGAGATTCTGGAACAGCTTGGCGTAGCGCCGCAGAACGCGACTCGAGGCGAATTCCGGGGCATAGGTCCGTTCGCGGATCAACTCCTCGATTTCCTCGCGGAGCTTGGGGTCACGAGCCAGATTCAAGTGTGCCGTAAAAATCGCGCCGTATTGGGCGCCGAGACGCTCAGAGGCCAAACGCTCGTTTTCGGAAATCTCGGTGCAGACGGCATCGATCGCCGACCGAAAGCGGGCTACCTCGATATCGACCACATTCACGCTGACGAATCGCCGCGGTATCCGGAAATCTTCCGTTCCTAATACCAAGGCCGGTCCTGGAACAACTCCAGGAGATACGGCGATTCCGCGCTTTATTTCCATACCCGAATCCACTGAGAGCTTAAACGCCCCTATTGAATGCCGTGCGTTCAACTTGCGGCAAAATTTGTCCTGAACAATTGATCTAACGCGTCAATTGCTTCCTGCGCGCCGTCGCCATTTGCCTCGAGCACTAACGTCGTGCCTTTTTCCGCAGCCAAGGTCAACACATCCAACATGCTCTTGCTGTCCACCGTTCTGTCTCCCTTGCGGATCGTAATATCGCAACCAAAGGCCTGGGCGGTTTGCACAAGTTGAGCCGAGGGACTCATATGCAACCCGTTTTCCAGGTTAACGGTCACTTCACGAGTGCAAGCAGATGGTGTACTCATACGAAAAGACACGGAATGTTTGAGACGAGACAACAATCGATTGACAACAAGGCCGTTTCAAAAAAACGCAGCGAATATGAGTCAATAAAACTCGGCAACACCGAAACTCACAAAGCTATTTGAAAACTCATTGCGATCAATCAACACGGAAACGAGAGAATCAATCGAGGCTTCCCGCCACCGAAAACCTATTGAGGCGGCAACCTAGAGTTGGTCGTTATCCGCTTCGTCCAACAATTCCACGATTGCTTCACCCGTTTTGGACTGCCGTAGAAAACTACAGAAGTTTTGATTGCGCAAATGCCGGGAAATGCTTTCCAATGCTCGCAAGTGATCACCAGGACGGTCGGGCGGTGAAACCAGCAAGAACAGAATAAAGACGGATTCACCGTCCAGACTCGCAAAGTCCACACCATCCCGAGCGATGGCGATTGTCGCCACAAGCCGATCGACAGACGGGTGTTTTGTGTGGGGAACAGCGACTCCATTACCAATCCCGGTGGAGCCCAATTCCTCGCGTTTCAATATGGCCGCAACAATACTCTCTTGGTCTTCCGCCTGAATAGCGCCCGTCGTTCCCAGGCTGCCGACCATCGTGCGAATCGCGTCTTCTTTGGACGTCGATTGCATATCCGGTAGAATCGCCTCTGAAACCACGAAGTCCGACAACTTCATGTATGACTCCTTACCAAACGATCTCCGAGTTGCCAGGACTCGGAAATCCCTGTCACCCATTTTAGAATGGGAAAATTTGACTGCTGACATAGACATGCTGAATCAATGTTTCCGAAGTCCCTACCCACGCCTTTGGCGGCGGCCCGAAAAAACCGCCTCTTGCCGTGCATGACTACTCGAAACACAAATCAGCCCAACACTAATCTCTTCGCCACTCTCTGAAACCACATCGTGCGAGCCTATAAAAACACAGTTGCATGCGTTCTGTGGGCATTTGCACCACACTGAACGACTGCTCCGCACACCGTTTCTCCCGGCAGCTTTCACATTTCCCGGCAGAATCAATCCGCCGATTCTTCATCAACATCCGGCTCTTCAGACTGCACGACCTCATTCATCGGGGGTGTGCGGCGATGATCCTGAAGTTTTTCTTTGTATTTCCTGACTTGCTGTTCCATCTTGTGCAAGGTCACGTCAAACGTCGCTCGCGCGGACGCGCCTGCGTCGCTGGCGACGAAATTATGCTTATGTTCAGCATCAACAAGGATCTCAACCTTCACGCGATCCTTGCTTTCAAAATCGACGGTCACACCAATCGCCGTGACCCGCTCAAAAAAGGTCAATAACTTCTCGGATTTTTGAGCAATGTATTCATGGTCGTCTTGATGTAATTCACCGTGGCGACTCGTGATCGCAACTTGCACCGAACAATACTCCTCAATCTCAGCGTCTTGCCAATTGACTGTCGAATGGTCATTCGACCCCGTGGGATGCCGGTCACAAACCATGCCCCCACCTACGCGACAAACTCAACCTTGCGCTTATTAATAATACGTCGAATACTGCGTAACTTCAAAATATTACGTCCTGAGACGCAACCGCGTAACAAGGCATACGGGCAGCGATCACCTTACGGCATCTGAACGACCGTAGGGAGAGTCCCCTGACATCCCCAGCATTGTAGTGGGCGCATTCGCATCGTCAATTCAATCGAAAATGCGCAATCAACAGCGGCGAATCGACGTGGCGACGAACACATGCCGTGTCCGTAACGACTTTCGCAACGATGTACGGAACTGCATTCCGTCGCCGGACAACAAGGACGTATCCGCCGAGTGTAGCCTTGCGCCACGACAATTGCCAGTGGCAGACACCACCTCAGAAGCAATGTGGAGCAGGAAATTTCGTGCACTCACTGCAGCGTGTCTGGAGCATTTCGCTCATAAGAGTCGCCGCAAGACCCCAAAAGCAGAGGTGTTGCGACATCGCCGCGACCAAACGCCGTGCGATGTGCAACAAGCAAACGTTCGGATTGGGAGGTCAAATCCCTGAGATCCCGGTCGCCTCACCCAGCGGGCATCGCTTGGGGAACGGCCGCTTGATCTTCGGTGATGGCCGGACGAGATTCCGTCACAGGCAAGGCACGGTGGCCTGGTTGTTGCAATTTGCCGCGATCATCATCCGTCTCCTGCGACGGAATCGCGGAAACATCCATGGAATCCTCATCATCGCTACCAATCGAGGGTTCGAGCGCGTCCATATCCCGGAATTCCGGTTCCGACTGCGAAGGCAGACGATTGAAGGGGGACAATCGTCCCAAAGTCGCAGGCGAACCGCCGGAGAAGACCTGGCATCCGGCAAGCAAGAAACAACCTATCCACATCGCTGCCGCCAAACAGACTCGGTTTGACCCCATATCATCATCCTTGAAGAATTGAGCAACGCGCGAATCCTTTCGCACGTCAAATTTTTAAGATGCGTGTGACACAAATAACGACTTAGCCGCCGGGGAGTGAGGCGGGCTTAATAACAAGAACCCTCAGGTGCGAAAAGCCCGATCCGGCCACTCTCCGCCACAAAAGTGGCGAAAAGAGCCCGGATATGCCCCCTGGTCAACGCAAATCGACAAACCACCCCTGAATTGTACCGCCAGCATGATTGACGCAACTGAATTGATAGATTAAGTTTTCATTCGCTATGCCCAGTCCGTTGCGAAACGGGGCGGGCATTGTGTAGAATCTGCGACTCGAATCAGGCTTGCGGCGCGCGAAAAATGCGAATTTCGCTGGCCGAGTGATCCGGGCGAAAGCCGCAGAATCAGCCATGAATTCCGAGATGGCCGTGCAAAGGATGACAAAGGAGTCGTCCTACGCCTGAATGCCAGCCAATTAGACCATCCTGAATGAGCCGGCCACGCCGAGCAAAATTGGGATGAATTGCAGGGTTTTCCAGGGAGCGCAGGGCGGCGCACCCCACACTGAAAAACACAATTTTTCTATTTTCAAGGTACACAGCACAGTATGATTTCTAATGGAAGGGGCGGCCCCCCCAGAAAACGGCGCAGAAAGGCACGGCTCAAGAGAAAGCTGAAATGCCGTTTTTGTCCCGACGGTTGTGATCGCTCACCCCGACCGGTGTACGTCGACTACAAGGACCTGCGCACACTGAAGATGATGCTCAGCCGCGACGGGCACATCTTGGGCCGCAAACGTTCCGGTACCTGTGCCAAATATCAGCACGCTGTGCGTCGTGCCGTGCATCGCGCCCGCTTTATCGGACTGCTCCCCTTCGTCAATCGCGAGCACCCGTAAGCAGCACGATGGGGATGCAACGGCGGTTCACCCGCCAATAAGCATTCCTGGTACAACTCGCGTTGTACAATACGAAGCTACGAATCGAAAAAAGACGCGCCGGTCACTCTCGACCGACGCGTCTTTTCGTTTTCTCAAAGGCGGTGGCTTACCGCCCCTTGTCCGTCCTGGCTAAACCAACTGGTCTAGCGAAACAGACTGGCCAAACGTACGAAGCTGGTCCGTACTTTGCTGCTGACCGTATCGTCAGCCGGGGGAGCTGGCGGCGGGGTGCCGTCATCCGCCGGAGCCGGTGCCATTTCCGGGCTATAAGCCGGTCCGTAGTTCGTTCCACAGGCCGGTGCACAGGCTGTGCAGCAAGTATCGGCACAGCAGTCCTCGACCTTGTATCCCGCGACACGCAAAGCTTCTTCCGCTTCGCGGCGTACGCGGCGATTGCAGTCCCCCAAAGCTTGCGTCAACGCACAGATAACCTGTTGGTTGCAGCAGCAAGGATTCTTGCGAAGTTGATCGCCAATTTCGTCAGCCGCCTCACCCCGCACTCGGTGATCGCTGTCGTTTAAGGCATAGGTCAAGGCGCACATGATTTCCGGATTGCACGCGCAGCTGAACTTGTCGCCCAACTTGTCAATCGCCCGCCGACGCTGCCGTGCGTAACAGGCCGTTTGCGATTTCTGAATGTAATGGGCGATCAGGTGCACGTTATCGTCGCAGCACGTCGCATTGCCACAGCCCATTTGCGGTGCGCAACAAGATTGCGGAGCGCAGCAAAGGGGAGCAGTCTGCGTGCAGCAGACCGGTTTGCAACACGAGCGCTGATAATTGAATTTTGTGGGACAGGCCGGGCGATAAACGACCGGCTGACAACATTCCGGTTGGCAGGTCATCGTGCAATCACAGCTTTTCGCGTCTCCATGATTAGAGAACCATCCGGCGTTTGTGGTGCTGCTTGAAAACAGGACGATGCCAATCGCTCCACAGAGTGTGAACCATTTCATGAGATTTCCGATCCTTCATTTTTCAAAGTAGTTTGAGGTCCGTGGTCAGACCCCAAGTTGTGACGCCCAACGCTGCGGCTAGCGCAGAGGATTTTCGGCGTCGAGTGAGAGCGTCACGTTGTCGCTGCGGCTCGTTGGATGCTGCCGTTGGGAAAGCTGCCCAATGACACCAACAGAGGGCGACGTGGTTGCCAAGGGTCTATCTTGGAACCAAACGCGTGACTCCTATCTCATTTATCGACGTGGAATTTTGGACGCTTTAAGATGAAATGCGCATTTTGAGATTGTCAAATCGAGGCCTCCCGCGCGATTTTTTCCGGGTTGAGCGGGCTGCGGGATTCACGACCGAGATGGCAGTGCCGGCAGCCAGCACATCCCCCCGCAAGCTTCGCCGCCTCCCCGCAGTTTGCGCGACCGGAACTGGAACGGGGAGCGAAAATTTCTCTCAAAAAACCAACCGCACGCCAAACTCACCATTCCCCAGGGCTCCGGCACGCATCAATCAACGTCTTGCAAACCGATATCCGCGACCCTATTATTGCTCTCGATGACTCCACCCGTCTGATTGTCTTTCCTGCATACGAACTGAAATACGATGGCCCAACCGAAAGTCTGTGTCCTCCGCGCACCGGGAACGAATTGCGACGTCGAAACGGCATTTGCCTTTGCCTCCGCCGGCGGTGACGCACAGCGGGTGCACCTGTTTCAGTTGCTACAGTCACCGTCGTTACTCAACGACTATCAGGTGCTCTGCATCCCCGGCGGCTTTAGCTACGGCGACGATGTGGGAGCCGGTGTGATTTTCGCCGGGCAATTGCGGGTGAAATTGGGCGAGATCCTGGGCGAGTTTCTAGCGGCCGACAAACTGGTGCTCGGCATCTGCAACGGATTTCAGGTCTTGCTCAAAGCGGGTATTCTGCCCGGCGGCAGTGAGACATGGCAGCCCGGTGCGGAGCGCGTGCCGACGGCGACGCTGACTTGGAACGACAACGGAAAATACACCGCCCGCTGGGTGACGTTGGGTTGCCAAGGCAGCAACAGCGTCTTCTTGCAGGGCATCGACGAAATCGACCTGCCGATTGCCCACGCCGAAGGACGCATCGTCGTCCGCGACCCAGCGACGATGGAGCAATGGTTAGAGCGCGGCCAAGTGGCACTTTGTTATCGCGAGCCGGCGATGGCCACCACCGCGGTCGGCGAATTGACCTCGACCGCCGTCTCCTTCCCCGCCAATCCCAACGGTTCGGGCGGCAACATTGCCGGGCTGAGCGATCCAACCGGCCGCGTGTTAGGGTTGATGCCGCATCCTGAACGGTTCATTCACGGCACGCAACACCCACAATGGACACGTCGCCCGCAAGTGGATGACGGCGACGGTATTCAATTGTTTCGCAATGCGATCGCCTACTTCGACTAGCGGTTTGACGGCTAATCGAAGTTGGCCGGTTCCGCGGCGGTCCGTTCTCCGGGAGCGAAGCTTTCGATCAATTCGTTCGTCTGCCCCTCCCGTTTGCGAAGCGTGAAGGCGTCGTGGAGTCGTCCCACAGCGGTGCGCGATTCGTATTTGAGATAATCGTGGTCAATCGTAATCAATTGAAACAGCTGGATGCCTTCGGCGCTCGATGCAAAGCCATCCTGACCTAAGCGTCGCATTTTCGGCCCACTGACTGAAACGACGTACACAGTTCCAGCGGAAACCACGGTCCCGCCACCGCTCGATTTGTCTTGGTAGCCTCGGAGATTCGTACGGCCGTAACAATGGTCGTGCCCTTGGAGCACTAGATCGACGCCGTACTTGTCATACAGCGGCTGCCAAGCTTTTCGCAGGTGCGCGTTGTTATCGGAATTGACCGAGACCGAGTACAACGGATGATGGTGCATGACAATCGTCCATTGATGCGGATTGTCCTCGAGGACTTTTTCCAACCAGACCGTCTGCTCTTCGATCCGCTCGTTGCTGTTCAGGGCAATGAATCTGACGCCTTGGTAGTCCAGCCAATAGGTCGTGTCTTCCAGTCCAGGTGGTCCGTTTTGGGGGAACTGAAATTGCGGCTGCCAAAACGCGGAGAGTTGCTTAATTGTGCGGCCCACTCCATGCTCATATTCATGGTTTCCCGGCACGGCCAAGGAGGGAATCACGGCATTCACCCAGCCGGCCGCCTCGTGCCATTCGCCCCAATTTGAGTCGCGTCCCTGCCGATCGATCAAGTCGCCCCCGTGCATAAAAAACCGTGCGTGCGGAGCGGACGAATAGGCGGTCCTCAACAACCGGGACCAATGCGAACGAATTTGTTTTTGCGCATCGCCGAAATAAACAAAGCTAAACGGTTCAGCCTTCGTTGAAGCGGTTCGAAAATTATTCCAAGCGCTCCAGTTCTCGCCATCCCCCAAGCGATAAGCGTACGTGGTCTTGGGAGTCAGACCGGTGAATTCGGCGGAGTGGTAATGATATTTTCCCAAGTCGCTGACAATCGGGACAACGGTCGCCGAGACTTGCGTTGCATGCTGCTCGAATTCCGGCCCATCCTCGGCAACAGCGATCTGTGCAAACGATTGACGGACCGATGTGTTGGTCCGCCACGTTACCGCCTGAGTGGTTGCCGGGTCCTGCGTCCAGGAAAGAATAATTCTATCGGGGAGAACGGTGGCGCGATGCACGGCATCCGATGGTTTCGGCTGCGTGGCATAGACCGCAATCGCCAGACAGGTTCCGGTGATGACAGTGATGACAATCTGGCGCCGTCTCTCGCTCATCGTTCCTATTTTCCTATCCGCCGGCGTGCGATCGGCCGGACATTAAAATCAGCACGTGCGCAAATCGTCCTAGCGGGAGAAGATGCGAAACCACAGCATCTGATACCGCCGCAACGAGATACCAACCAACGGCACTGCATCGGCGACCGTGTCGACGGGGAAATAACAGATCGTCAGCGCCTTGCCTGTCGGTTCATCGAGCGCAGCCGGATAGGCTTCCTGTCGAAGAGCCAAGCCGTAAACCGGCCCGATGCTCAAGACATAGACGACCAAAAAGATGCCCAGGTATCGTTTCCAATGTTTCATGTGCGGGAAAATAGTACAAATTGCTATATCAAGAAACAGGAATTTCCCCCAAGGAAAATCAGCCTGCCGAATTGTGAAGATTCGAGGAATCGGCCCCAGACACCCATTCCATCCGCCTCATTCGCAGCATGATTTCCATCTTGTAACGCTTGGCCGAAATTCACTAAACTCCCGCGTCCTAGCGGACGGAGACCTCTGCACCGCTCAAAAGGATTTGACCTAAGGAGGCAGGATGCCGACATCGATCCCCACACAGACGCCGTCTGCCAGCGTGGCTTCGCCTCTGCCCTACTTGGAATACCAACGGTTCAACCTGCAACCGCTTGCCCATCTCGAACGTTGGGTTTGGGGATTTATCTTCCTCGGCATCGCGGCCCGCAGTTTGCGGTTTCTGCTCTGCGTTCCCTTGTGGCCCGATGAGGCCTATCTTGCCGCCAGTTATCTGGACCACGGCTACCTTGAGATGCTGACCAAACCGCTCGCCTTTCATCAGGTCGCGCCGCCTGGATATCTGTGGATTCAACTAACGATCGTCAAATTGCTCGGCTTCAACGAATACTCGTTGCGGCTCTTTTCGCTCATCACGGGAATTGCCGGCCTGTTTGTCTTCCGGCATTTGGCATCCCGACTGACCAGCGGCATCGCCTATCTGTTTTGCGTGGCCATGTATGCGGTCGCCTATCCAGCAGTGCGTTATTCGGCTGAGGCCAAACCGTATGGTTGCGACTTATTCGTAGGTATGGTGCTGGCGGCATTGTATGTGGAATGGTACCAACGAGGACGAAGCCTGAAGTGGTTGGGCATTCTGGCCGCTGCTTCCTGCTCGCTGCTGTGGTTCTCGCTGCCCTCCGTTTTTGTTTCCGGCGGACTCAGCTTAGCGGTGGGTTGGTCGTTGTATCATCACCGCGAGTGGAAACAGGTTCCTGCTTATCTGGTGTGGAACGTGCTGTTGTTGGGCAGTTTTGTGGGGCTACAAATCGCTCTGCGGCAGATGGCGACGGCGGACTTGCAAGGCATGCGCGAATGCTGGGAGCGGGCCTTTCCGCCTTTAGATAATCCGCTGCATACGCTGCATTGGTTTGTCTACATGCTCACGGGCGAGGTTGCGCCATTTCCTGTCGGCAGCATGCGCGGCGGAAGTTCCGGCACGGTTTTGTGCTGCCTGATCGCGGTCGTCTGCCTGTGGAGCAATCGCCGCGTGGATTTGGCGATCTTGTTTCTTGCCCCGCTGGGATTGAATCTGGTTGCAGCCGGCATGCAGCGGTATCCCTTTGGCGGCGGCGTGCGGTTCACCCTCTACTCCGGAACAGCCTTCTGCTTTTTGACCGGCCTGGGTGCGGCATGTATTGCGGCATGGTTCACCAAACGGTTCCCCAGCCGTAAGGTCGTACTGACGGTGCTGGTCGGGCTGACGTTAATCGGCGGCGGGTCGATGATGCGTGATTTTTTCCGACCGTACAAAACGCGCGACATCTTGCGAACCCGCGGTTTCGCACAATGGTTTTGGTTCAACAAGGCCTATGATGCGGAATTGGTCTGCCTGAAGACCGATTTGAATTTGGATTTTTCACCCTCCACCTTCGAGGGGAGTGTGTCGTCGTTGTACTTGTGCAATCAAAAAATTTATTCCCAGCGACACAAGGCGGGCCAGCCTCCCGATCTCACCCGGGTTTCAGCCGACCACCCGCTCCGCTGCGCCATGTTCCGCGACGCCCGTTGGCACTTCGACCAGGAGGGTTTCGACGCTTGGTTGGCGAAAATGCAAGAGTCGTACGAGCTGTTGGCCCACGAACAGTATCCGTTTCAAGTGCTGCACAAGGACAAAGAATTCAAGCACAATTGTTACGTCGACCTGTACGAATTCGTTCCCAAACCCCAAGCCGCCCAGGGGCGAAAAATCCGCACCGCCTTCGATGCGCCCGGCGTGCATTGAAGACAGCACCGCTGTCAGGCAATCGAACCGCGCATGAAAAAACCCCCGCGATGGCAGGGGCAAGCGGCCGTGTGCGACGGGGCGCACTGTCGGCCAAGTGGGCGGCACTGGATTCGAACCAGTGACTTCTACCGTGTGAAGATAGCACTCTAACCACTGAGTTAGCCGCCCGGGAAGCTCACGATCTTATCGGCTGGCAGCGGGAAGTTCAAGCAGCCCCCTGCGAACGAATGCGACGCGGCGCCCTATCAAAAAGCAGCGCCGCTCGCTCCGCGCTCACCCAACGCAGACCGTTGTCCACCGAGAGATTTCAAACCGATTCGGAATTGACGTCGGTCGGTTCGGCGACGGGCGGCTCGAATTTGGGTGAGGTCACCGGCTCCGCCTCATCATTGGCGATAGGACGCGGGGACGAACTCGGGGTGGACGTGGAGTACGTCGCCTTATCGACTTCGTCTTCGATCCCGCTGACACCTTTTTTGAATTCGACAATCCCCTTGCCCATACTGCGGGCCACTTCGGGCAACCGCTTGCCGAACAGCAACAAGGCGATTCCGCCGATAATAATCATTTCCGTTGGGCCAGGCGAAAAAAAGGCCAAAATTGGAGTGTGCATGAAATCTTCTCCCAAATGTATTGTTGTGGCCGTATGGGGGCGGGGGCATGCTTCACACCGCCTACGCCACACCGAATGTTTTACTGTTGTGGAAACCGCCAACTCACTCACTTCGTCGCATCGTCCGTAGCTGTGCTGATTCCCTTTTTGAACTCTGAAATACTCTCACCCACGGATCGCATTGCTGTCGGTAGCCGTTTGCCAAATAACAACAGGGCCACGACAGCGATAATGATCATTTCGTAAGGGCCAAACGACATATCGGTAGTCCTTCTCAATTGGGGGATTGACCGATTCGCATCGGCATCCGCTGGCAAAGGTCACCAAGTCGACAGCACGTCCTTGGGCTGACACAATACCCGGCTGAACCACCTCGCCTTCCATTATGGCGAGTACTAATGACGATTCCAATCCCGATTCGCGTCTAGGACAACAAACCGCCATATGGCGCGTTGATTATTCCAACTAACGCGTCGCCGAGGTCACTCCACGGCAACAATCGAGACCGGTTATTCCAAGCCCAGAGGTTAATACCGGCAGATTACGCACAATCACACGGACTCAGTGCCAGTGAAAGTGTGCTCTGCAAGTGGGGGGAGAGATTCGACAAAAACGGCAGCGAACACCCCGACCACCGAAAACACAATGGTACGGTACTGTGGGATGTCCACTCGGTTTGCCCGCCTTGTGGAAGCAGGTAGGAGGAGCGGAGAGGAATATCAACAGTTATTGTACCCGGGTCGCGACCGATGTCAACAATTGGCCCACCCTGTGCCACCGGTCAACAGCCGTAACCTGGATTCAGACTTGCCGCACCGGTATTGTCGCCGTACCGTACTACTACTATCCCAATAACGTCTAACATCTTTGCGCCACTCGCAAATTTTCGGTTTGCCCGAAACGGATAAACCACGAAAGCAGCGAAGAACACCAAATAAATGCTGAGAAAACAACAAAGACTTGCGGCGCTGAAGTAGAACTCAAATCAAAAATTTGGATGGAAAAACTTAGCTCCTTTTTCGTGTGTTTCGTCTTTTTCGTGGTTAAGATTCTGTGGTTGCGGCCGAAGGCTGTGCCGTGGGTGTTGGTTTTTGATTGTGGCGATCTCAGAGATCTGCCGTCGCAGCCATTGTGTTGGGGCGGCTCTCAACCGGCGTACACCGCTCGTCCGCCGAACGAGAATTCACGGCATGATTGAGGAATTTGTAGTCATGGGCAGCGGCATTTATCGGACACTTCCAAATCGGGCGGACCATGATTGAAGTCCACAGATTGTTTAAAGAGTTTTCACTCCCCGGCGGAGAGCCTCTCACGGCGGTCAACGGGATTTCTTTTTCCGTGGCGGCTGGAGAAGTGTATGGCCTGCTGGGGCCGAATGGGGCGGGCAAAACCACGACCATCCGCATGCTGCTGGGGTTATTGCAATCGACCTCCGGCTGGGCGGCGATTGGCGGATATCGTTCCCGCGACGCTCCCGACGAAGTGAAGCGCCGCGTCGGTTTGGTGGCAGCCAATGCGGGGGTCTATCAGTGGTTGACCGTCCGGGAAATGCTGCTATTTTTCGCCGACGTTTATGGCGTCCCCGTTCCCGAAGCAAAGCAGGAACTGGTCCGGCTCAGTGAGCTACTCGGGTTCCAAGGATTCCTCGACCAACGTTGCTCTACCTTGAGCACCGGGCAAAAGCAACGTGTGAATCTGGCGCGGGCGTTGATCCATCGTCCGCCGGTTTTGTTGTTGGATGAACCGACGTTGGGACTGGACGTCTTCGGCAGCCAGGTCGTCGTCGAGTTTATTGAACATCTCCGCGACGAAGGCAAAGCGGTGATTCTTTGCACGCACCGGTTGCACGAAGCCGAACGGGTCTGCGACCGCTTTGGGTTGATGCATCACGGCAATATTGTGAGCGAAGGAACCCTGCAGGAATTGCGGGAACGAACTGGCTGCGAATCGTTGGTCGATATGTTTCTCAAATTGTCGGGCAGCGGCCCCGCACTGGCAGCCTCGTTCGGAGAAGCCCCCGCATGACCCCGACACCGGACCACGAACAACCCTTATACTCAGCGTCGACCGGCGTGCTCAATCGTTGGCGACGCTTGGGACGTTTGGCAGCCAAGGAACTGCGGGAAATCCTCCGCGACCGGCGTACAATCATCACGCTGGTACTGATGCCGGTCCTGGTCTATCCGCTACTGAGCATCGCGTTTCAGCAATTCTTTTTGTCCCGCGCCGGTGATTTCCAACAGCCCGTCTACACCATCGGAATAAAAGGTGACCAGCAATACGCTGAGATGACGAATTTCTTCGCGCGGTATGCGCCGTCGCAGGATTTAAAGGCTGACGATTCGACGGCCCCGCAACCCGACAAACCCAAATTCAAATACTTCCAGGCGCCCGATTTGCGCGCGGCTATCCAAAATGGGCAAGTTGATCTCGGTCTAGATTTCGAGATCGAATCCCCCGGCGGCATCGGTCCCGAACATGCCCTCGCCGCGCGTTGTGAGTTGATCTACGACAGCACTTCGGCCAACGGTTACGAGGCAGCGCAGATCATTCGTAAGGCGGTCGACATCGCAAACAAAGAGTTTCTCCAGCAACGATTGGAACAGTTGGGCGTCGACCAACGCGCAGTGCCTGTCCAAACGCAAATCGAGGAATTGGATACCGACGCCGATGTAGCCGCTGTCTCCTTGACCAGCGTGATTCCGTTGATTTTGATTCTGATGACAATCACCGGCGCCGTCTATCCGGCCATCGACCTGACCGCTGGCGAACGCGAACGAGGAACTTTAGAGATTTTGATCGCGGCACCGATTCCGCGAATGGGTCTACTGATCGCCAAGTACATCGCAGTGATGACGGTCGCTATGCTAACCGCCTCGGTCAATTTGGCGATGATGGCCGTTACGATCAGTGTGAGCGGACTGGGAGAGAAATTATTAGGTGGCAACGGATTGACGCCGCAAATGATGATTCAGGTGTTTTGCCTGTTGGTGCTGTTCGCCATGTTCTTTTCAGCGGTGCTGTTGGCGCTGACCAGCTTTGCCCGCAGCTTTAAGGAGGCGCAGGCCTATTTGATTCCGCTGATGCTGTTATCCCTGGCACCGGGCGTGATGAGCCTCATGCCTGGGTTGGAACTGACCGGCACCTTGGCCGTATTGCCGTTGATCAACATCGTTTTGTTGGGCCGCGACTTGATGCAATCCAATGTGGAGCTGACTAGTTTGGTGGCGGTCGTGGTCTCGACCAGTATCTATTCGCTGGTGGCCATTGCGATTGCCGGAAAAATTTTCGGTGCCGAGGGTGTGCTCTACAGCACGCAAGGGAGTTGGTCTGATTTCCTCAGGCGTCCCGACGAACCGACCGGCGCACCGACGCTCACCAACGCCATGTTTTGTCTGGCGTGCCTGTTTCCGGCCTACTTCATCATCAGCAGTCTGACTGCTCGGGCTGAGGAATTACCAGTGGCGACTCGTGTCTTATTGTCAGCCGGAGCGACTGGATTTTTGTTCGGTCTGTTTCCACTGGCGGCGGCTTATTTGGGGCGGGTGCGGTTGATTGCTGGGTTTTCTCTGTGGCGTCCCCAACTGGTCACCATTGTGGGTGGCATGTTGCTTGGGCTTTCGCTGTGGCCGTTCGCGCATGAATTCACATTGATGACCAACACGTTTCAACTGGATGATCGATTTCAGGAAACGGCAAAGCGGATCATCGAGCAGGTGCAGGCGATTCCCCCGGTACTGTTGGTCCTAGCCTATGCCGTGATTCCGGCGACGTTCGAGGAATTCTGTTTTCGCGGCTACTTGTATAACGCCATCCGCCCGCGCACGACGGCGGTACAGACGATCTTGGCGACGGCGATTATCTTCGGACTGTTTCATTTTGTAACGCAAGGCGCGCTATCGATGGAGCGACTGGCGAATAGCACGATACTGGGGATCATCCTGGGTTGGATGCGATACAAAACCGATAGCATCTGGCCCGGCATTGTGATGCACACCTGTCACAACGGTTTTCTGTTGATCATGGCGCACTATGCCCGCCAGCTGGAGGCTCGTTTTCCGCAATTCCAGGACCGGCAACACCTGCCCGCCTCGTGGTTGATTGGTGCGGGTGCTGTGGCGATTATCGGATTCGCACTCGTGCAGTTGTTTGCCTCACCCCCTCCGCGCGAATCTGAGACGGTTGCCCTCGAAACGTCATGAGGACAACACGCGGCGCACGTCTGCTTCGTCGACATCGGTGAAGACCTCGACATGCCCCAATCGCGTGGGCAGCACAAACCGCAATTGTCCGGCGACAGTTTTTTTATCGAGTTTCATCCGCGCGATCACGTCATCCTGTTTCAGCTCACAGCCTTCGGGAAGCCGCGTCGGCAGCCCGACCGCTTCGGTGAGCGCGATCTGACGTTGGGCCAACGATCCGTCGACTTGACCGCGCCATTCGGCCAATTGGGCGGCATCGACCATGCCGATCGCCACCGCTTCGCCGTGAGTCAATTCCCCATACCCGCACAACGCCTCGTAGGCATGCGCGAACGTATGTCCGTAGTTGAGCACCGCGCGGAGACCGGTCCGCTCGTATTCATCGGCGGCGACCACCTGGGCTTTGAGTTCACAGCTGCGGGCAATCACGTGCCGCAAGACCTCGGGCGCCCGCTGATTCAGCCCCTCAACGTTTTGCTCCAAATAGGCGAAAAACTCCTCGTCGAGAATTACGCCGTACTTAATGACCTCCGCCAATCCGCTGCGATAATCCCGTTCGGGCAGCGTATCGAGCAGTGACGTATCGATGAATACACCCAGCGGTTGATGAAAGGCGCCAATCAGGTTTTTGCCCTGTGCATGATTGATACCGACCTTGCCGCCCACGGAACTATCGACCTGCGCCAACAGTGTGGTCGGAACCTGCACAAACGGCACGCCGCGGGTATAGGTGGCAGCGACGAACCCGGCCAAGTCACCGACGACTCCGCCGCCCACGGCAATCACCAACGTCTGCCGCCCGGCTTGGATGTCGACAAGTTGATCGTATAACCCCGCAACCACGGTCAACGACTTCGATGTTTCTCCTGCCGGTACCTTGGCGAGGTGCGTTTCCCAATTGGCATCCTGCAGACTCTGCATCACAGCGGCGGCGTGCGGTTTGTGGACGTTGGCATCGGTGACAATGAACGCCTGCCGGGCAGAAACTTCGCGGTCCTGCGCCCAGCGCTCCACGGAGCGCGCGCAGGCTGCCAACTGATCGCTGGCGATGTCGATATCGTAACTGCGCGGCCCGAGTTTAACGCGGACGGTCTGTGAGTCGGTCTTGGGGTTCACTGCGTCTCTCCCCCGCCGTAAACGGCGGGGCTAATACCCGCCTGCGGCGGGGAAAGTCCCGTGAACGGGACTTGTAGGTTGGTAATTGCTTTACTTTTTCTCTTCCGGTTTTTTGTCGTCCGGTTTCTTTTCCTCAGGCTTTTTCTCTTCTGGTTTCTTCTCTTCGGGTTTCTTCTCTGGCTCTTTTTTCTCAGCTTCTTTTTTCTCTTCGGGCTTCTTGTCTTTGTCCTTCTTGTCTTTTTTCTCTTTCGGTTTGGCTTCGCCCTCTTTGGGTTCTTCCTTTTTCTCTTCGACTTTGACCACCAACTCGACACCGCGGTTGATTTTCAATTCCGGCAGCGCGGCTTGCAGCGAGGCGGCTCCGGCGTCGGTGACTTTGGTTTCCCACAGGTACAACTTTTTGAGCTTCTTCATCTCCTTGAGCTGTTCCAGACCCACATCGGTGACACCGGTGCCGTAGAGATTCAGGTATTCCAGATTCGCCAGCCCTTTGATGTGCGGCAGACCGGCATCGGTGATCGCTGTTCTTTCCAAATGCAGCCGTGTCAGTCCGGTCAGCTTGGAGAGCTGTGCCAATCCAGCGTCGGTGATTTTTGTGCCCCGCAGGTTCAAGTGCACCAGCTTTTGCACGTTCGGCAGCGGCGCCAACGACTCATCGGTCGCTTTTTCACCGATCAAGTGATAGGCGATTTCCAACCGATCATCGTCCTGGGCCAGTTCCATCACGTGGCCGCCCATTTTTTTAATCTCAGCGACCGCCTGTTTCGATTTTTCCGCCGCTTGAGGATCCTCCTCCGCCGTGGCGACCTGTCCGCCCAAAAAACCAATCAACAGCATTCCCGCCAGTGTGTATCGACTCATCGCAAACGTTCCTCCCGCAAACAGACGCGTTATGTGTACAAGCCACGCGTGCTTTGTGGCTACCCTGAGTATAACAATGCCATCGGCCCCTGACAAAATAACCGGCAACCTTATTGCAGTTTGCCACGCCCCAAAATCGGCCAAACGGTTTCCAGTTGATTCTTGCGGAACCCGAAGAACTCATCGTGCAGGACGGTCGTAAAATCGCCGTAACCCACGACCAGTTCCACCTTGTCGCCAATTTGTAGCCCCCGTGATTTGTCACCGAGTTTCAGTTCACAATGCTCGGCACTGAGCCGCACAACCTCCGCATCATGATCGCCGGCGAGCACCGGCATATGGATGTCGGGGTTCATCGTCTTGCGTCCACAGTCCAAGACCGCGCGATCCAATTGCGGACGGCTGACTACCGTGGCCAACACCGTCAACGCATACTCCAGGTCCTTCACTTGGCAGGTATTGCGGTAAAACGGATCCATGAAAATTCCGCCGCCCGCTTGCAGCTCCGTAATGCCCGGGCACTGCGCGGTGATGTGAAACGATCCGGTCCCGCCTGCGCTGACGATGTCACAAGCGATCCCGCCGGCGCGAATCGATTCGGCACAACCGACCAGTACCTTCATCGCCGTGCGGATTTTTTCTTCCTTCTCAGACAAGTCCGAAATCGTGAGTAGGTGCCCTTCGTAGCCCATGATTCCGGCCAATTCGACTCCTTCGAGCTTATCGATCGCCTGGGCTAGTGCCAGCGTGTCGCTACCGGGGCGAATCCCGACGCGATCCAGACCGATATTGACTTCAATCAGCACGCGGACCGTGACTCCTCGCCGCCGACAGACCGCGGCCAACGGCTCGACTTGCGCATAATGATCGCAAGCCACAATCGGATCGGCCCAGCGCCGCATGGCGGCGATCCGTTCGAGTTTGCGTTCGCCGACCACCATATTGGCAATCAAAATATCCCGCACGCCCCCCTGGGCCATGACCTCAGCTTCGGACGTTTTCGGGCAAGTCGTGCCGATCGCGCCTGCTTCGATTTGCCGCATGGCAATCGCCGGCGTTTTATGGCATTTCGAATGCGGTCGCCAGTCCACGCCATGCTCGCGGCAATAGCGGGCCATCTTCTCGATGTTGGACTCCATGACGTCCAAATCGATGCAGAGAATGGGAGTATCGAGAGAGAATTTGTCAGCACCGAAAATATGTTGGGACACGTCTGTTTCCTCAGGTTGGATATCGGGGTAGGCACAATTTCGGGGTGGGCCGTGGGTGTCAGTTGCCTCGATCGTAGCGACGCCCCCTGCGATGTCACAAGTCACTCGGCTTCAAACGGGACGCCGGAAATCCGCGCGACTTGGCGCAAGTCCTCGACCACGGGCATCACCAACGGGATGCCATGTTCCCTCCGTTCCGCCTCTGATGCGCGCTCCGGGTCGCCGGGTATCAACACGCCGTCGCTGCCGGGCGCCGGTTTGGTCGCTCGAAAGGTGCGAATCCAATCGTCCACCCGCGTTTTGAACTCGGCCGGATCCATGAAACCGGCAATCTGCATCGCCCCAAAGAAATGCCCCAGTCCCTTGCCGACGGTCCGATCCCGCTCAGCGACACGGTGCCGCATCACAAATTGCGGCGCAAACGGCCCCCAATTCGCGCCTCCCAACACGCCGGTCAGAATGTCGACCATCGCCGACAGGCAATACCCCTTGTGTCCGCCCCGATCTCGGTTCGAACCCACCGGCAGCAACGCCCCGCCCTCCATCATTGCCGCTGGGGAGCTGGTCTCCACTCCTGTTTTGTCGATCGCCCAACCGAGCGGCAACTCCTGTTGCTTGCGGTCAGCCATTTCGATCTTGCCGAAGGCGACGGCACTGGTGGCCAGATCAATGACAATGGGGGGTTCCTCGTCACCAGGAAACGCAATCGCGATTGGGTTGGTCCCCAACATCCGCTCCGCTCCCCACAGCGGGGCGACCATCCGCGAGCTATTGGTCATCGCCCAGCCGATCAAATCCCGCTCGAGCGCCTGCAGCGGATAATAACCGGCGATGCCGAAATGATTGGTGTGGTTGACCGTCACCCAGCCGCTGCCAACCGCCTCGGCTTTTTCCATGGCAATCTCATTCGCACGCGGCCCAATCACCAGTCCCAAACCGTTGTCGGCATCAATGGCAGCGGTACTGGGGGTCTCGCGGAGGATTTTCAAATTCGGCCGCGGATTGATTAAGCCCTCCTTGAGCAGTTCGACATAGGCCAACAGCCGCGCCACCCCATGCGACTCAATCCCCCGCAAATCACTCGCCGACAGCACCAGCGCCGCCTGCCGCGCATCGGCCTGTGGGATACCGAAATGCACGAAGACGTTCGCGGTAAAGTCTTCGAGGTACTCGTGCGAAAATGTGCACGTTTGAGGTTTTTCTGCCATGCCATCCATCTTCTGGATTCGATTCAAAACCGCGCTGCCAGTTTCTCAGTAATCATTGCTCCAATATTCAGCGACGCCGTTGCCGCCGGCGAGGGGGCGTTGCCGATGTTGATTATTCGCTCGGTTTCGTCGATCAAAAAATCATCCACCATACTGCCGTCGCGGGACACGGCTTGCGCGCGGACGCCGGCGGGGGCGGTTACCAGATGCTCGCTGCAAATGTCCGGAACGAGCCGCTGCAGCGCTTTGACGAATGCAGCTTTACTGCAGGACCGCCACATTTCTCCCGCACCGACCCGCCAATATTTCAGCGCCAATTTCACGAAACCCGGATACGTCAACGACTCCAGCAGATCATACGGATTGACGTTCGTTTTACGATACCCCTCACGGGCAAAGGCCAACACGGCGTTGGGGCCGCACTCGACGCCCCCTTCGATCATCCGCGTAAAATGCACTCCCAAAAATGGAAAGCTGGGGTCGGGGACCGGGTAGATCAACGTCTTGCACAAGTGATGCGCTTCGGGCTTGAGTTCATAATACTCGCCGCGAAACGGCACAATTTGTGCCGAAGGTTTTTGGCCTCCCAATTTAGCAACACGATCGCACTGCAGTCCTGCACAATTGACGAGATACTGCGTCTCCCATTCGCCAGCCGTGCTGGCGACAACGACCCGCTGATCGCCCGGTGTGATCGCCGTGACCCGCGCATCGGTCTGCACGCATCCGCCCCGCTCGACAATGATCTCTGCCAATCGTCGGCAAACTTGGCGATAATTGACAATTCCCGCTTCGGGAACATGAATCGCTTGGATGCCGGCGGCGTGTGGCTCGAGTTCATGCAAGCGTTCGCGGCCGATGATTTCGCAATTGACGCCGTTGGCTTGGCCTCGTTCGTAAATCCGCTGCAGCGCCGGCAATTCGGACTCGTCGAGCGCTACGATTACCTTGCCACAGATGTCGTAATCGATTCCCTGAGTCTCACAAAACGACTGCATCGCCAATTTTCCGGCGCGGCAGTTGGTCGCTTTGAGTGAGCCCGGTTTGTAGTAGATGCCGGTATGCAGCACCCCGGAGTTGTGCCCCGTCTGATGTTCGGCGACAGCGGGTTCTTTTTCGAGCACCGTGATCTTCAGATCGGGGAATTGTTCACCCAAACGATAAGCGGTCGCCAACCCGACGATCCCCCCTCCGATGATTGCGACGTCGGTTTGTTGCATCTGCAGTTGGTCTATCCAAGTGATGTTCGCGTCAAATTACCGCACGTGCCGCGAGTAAACTGTCACTCGTTCCCAAACTCTGTTTGGGAACGCATTGTAGCGAAGCTCCGCTTCGCTTTCCTTTCCAAGGTTCCATCGGCTGTCTACCGGGCGCGGACCGAAGCGAAGCTTCGGGATTGAGGGTTCCCAAACAGAGATTGGGAACAAGTAAGCTTGACACTAAGGCCTACAGTCTAAAGCCTACAGCCTTCTCACTCCGTGCCTCCGTGTTGATCTGCCCCTTCCGCCACGGCAGCACGAACGCGGTCGCATTCCTCCGGCGGCGTGGTACAGACGTCACAAATCGAACGGCCCCCTTCGTCCATTGCGTTGTTCAGGCCACCGCAGGAACCTTTGATTCGGCGACCGCTAATCATCACGCCAATCGACATGCCGATCAGTGCCAAACCGAAAGCGGTCAGCGCAACCAAAAACAAGGTCATCCGTGATGTTCCCGCCGGAGCCGCCGCGGGGTCGCGAAACAAAGCCTCGATCTTTGCGTTTGCGACCTGACGGAATTGATCGTTCTCGGCGCGGACGATCAGCATTGCCGGCAAATTGTGTTGGCCTGCCAATTCCATGCCCCGCTCAGGTCCTAAAACCATTACAGCAGTCGCCCAGGCATCGGCCGTCATACAGTCGTCGGCCAAGACCGTGGCCGAAGCCAGTTTCGATTCAATCGGCCGACCGGTTTGGGGGTTGATTGTGTGTGAATAGACCTTGCCGTCTTGCTCGTAGAAATTGCGATAGTCCCCCGATGTCGCCATTCCGCGCTCGCCCGGGGCGACCACGCGATAGACTTCGTGTAACAGTCCCGCTTGCGGGGCTTCGATGGCAATGTTCCAATCGCGGCCGCTTGCGTTTTTCCCGCGCGTGCGAACTTCCCCGCCAATTTCGACGAGAAACCGCGCGACTCCCGCGTCACGCAACAACTGAGCCATACAGTCCACGCCGTATCCCTTGGCGATGGCGGAGAGGTTCACCGAAACGTCGGCTCGTGTTTTCCGCAAAGCCGGCGGACTGCTGCGGACTTCTAATTGGGTATAACCGCAACGAACACGGGCAGCGTCGATTTGTTCCTGCGTGGGAACCTTGTCCGGCCGACCGTTGCTGTCAAAGCCCCACAATTGCACCAGCGGCCCGACGGTTACATCAAACGCACCGTCGGTCTGTTCGCTGATCTGCTGCGCTGCGGCGACAACTTTGGCCAATTCCGGGGATACCGGAACCCACTCGGTCGTCTGAGCGGCGTTGAATCGAGACAATTCCGAGTCGGGCCGCCAAGTCGACATTTGATTGTTCACGGTCTCCAACGCGGCATCGACGGAGGTCTGCAGAGCGGCAGCGTCTAATTCTGGTGGCGGGTCGGCAATGGTGATCGAGTACGTCGTCCCCATCGTCTCACCGGTCAGCGAGAGCGACTCGACGGCCGGTGCCCCGCATCCCCCGATTGCAAATATCGCCGCCCAACTGAATAACCAGCTGACAAGACACTGCTTGGGGAAATGTTGGTTAGCCACGGATGCACACGAACGGGTTGATATTGAGTAGTGTCACCACTCCTATTGGTTCTTCACTCGTTCCCAAATTCCATTTGGGAACGCACTTTGGCGAAGCTCCGCTTCGCTCGCCCCCAGAGCTATCGACGATTCGCGTGCCGCACCGAAGCAGAGCTTCGGTCAAATAGGTTCCCAAACGGAGTTTGGGAACCAGGTGCCACGTGGGTTTGGGGCTTGGCGCTAAAAACCTCAACCCCCGAAGTCGTCGTACAGGATGTTTTCTTTTTCGACGCCCAGATCGTCCAACAACTTAAAGATGGCTGCGTTCATCATGGGGGGGCCGCAGATGTAGTATTCGCAATCTTCCGGGGCGGGATGATCTTTGAGGTAGTTCTCGTAGAGCACTTGATGAATGAAGCCGGTGTAGCCGGTCCAATTGTCTTCGGGCAACGGCTCAGACAGGGCAGCGTGCCACTCGAAGTTGTCGTTCTCGCGCGCCAGCATGTCGAAATCTTCGACGTAGAACATTTCCCGCAAACTGCGGGCACCATACCAGAAGCTGACTTTGCGTTTGGTATGCACACGTTTGAACAGGTCAAACAGATGCGACCGCATGGGAGCCATACCGGCTCCCCCACCAATGAAGACCATTTCGGCGTCGGTCTCCTTGGCAAAAAACTCGCCGAAGGGACCTGAGATGGTGACTTCATCACCCGGTTTCAGGTTGAAGATGTAGGAGGACATTTTCCCCGGCGGCGTCCCTTCCGGAGCGCGGGGCGGCGGGCTGGCGACCCGCACGTTGAGCATGATGATCCCTTTTTCTTCGGGATAGTTGGCCATGGAGTAGGCCCGTGTGACGGTTTCGTCGACCGACGACTCAAACCGCCACAGGTTGAATTTGTCCCAATCGGGACGATATTCCTCTTCGACGTCAAATTCGCTGTATTTCAGATGGTGCGGCGGGCATTCGATTTGAATATAACCCCCGGCGCGAAAACCGACATCCTCGCCTTCGGGGAGTTCCAGGACCAATTCCTTAATAAAGGTGGCCACGTTTTCGTTGCTGCGGACCTTGCACCGCCATTGTTTCACGCCGAAGACTTCGGGGGGGACTTCAATTTTCATGTCCCGTTTGACGGCAACCTGACAACTCAACCGGCAACCTTCGGCCGCTTCGCGCTTGGTGATGTGCGCTTCTTCGGTTTTGAGAATATCGCCGCCACCCGATTCGATCAGCACTTTGCACTGCGCGCACGTACCGCCGCCGCCGCAGGCCGAAGACACAAAAATCTTGCTGTCAGCCAGAACGTTGAGCAGTTTTCCGCCGGCGGGAACCGACAAGGTGCGTTCGTTGTTGACGACAATGTCAACATTGCCGCTGGCCACCAAGCCTTTGCGGGCAATGAGAATAATCAGGACCAGCGCTAATACAATGGCGGTGAACATGCCGACGCCGTAGAGAATTGTCATATCCATGAGTTCGGTCCGTTTTTATCGCTGTGGCGAGCGGGAAGTGCAGATGCTTTATGCAAACAACCCTAAGCCGTTTCTTCCCACCTTGCGAAATCGGCGGCCTGAGTTCGCCGCTTGCCGTTAAATTTTAAATTCCTGAAAACGCCATAAATGCCATTGCCATCAGCCCAGCGGTAATGAAGGTGATTCCCAGACCGCGCAGTCCGTGCGGGATATCGCTGTACTTGAGTTTTTCGCGAATGCCGGCCAAAGCCAAAATCGCGATTGCCCAGCCTGTTCCGGAACCGAAGCCGAACACCACGCTTTGGGGGAAATTATAGTCCCGTTCGACCATAAACAACGAGCCGCCCAAAATGGCACAGTTCACGGTAATCAGCGGAAGAAAAATTCCCAAGGCATTATAGAGCGCAGGCATAAAGCGATCGAGGAGCATTTCCAGGATCTGCACCATGGCAGCAATGACGCCGATATAACTAATCAAACCTAAAAACGTCAGGTCGACATTTTCCAAACCGGAGATTCCCGTCCAGGAGAGGGCACCCGGTTTGAGTAGATAGGTGAGGATCAAATTGTTGGCCGGGACGGTAATGGTCTGGATGGCGACGACCGCCATGCTCAGTCCCCAAGCGGTTTTGACATCTTTCGAAACAGCAAGAAACGTGCACATTCCCAGGAAAAAGGAGAGTGCCAAGTTTTCGGTAAATGCCGACCTCAGTAAAAGGCTAATATAGTCCATCGCGGATCTACGCCTCCTCGTTCTGGCTGGGATCCCAAGTCCGGACCGCCCAAATAAATAACCCGATTAAAAAGAACGCGCTGGGGGACAACAGCATCAAGCCATTGGTTGGATACCAACCCCCGTCGGTCGTCTTCGCCAAAATCGTATACCCGAACAACGAGCCGGAGCCAAACAACTCGCGAAACGCGCCGACGAATAGGAGGATCACGCTGTACCCAAGACCATTCCCGACCCCGTCCAGAAAACTGGTCCACGGCGTATGACTCATGGCAAAACCTTCCGCACGGCCCATCACAATGCAGTTGGTAATGATCAGCCCCACGAACACCGATAGGGCTTTGCTGGTGCCATACGCATAAGCCTGCAAAAACTGATCCACGACGATCACCAACGAGGCAATGATCGTCATCTGCACGATGATGCGGATGGCTGACGGGATGTAGTTGCGGATCATGCTCACGGCGGTGTTGGAGCAGGCGGTGACGAAAATCACTGCCAAGCACATCGTGACCGTAGTTTTGAGATTCGTCGTGACCGCTAGTGCCGAACAAATCCCCAGCACCAATTTGCCGATCGGGTTTTTCTTAAACAGCGGATCGAACAGGATGTCTTTGGTTTTACTTGCCATCGTTTCCTCCGCCCGACTTCATTTTTTCGAGGTAGGGCCCAAATCCATCGGGCCCCAGCCAGTAGTCTACCAGATTCGTCACACCCCGCGAGGTGATTGTCGCCCCCGACAGTCCGTCGATTTCGTAGGCAGCATCGGGACTACTCGGATCAACGGTCCCCTTGATCAAGTGCAGCGCGATCTCGCCATCATCGTCGTAGGCCAATTTGCCTTCCCACTGTTCTTTCCATTTGGGATTGTCGACTTCGCCACCCAGTCCCGGGGTCTCACCATGTTGATAAAACCCAAGTCCTTTGATGGTTCGCAAATCACCTTCGAAGGCCAAAAACCCGTACATTGTCGACCACAACCCCTTGGTGTAGACCGGCAAAATGAGTGTTTTCAGTTTGCCATCTTCATTCAACAAATAGACGGCAGATAGCTTTTCTCGTCGTTTCAGGCTGGCGACATCTTCTTCAGGAGGAATGGTAACACTCTGCTCAGGGTCATCCGCGGCGGCGCGTTGGTCGAATGAATCGACGTCTACATCAGTGACATATTCCCCGGTTTCGAGGTTCACAATTTTGGTTTCGATTTGCTTGAAAAGCTCGTCGATTTTCGCGCCATCGCCGGCCTCGTCAGCACCCAGCAATCCGGCAACGCGGAGAATGTTGGATTTGCGGTCCAATTCTTTATTGCGCTCTTGTCGCGGCTGCAAAATCACCGCAGCCGTGGAGACGATCGCCGAACAGACGACGCACAACACCGTAGCAACTAAAAACGTAAACACGAATGAGTTACGCTGCATGGCGGAGAGCCCTCCTTTTGATCGTCAGCTGAACGACGCAAAAGTCGATCAACGGTGCGAACACGTTGCCGAACAAAATTGCCAGCATGATACCCTCGGGAAAGGCGGGATTGAGCACGCGAATCAAGATGGTCATAAATCCAATCAATGCGCCGTAGATGTATTTGCCCGTTTCGGTCATGGATGCCGAAACCGGATCGGTCGCCATAAAGACCAGGCCAAATGCCAACCCACCGACAACCAGATGCCAATGCGGCGGCATGGTGAGCATTTTGTTAGCGGGGTCCTCCCCGGCGAACGCCCAAAGCAACGTCGAAAACACCAGCGAACTGACCAGCACGCTGAGCATGATTCGCCAGGAACCGACACCGGTGGCAACCAAAATCGCCGCTCCGACCAGGCAACACAACACCGAGGTTTCACCCATCGAGCCTTGCATCGTCCCCAAAAATGCGGAGGACCAGGAAACATTCAAAGCTTGCATGCCGTCGGTCTGCACCAGCCCCAACGGGGTCGCCCCACTGAAACCATCGACCGCCGTCCAAATCGTACTACCCGTCATGTCGGTGGCATAGGCGAAGTACAAAAATGCCCGAGCCGCCAAGGCGGGATTCAGAAAGTTCTTGCCCGTGCCGCCAAAAACCTCTTTGGCAAATATCACAGCAAAGGTAATCCCCACCGCGACTTGCCAGAGCGGAATCGTGGGAGGCAATGTCAACGGAAACAAGATGCCGGTGACCAGAAAGCCTTCGTTGATTTCATGCTTCCGCACCGTGGCGAACAGCATTTCCCAAAACCCGCCCACCGCGAAACAGACGATCAGCACGGGAAGGAAATAGAGTGCGCCATGCACAAAGTCGGCGATGATATTGTCTGGGTGATAACCCACGCCCAAGGCGTCGATCACGCTGCCCCGCCAACCCGCCGTGGATTCGATGCCTTGTTGCATCATGTAGGCATTGGCTTGATAGCCAGTGTTGTACATGGCCATCAGCATGCAGGGCACCAACGCAAATGCGACCGTGCCGAGCATGCGCTTTAGGTCCATGCCGTCACGAACGTGCGTCCGTCCGTGCGTGACTTCGCCCGGCGTATACAAAAACGTGTCCGCTGCTTCATAGAGCGGAAACCATTTTTCAAATTTGCCCCCTTTGTCGAACAGGGGATGCAAACGATCTAGAAAACGTCGCAAGGGCTTCATCTGTTATCCGAATTTCTCGATCTGTGTCAGGTTTTCGCGCAGGATCGGCCCATAGTCATATTTGCCAGGACAGACAAACGTGCACAAGGCGACGTCTTCTTCATCCAACTCCAAACAACCCAGAGCTTGCGCCTGATCGGTATCACCCACGATTAAGGCCCGTAGCAAAAAGGTCGGCTCGGTATCGAGCGGCAACACTTCCTCATACATGCCGATCGGGATCATAGCCCGTTTGCTGCCTTCGGTGGATGTGCTAAATGCGAACTTCTTCGACCGGTCCATGGCTGAAGCGAACACATTCTTAATACTGAATTTGTCAAACCCCGGTTTTTGCCAGCCCAGAAACTCACGCTGGTTGCCTTCCGGCAGCGCCGAGACTTGCAGGTGAAATCGCCCCAAATAGTCAAACGGCTCTTGCGCCGCACGACCATTGAGCACCGAACCGGAAATCACACGATTGTCACCGTCGACCAACTCGCCCGCTGTCAAATCCGCAAGATTGGCGCCCAATCGCGTTCGCAGCAACCGCGGTTGCTTGACCGCCGGACCGGCCAGTGAAATCACTCGCTCCAGCGGCAATCGACCGGTCACAAACAATTTCCCGATGGCTGCCACGTCTTGATAGCCCAGATGCCACACCGTTTTCTGCGGGTTGACTGGATCGAGCATGTGAATGTGCGTGCCGACGAGACCAGCCGGATGCGGCCCGCGGAATTCCGTCACTTCGATGCCGCTCACGCCATCGGTCGGAATCGCTGATCCAGGGGACTTACTCAAAAAGACCTTGCCATCGGTCAGTTTCTCCACAATCGCCAGACCGTGACGAAAATCCCCTTCTTGACCTTGTAGGACGACCACGGGATCTGCCGCCAGCGGATTCGTATCCATGGCGTTGACGAAAATCGCGTGCGGAACGGATTCGGGCGACGGGACTTTGCTGTACGGCCGCGTCCGCAATGCCGTCCACAGCCCTGAGGCGACTAGGTTTTCGACCACCTGCTCGCAGCTCAGCCCAGCGATATCACCATCGCTGTAGGAGGCGAATTCCACCTGGTCGTCGCCGGAGAGTTCGATCACCAGCGATTGAAAGACCCGTTTTTCACCCCGATTGAGAGCGACGACTTTTCCGCAACCTGGAGATGTGTATTGCACACCTTTGGTTTTCTTATCGGTGAACAGGACCTGCCCGACCTTCACCGAGTCGCCTTCTTCAACGTGCATCGTTGGTTTCATGCCAACGTAGTCATCGCCGACCAGTGCCACAGATCGCACCACCGGACCGGATTGCACTTCCTGCACGGGATCACCGGAAATCGGAAGGTTCAGGCCCTTCTTAATTCTGATCATCTCAACCGAGCATTTCTATATGGAGAGTAAGGAGCGTGAGTAAATACAAAAAACGCATTGAATGCCCGGCAACCGTTCAAGCAACGCTGTGGACGCGGACGTCCGCAGTTATCGGCGACCGGAGCGGGCCGTTGCGGAACCTGGACGATTGCCGCCGCGAAACATAGCCTGCCGGGCTATTTTTAACGCATGCATGCCAGCCGTCAATCGTCACAGCCAAGTTACCGACCCGCGATGCATTCTAGCCCTCCCCCAATGCTGTTTTCCAGCAGCCCTGAAAGGGAATACGAGCCTTTCCCAGAATTGAGAAATAACAAGCCGCTAAAAGGAGCATGTTGGAAGTTACCGCCAAGACTGGGAGGGCCTGCGGGCAAAAAATGCGGAATTTCGTTTTCCTACTAGAGGCGAGGCAAGGTGCAGGTGGCGAGTTATAAATGGGCCTCAGGAGAGACCATTAGAAAAAGACAGCGATTACGGGTCTCTTACAACTTTCATGTAGGACTCGCCTGTTCCAGATTGACCGTCTGGCGTTTGAAATCGGACGTTAGCCGTTTTGGTAAGTTTTAGCCGTACCCCAGGCATCAGCCACAGCGAAATTGATCGGAATGCTGGAGAACCATCGGGCGGATCAAAGGCAATTCGCGTGTCTGGACTTGATGTCTGTATTACCGAACCGATGGTCTCGTTGTCTGCAACAATGTCACCGGGAAGGATAACGATAATCTCTTCGGTCGCTTCAAGTGTGGTATTGGCAGGCCACACAAATGGCTCATCTGGACTTGGCTGATTGACAATGCTTGGCAGGTGCGAAGTATTGCGAAATTGAAACACATAAAACGCGGCTATCACCAGCAAGCCAACGAATATCAGCATGCTGAGTGTTGGAGTGGTTTTCATTGCGAACGATTGTGTCCGTAGAATGGGAGCTGAATGACAAGTTGTGCCGAAGAAAGAAACGCTGACCCTATTCGTCACAGTACACTGTCGTCATCCTCTGTCTCTATCTACTGGAAGGCAAGGGAAAATCCTGAAAACTCGGATCGATCACTACTGGGTGCTATCTCGGTCTGTAACAGTCGTGATCGCCTAGTTACCGTTGTTGCCTCATTCTAATCCCCATTGACTAGACGGTGTCATGCTAGACCACGCATCGCCACTTGATAGTGCGTGGCTCGGCCTTGCCCTCCCGGAGACCGGTTTAAAAAGGCGCAGCGACCAACGGGAGCGGCCTATTCAACTCCGAGCGGAAGCTCGCACCTAGCGGCTGTGCCGCCTTAGTTTCTGTAGACGTTTGCTACCTACTTCGGCGACATAAAGATTCCCCGCGCGGTCGATGGCGATTTGATGGCCGATGCCGAACTCCAGCGGGCCGCTACCTTCTTCGCCCCACGACTTAACCACGCTGCCCGATTTGTTGAGTTGGTGAATCTTGTCCCCGCTACAGGCAAACAGCACGCCGTCGCGATCCAGCGCCACGCCGAAGGCCGTCTTCACGGGATAGGCTTTGAGGAATTTTCCGTTTCCGTCAAAAACCTGCAGGCGATTGTTGTCACGATCAGCGACGATCACCTGACCGTCGGAATCGACGACCACTTGGTGCGGAGCATGAAACTGCCCCGGTTGTTCGCCCGCTTGTCCCCACGTTGCCAGAAATTTTCCCTCAGGGGAAAACTTGACCATCCGGCTGTTCCCGTAACCATCGGCGACGTAGATCTCGCCCTGGGGGCCGATAGCGACGTCGGTCGGTTGATCGAATTGCGGCGGATCGCTGCCCGTGCCCGGTTTGTCGATTTGCCCCAGGGCTAACAGCAATTTGCCGTCGCCATTGAATTTGTAAACCATATGCTGCTCGGTGCAGGTCACCCACACATGCCCTTGTTGATCGACTTTCAACCCATGCCCGGTGGCCACGTAATCGTCACCAAACGCACGCAGGAACTTGCCCGTTTTATCGAAGCTCAAAACCGGCCGCTTGCCGCGATGTAGTAGAAAAATACGACCTTGCTTGTCGACACCGACGCCGGAGCATTTCCCCAGTTCGATATCGTCGGGAACCTCAATCGCATCCAACACGGCGGTAAAATCAATTCGCGGTTCGTCAGCAGCAGCCAGCGTGGAGATGCAGGCCAAAACGGCAAATGCCATGACGGCTTTAATGGTTGATCGGTAGAGACTCACGACAGCCATGCTCCTAAGCGGAATGAGAGAGGTCAATCTGTTGTCAGCCTACCACGAACGACAAGAATCCGACAACCAGCCGCATTGATTCCCGTAGCGCGGCGCAGGACAATAGATTCTTGATCCGTTGCCATGCTGAACAAGACCTCACATGACTGCCACTCCGATTTATCTGGACAACCATGCCACCACGCGCGTCGACCCCCGCGTGTTGGATGCGATGTTGCCGTATTTTTCCGAGATTTACGGAAACGCTGCCAGCATCAGCCATCGTTTTGGCTGGGATGCCGGGGACGCTGTTGAGGCGGCGCGGGGTAAGATCGCTGAGCTGTTCAACACTGACGCGCGGAACGTGATTTTCACCAGCGGCGCCACCGAAGCGAACAACCTCGCCTTAAAGGGCGTCTTGCACGCCGCACCGCCGGGGAGTCATTTGATCACCGCCGCCGCCGAACACAAAGCGGTGCTCGATCCGGCCAAACGTCTCTCCCGCAGCGACTACGAAGTGACGGTGCTTCCGGTCGATCAATATGGTATGGTCGATCCGCAACAAATCGCCGAGTCGCTGCGGCCCAACACGGTGCTTGTTTCGATCATGTCGGCCAATAACGAAGTGGGGACGCTCAACGACATCGCTGAAATCGCCGCGTTGTGCCGTGAACGTGGGGTTCACTTCCACACCGATGCGGCGCAGAGCGCGGGCAAGTTGCCGCTTGACCTATCGACGACACCGATCGATTTGCTAAGCCTGTCCGGACACAAAATCTACGGGCCCAAGGGCATCGGCGTGTTATTTGTGCGGCACGGTTCTCCGCGGATCAAGCTGGAACCGCAGCTCGATGGCGGCGGCCATGAGCGGCATTTGCGCAGCGGCACGTTGCCGGTGCCGTTGATCGTGGGACTTGGCAGAGCGTGTGAACTGTGTGGTGAAACGATGGTCGACGAAGCGGCGCGGCTGTTGGAATTGCGCGAGCGATTGTGGACAGGATTGCAAGACCGGCTCGACGGGCTCACCTTAAACGGCCATCCGGAACAACGCTTGCCGGGAAACCTGAATGTGAGCTTTGACGGCGTCGAAGGCGATGCGCTGATGAATAGCATGCGGGAGATTGCCGTCAGTTCCGGATCGGCCTGCACGTCCGCCGATCCGCAACCGAGCCACGTCCTGCGGGCGATGGGAGTCAGCGACGCACTCACGCGCGCCAGTTTGCGATTTGGTTTGGGACGATTCAATACGACCGAAGAAATCGACCGCGCCGTTGAGGTTGTTGCCGACGCAGTCGGTCGCTTGCGAGAATAATCCCCCGGCGGAAGAACCCACGAACAACGCAATCTGTGAGTCTAAAATTCTTTGCACGCAGCCAATGCGATTAAGAACCCTAAGAATCGCACCATTCCTTTTCGTGTATTTTGCTTCTTTCGTGGTTTGTTTTCTTAATCGCAAATTTCACTTTCGCGGAATAAATTAAAGAACCACGAAAGAAGCGAAATACACGAAAAGTGAAAATATCGACCATAACAAACCATTGTCGCGCATGGTGAATTCACCCCCCTTAGATGAAAGAAGTGACTTGGTTCTCGGTTGCCACTATTTTGCGGTGATTGATTTGCTGTCCGCCTAGAATGGGTGCTACTGACGGCGTTTTCGTCATCAAATAAATTGCTGGGTAGCCGCGTACAAATAACAGGGACGTTATACTTTTCGCAGCACGAAGATGACATCCTCGCTGTGGCCTTTGACCTTGATGGGCGCGTTGATGTCGAGGTCGAAATCGAATGTTTCCAACAACTCCAGCTCCGGCACGCGGGCCAAGAGTTGGCGGAATTGGCGGGCGGTGTACATCCGGAACGGCATCTCGTCGACGAGTCGCAACTTCCGTTTGGGAGTTGTGACGTCAAGCGTCATGCCGACCATTTCGACGCGTGCTTTGCTGTCGACCGACATGGTCCACAACCGCGATTCCACGCCGACATTTCCTCGCCGGGCGGCATAGCATTCGTCGTCGCAGATGCGATGATTCGTGGGCGTCAGGTGTAGCCCTAACAGATAAATGCCCCCCTTGCGCAAGGCGCGGGCGATGCATTGCATATGCGCCGTGGCTGCATCTTCGTCCGGTAAATGCCGGAAACTGTTGATCAGATTGAAGGCGGCATCCGCTTTGCGGGGCAAGCGAAAATCGGCCATGTCCCCCACAACGGCGGTCGGTTCAAAACCCCTTCGTCCCAGTCGCCGATTACAAAACTCGACCGCTTTGGGATTCAGGTCGTTGCCGGAAACGTCGTAACCCGCCTGGGCTAGTTTGATCAACAACCGCCCGGTGCCGCACGCCGGTTCAAACACACGCTGCACCGTGCCGCCGGCATACTTGTCGAAACAAGCCTCAAGAAAGGCGATTTCCTTCCGCCAATCGGCTGCGAAAATGATGTCGTAATAGGTGGGATAGTCGTAGACCTTCCCATGAATAACTTCCGCCATATTCACCTAACCTCGTACATCCCTGAATTTTCGACTCCCTCTCCCTCTGGGAGAGGGTTGCAAAACGGGTGGCACCGATTGCCATTGGCAATCCGTGTGCCGAAGGCACAAGAAGCAGCATTTTCAGCTGCCTCAACCAATGCAGCTTCATCAATCAAGGAGTCCGTGATTTGCTGCTTCTTGCGGGCTTCGCCCGCCCCGATTGCCGTTGGCAATCGCGGCCACCCTATGGACGCTGCCCAACCGTGCTAACCCCCGGCCTTCTTCACTTGTTCCATTACCGGTCGCAGCGCAGCTAGCACCTTCTGCCGCGCGTCGCTGATCGGCCCCGGCAATATCGTGCCGGCCGCTTGTTGGTGCCCCCCACCTCCAAATTGTTCCGCCACGGCTGCCACGTTGATTCCGACGCGGCTACGAAAACTGCATTTCACCTGCCGGTTACTTTGTTCAATCAAAATAAACGCCGCCTGCGCCCCGGCAATTCGCATGCACTCATTGACCAGATCTTCGGTATCGGGGGGAACGGCGCCGGTCTCCGCATAGTCGTCCCAGCGGATGTAGGTATGCGTCAGGAGCCCGTCGAATTCCGGCGTGATCCGTTGCAGCGACCGCCCCGCCAAGCGCATACGAGCCAGGGAATACTGTTCATAAAGTTGTTCATACAGCGCTGCCGGGTTTGCTCCCAATTCCATAAGTGCGGCACCGACGCGCATGGTGTTCACCGTCGACGAGGGAAAACGAAACCACCCCGTATCGGTCACTATCGCGCAATATAAGGCTGTCGCTGCAATCGCATCGACTGTGTATCCCAAAGCGACCGCTAATTCGTAAACCATCTCACCGGTCGCGGCGGCAGCGGTGTTTTTGAACACGATCGCGCCCAGGTCATCGCTACTCACATGGTGATCGATGACGACCTTCACGGCATCAGTCTTGCCCAGGATTTTGCCCATATCCTGCAACTGGCCCCAGGCGCTGGTATCGAGAATGATGTGCACATCGGTATCAAGGGCTTCTTCGGCCGTCGCCTGCTTACCGAGTTGGCAAATCCAACCTTCGGTATCAATAAACCCCAATCGCGGTGGCGTGGGTGATTGATTGACGATCTTCACCTGCTTGCCCAACGCGACCAGAATGCGGGCCATGCCGATTTCCGAGCCGAGTGCATCGGCATCGGGGCGCACGTGGCTGGTCAGCACAAATCGCTGATGGTCGTTAATAATCTTGCCCAGCGGCTCCCAGTCGATCGTCATTCGCTTTTCCAATTGGTATTGCCGGTGAACAAAATTTGCAGATGGCGTCGCACCCTCGACCATTAGACTTCGCCGGAGGGGCGCGCCGATTCCTGTATCGCTGCCGTGGCCAATGTACGGGCCTGTGCGATATCGAGCGCCAATTGCTCTTTTAGTGGATCGATGCCTGCAAAGGAAGTCGTGGCCCGCAACCGTTCCACAAATTCCACCCCCAACGATTGTCCATACAAGTCGCCGGAAAAGTCGATCAAGTGCACCTCTAACTTGCGTTGCATTTCGCCGAATGTGGGGTTCGGCCCGACATTGACCGCCGCCGGCAAGCGTTGATCTCCCAAGATGCCGATCGCCGCATAAACCCCATCACAGGGGATGACCGTGGGAATCGCTTCCAAATTCGCGGTCGGAAAACCAAGTTGCGCGCCGCGCATCGCCCCCCGAGAAACCGTCCCTTGAATGCGATACCGATGCCCCAATAATTCCGCCGCTTTAGAGACATGTCCCGTAGCGATCAAGCCGCGAATCGCTGTGGAAGAGACCATACGACCGCCCAGCCCGACCGGCTGCACAATTTTCAGATCGAGTCCCGCTTCGTCGCAGAACTCGTGTAACTTGTGAATATCCCCCGCACGGTCCCGTCCGAAAAAAAAGTTCGGCCCCTCCACCATTCCACTAGCGGCGATCTCCTGGAGAATGATTCGCTCAAAGAACTCCCGCGGCGTGAGATCCAACAATTCCTGATCCGTGGGGTAAACGATCATGCAATCGACCCCCAACTCTTCAATCAACTGCGCCTTACGCTGCACAGTACTGAGCGGCGGCGGCGTCGACCCAGGCCTCAACAACGTGATTGGATGCGGATCAAACGTAAACACAACCGAAGGCACCCCCCCACCCCGCGCCTTCTCCACCAAAGCCGAAATCATCCCCCGATGCCCACAATGCACACCATCAAAGTTGCCAATGGAAACAAATCCATGGCGGTAGCTATCGGGATTTTGGAAACCGTGTTGGAGTTGCATGGCTGCAGGGGGCTTGAGGCTTGAGGAGACAGGCTTGAGGGTTTTGTTATTTGCGCAATGATCGGAGGAGACCTGCTAGGACTTTGAGTGTCTCTTCGGTGGACTTTTCGACTGATTCGTAGTTGGCGTGCGATAGATAATCAAGACGATAGGCTAAAGAGAGTTGATACTGAAGCTCGCGCGCCGAGGCAAATGACATGTCAAGGAATCTCACATAGTCTGCTTGGGAATTGCGAGCAGAGCCTTCCACAATATTCGATGCGACTGAAACCGCCGCGCGGCGAATCTGGCTGGTCAACCCAAACTGCTCGTTGCTGGGGAAATTGACCGTCACTCGATACACCAGTATCGCCAATGCATCAGCCAATTCAAAGGCCCTTAGTTTTCGATGGTCGCGCATGATGTGACTCTCTTACAATCGGGAATCTCGAAAACCTCAATCCCACATCTTACATGCAGTAACCCGCCACCGACAGTATCGACTAGCCTCAACAACTCTCCTCAAGCCTGTCCCCTCAAGCCTCACGCCTTACGAGCGAAATCGCGCCAAACGCTCGTGGTCCAACTCCACTCCCAGACCCGGTCCTTGCGGGATCTCCAGGTAGCCTTCCTCATCGAGCGTGAAGGGCTCGACGGTCAGTTCTTCGAGGTAGGCGCACGGTGTGAGGTATTCGACGTAGCGGGCGACGGGCAGGGCGGCGGCCATTTGTAGGTCTGCTGCCAAGCCGATGGCGGTGTTCCAGCCGTGCGTGACGACCTGGATGTTGTGATCGTAGGCGCACCAGGCGATTCGGCGGGTTTCGCTCAATCCGCCGTTTTTGGTCGAATCGGGTTGAATAATGTCGACCGCTCGCCGCTCGAGCCACGGCATGAAGGATTGCCGGCGCGTTAAGACCTCGCCGCCGGCAATCGGCACGGGGGAGGTTCGCGTTAGTTCGATGTGCCCTTCCAGATCGTCCGGCGGCAACGGTTCCTCGAACCAGACGATGTCATAGTCGGCCAACATCTTGGCCGTTTCGCGGGCCCAGTTCAGACCGTGCGGCCAAAATTGCTCGCTCCCCCCCGCATCGACCATGAGCTCCACTTTTTCGCCGACAGTCTCACGGGCGGTACGGATCAGCAATTCGTCAAATTTACGATTGCGACGCCCGAACGGTCGCCAGCCGAGTTTGATGGCCTGGAATCCGCGTGCCACGGTCGACTCCAATTGGTCGCGGAGCACATCCGGCTCGTCAAATAGCATCGAACCGTATGGCTTGATCCGCGTGCGGTAGTTGCCGCCTAACAGCCGCGAGACCGGTTGCCCGCAGGCTTTGCCCATGATGTCCCACAGGGCGATGTCCAGTCCCGAAATCGTGTGCTCGACCGCCCCGCCCCGTCCTTGCCAAAATGTCGCTTCCCGCAAGGTCTCGGTCACCCGTTCCGGCTCCACGGCCGACTCCCCGTCGAGCAACGGCCAGAGTAGTTTCATCGCCCCCTGAACCAAACTTCCGGAGGTGAAACAACTTCCGACGCCCGTGATCCCCTCGTCGGTCTGCACCTCGATCAGCGTATTGAGGTCCTCTTCCGGCTCATGCCCCTGCGGCCAACCCCCATCCACAGTTCCACCAATCAGCGGAATGACTTCGACTTTGACAATTTTCATTGGGTTAAGGATTCCTAAATAAGGCGTTTTTCAACTGTCGAACAACAATATTTCAGACTCAGCTGCAGGTCATGCCGTGCATGACGAATCGAAAGTGATTCTGCCCGATTCCAGCTCCATCATGCACAGCCCGACTTACGGGAACCAGGATAATGGACCGTTGCGGTGAGCGATATGGTTGACCGCTTGAAAGCCCGACCGTGGTGGCTATACTTGCCTGCAGGTCGTTTGGGGTGCTGTGATGCATTCCAGCGACCCTGCCACCGCTGCCTCAATCGCTCAAGACGGGCGGTGAACGCTAAGTATTCGCGGGCGGCTGCCCGTGATTGTGAAAAACGTCCCCATCCCGGTCTGCAGGTGCAGGCGGGACACGCGGCCGCGCCGGTCGTGTTTGAGAAACAATAGACATCAATTTAACCTTCAGGAGAGTACGTTACGATGACCGTTCAAGTCGGCCAACCCGCACCCGAGTTTTCCGTCCAAGCCTACGACCGCACCAAAGATGGCACGGACGACCAATTCCAGGACATCAAACTGTCGGATTACAAAGGCAAGTGGGTCTGCTTGTTTTTCTATCCCCTGGACTTCACCTTCGTCTGCCCGACCGAAATCGTCGCCTTCAATAACGAATTGGGCGAATTCCAGGACCGCGACTGCGAAGTCTTGACCGCCAGCACAGACAGCGCCTTTTCGCACAAAGGTTGGTGCGACAGCCACGAAGATTTGGCCAAACTGAATTACTTGATGTTGGCTGATACCACGCATCAAATGTCGGAAGACTACGGTGTGCTGAAAGCCGATCAAGGGATCGCCTACCGCGGCGTGTTTTTGATCGATCCCAACGGCATCGTGCGGTGGTTGGCCATTCACGATCTGGGCGTTGGCCGGAACGTCGCCGAAGTGCTGCGTGTTTTGGACGCTCTCCAGACCGATAAGCTTTGCCCCTGCAACTGGAGCAAGGGCGAAAAAACGTTGAACTAATCCAACAGTCGGCAGGCATCGGCTTGCTGATCACGTTTTAGTTGCACGGATGAAGTTGTACGGATAAATAAGAAAACCGGCGGCGCGGAGATGACCGGGCCGCCGGTTTTTCGTAGCTTGGCCACGACTTGGGGAGACTTGAATTCATGTCACTTGTCCAACCGTTACCCGAAGCGGACGCCGTTGATAAGACAGCGCAGACCTACGGCCGGATCAAGGAAATGTTCGGCAGCGATACGGTCCCCGAACCGTTTTTGATCTACGGAGGCGTGCCGGCGTTCTTGCAAGACTTCTACATGAACTTCAAAAAGTTCGTGTGGACCGCTGGAAAGCTCGACGAAAAAACCAAGGCCGTCATCGGCTTGGCCGTCAGCGTGACCAAGGGAAACCAACTCTGGACCACGCGCATGCAAGAGCGGCTTTTGTCGCTGGGCGGAACCGAGCAGGAAGTGGCTGACGTTCTCGCCGTAGCTGCCACCTGCGGGATGTACAACATCTTCTTCAAATTCCGCGACATTGCCGGCAGCGATATCTTCAACGGCATGTCAGTCGGGCTGCGTGCGCACACGTTCGCCAATACGACGCTGGATGACTCGACGGTGGAATTGATCAACATCGCCATCAGCGACATGAACGGCTGCAAGCCGTGCACGTCCGGCCACGTCGAGAAAGCCCGTCAACTGGGGCTCAATGACGAGCAGATTTTAGAAGCCGTGCAATGCGCCGCCACGATGGCCGCCGGCGCAGACTTTTTGAATTCCACTGCCCTATAAACTGCGCATTAAGAAAAATAAGATACCACAGTGTCCCACTGCTGGCTTGCCCAGTAGTGTTTTACTATTCGGGTTATTTGCACTGCTGGACAAGCCAGCAGTGGCACACGAAGTTTCGGCACTCATTGGTAGATGTAAATGGTTAGCTCTGTTGTTCGCGGCTCCACTCGGCGATGATTGGAGCGACTTCGCGGAGCACGCGTTGCATGTCTTGCACGACGCCCTCTTCCAATTCTTGGGTGGAGATCCCTTCACAGGCATCGACGCAAGCTTGGATCCGCCGCAGCATCTCCGCATCCTCTGCCTGTGTGGGCTGCGCGTCGACTTGCGGCGGCTGAGGCGTATCGCCAAGTGCGAAATGGGGCGAGACCAAAGGCTGCGTTGATTCGTTCATGCCGATGTCCTGATACTTTCAGCGAGTGTGGGTGGAGCGATGACCGTCGAGTGTTTCGTGGGCGGTTTTCTCAGCCCGTGGATTACCTTATCGGTACAAACCAACCGCAGTCCGCAGAAATTCTGCCGCCCTCCGCAGATTTACTGGCGAAATCCATTCCATTCGCCGACCGCCGACGCATCACGTGGGATGCCGACTCTATTTCATAGATGTTCAACCACGAAAAACCTAGCGCAACAGGGCCGCTATTTTCATAGCCACAGATTGAACACGGATGAAACACAGATTTCCGAGCGTTTCCGAGCGTGACTCTCTATCATCCCCAACCGACGGCTTGCCGTCGCATTGTGCGTTCCGTACCGGGCCAAAAACGATCCGATTGCATCCTCCCATGCATTGAGATACCAAAGATATCAGAACGCCTTTTCGTGGATTTCGTGACTTTCGTGGTTCTCCTCCTTCTCAAAAACAAAACCGCACAACCACACTGAAATCCCCAATTGCCACCGGCGCAATCGCGTTACCCTTGCAACAATCCAGAACTCAACGACAATCTCAAAACAGTCCCCACGAAGGGATACTGCCTGTCGTTCCATGACTCCGAGTAAGACCCATCGATTTCGGCGGCACGAATGGATTCCACACAAACCCCACTCCGCCGCCCGCCGGCCACGCGCTATCAAGGAAGCAAATTCAAACTGCTCCCGGAACTGAGTTGCCAGTTCGAAAATTTGGAATTCACGACCGCTCTCGACGCCTTTGCGGGAACCGGTTCGGTCGCCTATCTGCTCAAGAGCCTGGGCAAACAGGTCACCGCCAACGATTACCTGTATTCCAATCAACTGTCATTGCGAGCATTGATTGAAAACCAGGAAACCGTTCTCACCGACAACACGATCGACGCGATCTTGAAACCCCAGCCGGGGCGTGACTATGACGATCTGATTCAACGGACGTTCGCGGGGATCTATTTCACCGACGAGGAAAACCGTTGGCTGGACACAGTCGCCCAGAATCTTCCGTGCATCGCCGAAGGTAACGAACGGGCGCTGGCGTATTACGCTTTATTTCAGGCGGCGATTGCCAAGCGGCCGTATAACCTCTTTCATCGCCGAAACCTTTATATGCGCACCGCACAGGTGCAGCGGAGTTTTGGGAACAAGGCCACCTGGGACACGCCGTTCGAGGACCATTTCCGCCGCCACGCCGCTGCCGCCAATGCCACGATCTTCGACAGCGGTGTTGCATGCCGTGCAACGTGCGAGGATGTCTTGGATGTGAACAGTCAATTCGAGCTGGTCTACATCGACTCTCCCTACATCAACGGCCGCGGGACCGGCGTCGATTACCGTGACTTCTATCACTTTTTAGAAGGCTTGGTGGACTACAAGAATTGGGGACCGCAAATCGACCACACGCGGAAACACCGTCCACTGACCCGCGCCCGCTCACCGTGGACTGATCCCCGCCAAATCCAAACCGCCTTCGACAACCTCTTCGCCCGTTTCGCTGATTCGATTCTAGTCGTCTCCTACCGTAGCGACGGAATCCCCAGTATCGACGAACTCACTACACTGCTGCAGCGTCACAAATCGCGCGTCGAACAGATCCCGTTAGGGCGCTACCAATACGCACTCTCAAAGAACAACCGCTCGCAAGAAGTATTACTAATCGGACGCTGACCCGGTCGATCGCGCCGATAGCGACGGCAAAGCCGTCGGTTTGGAAGCAGGTCTCCCCCCCCCACAATTTTTCCTGCCCACCGCCTACTGCCCACTGCCTACTGCCCACTGCCTACTGCCTACTGCCTACTGCCTACTGCCTACTGGCCACTGGCCACTGGCCACCGGCCACCGGCCACTCTTTTCCCCCAAATCGACGTCGCTTGTAGCGCATCGCCGGAACACCTATGATTTTCGCCGTGCAGACAATGCGGAAACGAGGACGAGGGAATCGATGGGATTTTTTGACAAATTCAAACAAGGGTTGGCCAAAACCAAGGCCCTGCTGACGACCGACGTCCGCGACTTGTTCAAAGCGGGCGAGATTTTGGGCGAGGAGCAGCTCGAACAGTTTCATGCCCGTCTGATTTCCACCGACATGGGTGTCGTCGCTGCACAGGCAATCACCGACGAATTGCGGAAACAACACCTGGGCCGCACCGTCGATGTCGATGCCCTCTGGTTGACGGTCAAAGACACGCTCAAAGGCCTGCTGACTGGCGAAGACGATGTTGTGTGGGATCCCGAAGATCCCCTCTCGCCGCTCAATTTGACTGCCGAAGGGACAACGGTGATACTCGTCGCCGGCGTCAACGGCGTGGGGAAAACGACCTCGATTGCTAAACTGGCCAATTTTCTACAAAAACAAGGTAAGACCGTCCTGCTGGCCGCCGGGGACACGTTTCGCGCCGCTGCCGTCGAACAATTGACGATGTGGAGCGAGCGACTGAACTGCGAGATTGTCACCAAACCGGACGGCACCGACCCGGCTGCCGTGGCCCACGCCGGTTGCTCCGCTGCGGTGGAAAAGGGGATCGATGTCGTGATCATCGACACCGCCGGCCGCTTGCAGACGCAGAAAAACTTGATGAACGAGCTGTCCAAAGTCGAGCGGGTAATTCAAAAAGTCATCCCCGAAGGCCCGCACGAAGTATTGTTGGTCCTGGATGCAACGACCGGCCAAAACGGCATCAGCCAAGCCAAGAATTTCTCCGAAGCGGTCAAGTGCACGGGGATCGTGTTGGCCAAGTTGGACGGGACCGCCAAAGGCGGCGTCGTCGTCGCCATCCGCCGCGAAATGGGCCTGCCGGTCAAGTACATCGGCGTCGGCGAACAAATCGACGACCTGCAACTCTTCGCCCCCGATGCATTCGTCGATGCATTGATTGACGCATAGCGTCGATGCGCTGATTGACGCATAGCAACAACGCGTCTTTGAACCAGTTTCAAGACCCGGTTGCGCTTGCTCTCGAAACGTGCAGATCAGTTCAGTAGGACGCGTCAGCGGGGTTTGAAACGACAGGTAAAAGTCACGCCAGAACTTCTCGCACCGCCCGCCCGCCGTGGGCAATTTCCACCGGTCGGCCGCCGCGATCGTTGACCCGCATTTCCGGGTCGATCCCCAAGCATTCATAAATCGTGGCGCAGATGTCCGAAGTGCTGACCGGCGCATCCTTAACGTAGGCCGCCTGCGCGTCGGAGGCCCCGTGCACCGTGCCGCCCCGAATGCCGGCACCAGCCAGCATCACAGAATAGCAATACGTCCAATGGTCACGGCCGGCACGTCCGTTGATTTTCGGGGTGCGTCCCATTTCGCTCATCACGACCACCAGCGTTTCATCCAATAAACCCCGCGCTTCTAAGTCTTCCATCAGCGCCGAATAGGTCTGATCAAACGTGGGGAGTTTGTTTTCCTTGAGGATCGCGAAATTGTTGGTATGCGTATCCCAGGCATCGTAGTCGATTTTAATCCGGTCCCAGAACAGGTCCCACGTCACATTGACGAAGCGCACCCCTTCTTCCACCAGACGGCGACCGATTAGTGTGCTCTGTCCGAATAACGTCCGGCCATAACGATCTAATGTGCGAGGGTCTTCGGTCGTCACGTCAAAGGCCTCTTTGAGTCGTGACGATGTCAAAATGTCGAACGCCCGTAGTTGATGTTTACCGAATTGGCCCGAATTGTCCCGCGAATCCAGCCGCCGCAATTGTGCGTCGATTTGCTGAAGCAGCCCCCGCCGTGCACTGAGCCGGTCGATGGTGATGTCGCTTTGGAGCACGCTGTTTGGTAGCTCTGGTTTGCCGAGCACGGTTTGCGGCTTACCGGCGATCGGAGCGGGAACCGACTCGTCACGAAACGGTTGGCATTCGGTTGTTAGTGCATCGTATTGCTTGCCGAGAAAGCCGCCATAAGGGCCGCCCCGCCGAAACGCCTGTCCCCATCCCAGGTAGCAGGGTAAATACATGTAATCCGGGAATTCGCCCGGCGCCGCTGGACCGCGTTGTTGTTTCAGGTATTCGCAGACCGACCCCATACTGGGCGGATCGGTCGGATACGGGTGTTGGTCCTTGGGCGTCACTTCCCAACCGGTATAGCTGGGCAAACAGTTGTGGCAGCCTGCTTTGTGATTCACCGACCGAATGATCGCCATCCGGTGCATCCACTGCGACAGCTTTGGCAAATGTTCGCAGACATCGATGCCGGGCACGTTCGTCGGAATCGGTTGAAATTCCCCGCGAGTTTCCTGTGGAGCTTCCGGCTTGAGATCGACCATATCTTGCGTCGCTGCTCCGCCCAGCAGATACAGCAAGATCACGCTTTTGGCCTTTGCCGGTCGGACTTGTCCCATTTCGGTCGCCTGCAGCATTTGCGGCAGCCCGAATCCGCCCAAAGCCGTCAAGGCACCGGCGGTCAGCGTCTCGCGACGGGTCAGGCCATCACAACAACGTCGCGGGCTTCCCAGCATGGTGATCATCGTCGCGTCTCCAGTCACAGGCGTGTGGAACAATGCGACTTGCGATTCTAACCGACGACTCAGTGACAATCCAACCTCATACCTCTGCGTAGAGGCATTGGACGCGAAAACACAATGTTGGCGTACAAACTCCACTACGGAGCGAATTGTGGTTCTTCAGAGCTCTGACTCAATTGATAGCGCCGCCAACTCCCCGCGATCAAACCTTGGCTGGGGCTGAATAAAAATGCCAGCGTAAATAGCCCGCAAGCCACGCAGACCATGGCTCCCGCTGTCGAGGCATCCAACCAAAACGCGAGATGCGTTCCTACGACTGCTGAAATCACGCCGAACAGAGCAGACAACAGAAGCATGACCGGCAGTCGTTTGGTCAGTAAATAAGCTGTCGCCGGCGGCGCGATCATCATCGCCACGACCAGAATCGCTCCCACAGCTGTGAACGAACTGACGACGGTCAGCGACAGCATGCCCATCAAACCGTATTGCACCACGCGAGGCCGCAGCCCCAGCACAGCGGCTAATTGCGGATCGAATGCCGCCGTCAACAGTTCTTTGTAAAACAGCGCGATCATGAACATCACCGCCACGGTCACGATCAAGAGTTGTACGACGGACACGGGAATCATGAATCCCGCCACTGCCATTTTATCAAACGAAATCGTATCCAGCTTGCCGAACAGCACACAGTCGGCATCAATGTGGGCATGCGTGGCCATGGTACTCAGCAGAATCACCCCGATGGCGAATAGCGATGAGAACACAATTCCAATTGCCGCATCCTGTTTGACGCGGCTATGCCGATGGATGAATTCGATCAAGACAGCCGTCAGAATTCCCGTCACCGCAGCACCGACAAACATCGCCGGGCCGCTGAATTGCCCCGTGAGCAAAAACGCCACCACAATGCCCAATAGGACGGTATGGCTAATCGCATCGCCAATCAGTGCCAACCCCTGCACGATCAAAAAACAACCCAACAATCCACAAGCAATCGCCACCAAACAAGCCGCCGCAATCGTCCAAGCCGTCCCCACCGCAATATCAGGCGACGCCCACAGCCCGACGACGTGGTCGTGAAAATCAAACGGTGGTAGGAGTTGTAGAACGTTCATTGCAGTGTGGTCAGTTACGATTCCATGAAACAGGTTCGGCCCGGATCTCGGTTTGGGGTGTATTTATAGGCAATAGGCTGTAGACCTTAGACTGTAGGGTTGGCAACGGCTGGCCGTTTGGTTGTACATACCGATTGAGTCCCCCCCCTTTTTCTGGCCACCGGCCACCGGCCACTTCTTCCCACATACTAATGCACACCATTCAACTGCCCCTCCAGCTGTCGTTTCAAATCCACACCAAGCACCTGTTCGATGTCGTCTGTATCGGGGTCAAACGGTATGTCAGCGATGGTGCCTTCCTGTGCCAGGAACAACTCCCATAACTTTGCGTTGCGATCCAACATCTCGGCGTATTCCCGGCCGGTCGTGGTCAATTGCAATCCACCTGCATCGGTTTTCACGAGCCCATCGCTGCGCAATAAATTGACCGCCTTGCGTATATGAGAGTCTGAGGTATGCATCTCTTGCGACAATTGTTCGATGCTTTGCGTCTGCGAGGAAGTAACGGCATGCAACCACCGGACGAGTTGATCGGCCAATGTCTGTCGCTGGCGGCGGTGCCGACGATGCATGCGCGTGAGCATTCCCTGTTGCGGGCTGAAGAAAAATGCAGCGACGAAAAACAACGTCAGGACCGCCACGATAAACGGACCGGTCGGTAAATGACTTTCCAAAAAACTAATGTTCGCCCCCGCCACACCAGCCACCGCGCCGAACATGACAGACAGCAGGATCATGACTTTCAAACGATCGGTGAGCAAATAGGCAGTCGCTGCCGGGGTGATTAACATCGCCGACAGCAAGACAATCCCCACCGCTTGGATCGATATCACAATCGCGATCGCGACCAACATCATTAACAAGTAGTGAATCGCCCGCGCCGGAATTCCACAGGCAGCGGCGAACTCTTCGTCGAAGCTGGTGGCTGCCAATTCCTTATAGGCCAACAAGACAACCACGAGCACGATCCCGGCGAGCACGGCCATGATCTTCAGTTCTTCCGTGGAGATGGCGCTGGCTTGGCCGAAGAGAAATCGATTCAACCCGCTTTGATTTCCCGAGGAAGTGTTCTGCAGTCGCGTGAGCATCACCACGCCCAAGCCATAAAAACCCGAGAGAACCAACCCCATCACGGCGTCCTGTTTCAGTTGCGTCCGCCGTTGAATCAGCGCAATCACACCGGCGGCCAACATGGCGGAGAGAGCGGCGCCGGCGAAAATCCAACGGATGTCTTTGGTCATCGTCACCAAAAACCCGGCGCAGATCCCCGGGAGCACGGCATGCCCTAAGCTGTCCCCCAACAGCGACAACCGCCGCAACACTACAAAACTCCCCAACAATCCGCAGGTCATCCCCAACAACAACGTGCCCAGGATCGCCGTCCGCACCGACGGATCTTCCAGCGACCAAAAGCGGCGCATCTGAGTACCAAAATCGGACGCCGCCAGCACGCCGCCCAACGAAGCTGCGAGGGAGAGTGCGCTGTTCATGTCTCGCCGCCTACGGTATCGGGCATGACGGCCAATCGTCCGCCATAGGTCGCGCGGAGATTTTCTGTGGTGAAGACGTCTTTCGTCGGCCCATAGGCAACGACGCGACGGTTCAGCAGCAGGATCTCGTCGAAATAATCCGCCGCGGTTTGCAGGTCATGGTGAATGACGAGAATCGTGCGGCCGTCGTCGCGGAGCTTGCGCAGTAAATCAATGATGGCTGATTCAGTCACCGCATCCACACCAGCAAACGGTTCGTCCATGAGATAGATCATGGCTTCCTGCGCCAAAGCGCGGGCCAAAAAAACCCGTTGCTGCTGTCCGCCCGACAGGTTGGCGATTTGACGGTGCGCGAACGGCAGCATTTGCACTTGCTGTAAACAGCGCTCGCACAATTCGCGCTCTTTGCGTCCCGGACGCCGGAACAAACCCAGGCGACCGTACGTGCCCATCATCACCACATCGTACACAGTGACGGGAAAATCCCAGTCGACCGTTTCGCGCTGCGGAACATACCCGATCGCGCCCGGTTGTTTTTTCAGCGGACCGCCGTTGATGCGGACCGTACCTGCTTGCCGCGGTAGTAAACCCATGATCGCTTTGATCAAGGTCGTTTTCCCGGCGCCATTGGGACCGACGATTCCCACGATCCGACCCGCCGCCACGTCCAGATTCACGTTCCACAACACCGCTTTACGATCGTAGCTGACCGTCAGGTCCCGGACCTCAAGCGGCAACGGGGACGCCTCCGGCTCAGGAGAATTCCCGGACACCTGACGCTGCGCACGCAGGGCGTCGGAATCGACCGGCGGATTGGCGCGGGGTTGTGTCATCGCGTGATTCAAACTTTCGACCGGAGACATCGGAATCAATGGCCTTTCGTTTGGAATATCGATCCGTAACGAGGATGACCCCACCCGAGTCATTTCTCGGAAGGAGTCTTCAGGCCATCGACCACACTGTTGGTGTTTGCCTGAATCATACCGACATACGTGTCCGCACCGGAACCGACACCCCCTAAAGCATCGGAATATAACTCCGGCCCCAATTGGGCCCCACTGTCCTGGGCCACGCGATTGATCGCTGCCTGCGGGACGCTGGTCTCGGGGAAGATCGCCCCGATTTTGTGGGTTTTAATCAAATCGACAGCGTCGGTGATCGCCTTGAGCCCCGCTTCGCTCTCGGTGCTGATCCCTTGAATCCCCACCACCTGAAAACCATACGCGCGGCCGTAGTAGTGAAACGCATCGTGACTGGTGATCAACCAACGTTGTTCCGGGGGTATCTCTGCGACGCGCTGTTTACAAAACGCGTCTAACTCGTCCAGCTCAGCCAGGTACGCGGCCGCTCGCTCGCGATAGGCGGATGCGGATTCGGGATCCTGAGCAATCAACGTGTCGAGCATTGTCTGCACGCATTGTTTCCATAATTTGGGATCATGCCAGACATGCGGATCGTGCAAGCCGCCTTCCCAGGAGAGCAATTCGCTGTCAGGGATGTCGCGTGAAACTGCGACCGCCGTGCGCCCTTGCTTTGCGATCGACTCAAACGTGTCGACCATTTTCCCCTCCAGGTGCAGTCCCTGGTACAAGATCACGTCGGCCGATTGCAGTTTGATACGATCCTTGGCCGTCGGCTGATACAGGTGCGGATCCACCCCCGGCCCCATCAGCCATTCGACTTGAACGTCCTCACCGGCGATTCGCGCAGCAGCGTCGGCGATCATGAGCGTGGTCGCCAAAATTTTGTATTTCGGCGCCGACTTCCCACCCGCGGCTTCCTCGGTTTTCGCATTGGACGAACAGCCCGAAAGCCCCCCGGCCAGCAGAAGAATTAGCGACCACACGCACAAGGCAGCGGTGCGGGATGCGGTACTTGTTCGTCGCAGATTCAGCAAAGCCCTGGTTGAATTACTGTGGAGAGACATTGTTGGTACAGTCCGGTGGCATGGCCATCCATTACAGGGAAAATGCGGGAGATCGCATATTCATTGCGCCTCAACCGTGATTGAACGGCCATAGAGAATAGCTGGTCAACAGGCGGTTTGGCGTTGTCTGAAAAACCGGGTCCCTCTCAATTGCCACCCGTTGCCGATAGCAAAGGGGCGATTCTCCGCATACAATCGGAAAAACGAAACTCAGGCGTTCGCTGAGAATTTGCACCCAGTTCAATATATTTTCTCATCGGCCACGAACAAAGTCAACATCGACTCAAAACAATTTTTTGATTAACCAAAATTCCGGACCGGCCCTATGCCCAGTTTGACCGTCGAAAACTATCTCAAAACCGTCCTGCAAATCTGCATCGAGGCAGATTCAGAATGGGCGTCGACCGGTCAAATCGCCACCGCTCTAAACGTTTCGCCCGGCACAGTGACCAGCATGCTCAAGACACTGTCCGACAGCAGTTTGGCAAACTATAAACCGTATTCCGGCGTCAAACTCACCAAGCAGGGCCGGATGTTGGCGGTACGGATGTTGCGGCGACATCGGTTACTCGAGCTGTTTCTGGTCCGCACCCTGGAGTTGACCTGGGATCAGGTCCATGACGAAGCCGAGCGGATGGAACACGCCGTGAGCGACGAATTGATTGATCGTATCGACGAATACTTGGAGAGACCGCAGGTCGACCCGCACGGCGATCCGATTCCCTCTGCCGATGGTACTTTGACCGGGGAGGACTACGGTCTGCCGTTGTCCGATACCGACATGGGTGACACAGTTCGTATTATCCGCGTCCGCAACCAGCAACCGGAGTTTCTCCGGTACCTCGCCGATAACGGAATGGCACTGGGAGCTGTTGGCACGGTGCAGGAAAACAGCGACGCGGGTGACATTGTTGCTGTGCAAATGCAGGAAAAACTGGTCACATTGGGCCAAGCGGCCGCCGAGATGTTATATGTGGAACGCGTGAGCGACGAATGATCGCGGGCCTTATGAAAAAGCGTTCACAAACAACCACCTAGAACTCGTTCAAACCCCGCTTCCGCTTGTTCCAGAAACGTCCGGATCAGCGTCAACGGGATGCGACCAAGTTTTTATACACGACGACTCAACAGAAAATCGAAATCGATATCGAGCGGCTGACGGAATCGACAGAAAGCAAAGCATGACTCCTTTGAAAATTGGCATGATTGGATTGGGCACCGTGGGCGGGGGCGTCGCCAAGATCCTCACCCAACACCCCGACCGCATCGAACGCCGCGCGCAACGTCCAATCGTTCTACAGCGGGTTGCGGTCCGCGATCTGACCAAAAAACGCGACGTGGATTTGCCTGCTGAAATCTTGACCGATCGAGTGCAGGATGTCATCGACGATCCAGAAATCGACGTGGCTGTGCAATTGATTGGAGGAACCGGACAGGCACGGGAAATCATGTTGGCGCTGCTCGCCGCAGGAAAAGACGTCGTCACCGCCAACAAGGCGCTGTTGTGCGAACATGGCGACGAGTTGTTCACCCGCGCGCGGGAATTAGGACGGTCGATCGCCTTCGAGGCCTCTGTCGCTGGTGGTATCCCGATTATTGCCGCATTTGGCAGCGCGCTGGCGGGGAATCAAATCACCTCGCTCTCGGGCATCCTCAACGGGACGAGTAATTTCATCCTCACCGAGATGGCCGATAAGAATCAGACCTATGAACAGGCATTACGGCGGGCACAGGAATTGGGCTACGCCGAAGCAGATCCTGCGATGGATGTCGACGGGACCGATGCCGCGCAAAAACTCGTGCTGCTGAGCCAATTGGCCTTCGGTGTCCGGGCCGCTGTTGCTGAGTTTCCTTGCAGCGGAATCGATACGCTGACGTTGGAAGATTTGAAATGCGCCGCAGATCTTGGATACATGGTGAAACTACTCGCGGTCGCGCGGCTGGTGGACAACCTGCTGGAGATGCATGTCTCGCCGACGTTAGTCCGCAATAATTTGCCGATGGCCGATGTGCAAGGCGTCTTTAACGCTGTGAAAGTGACCGGCGACGTCGTCGGCGAAACGTGGTTCTCCGGGCAAGGCGCCGGGCAGCTTCCCACCGCCTCCGCAGTTTTGGCTGATATTGTCGACATGGCAGTCGGCCGGTCGCAACTGACTTTTCCCACGCTGGACCTCTTCGGCGGGCGGACGACCTTCAGTGTCCAACCGACGGACAAAATTCTCAGCAAGTTTTATCTACGCTTCAATGCTCTGGATCGCCCCCACGTGTTGGCCGATATCACCGATATTCTGGGCCGTCACGAAATCAGCATCGCTTCGGTCGTTCAGCATGAGAGTCCGGAAGTGGAATCTAACAACAACTCAGTTGTCCCGGTATTCATCATGACACACCGCGCGACCGAGGGTCAAATGCGCGCCGCTGAAGCGGAGTTGAATCAACTCAAGTCACTGCAATCTCCCTGCATACGTATGCGCGTCGCTGAATAGTCGGGAACGGGCTGCATCGGATCACAAGCCTTCCCAACGGGCAATAAAAACAGCGGGCGGCGCGATGGCCGTCCGCTGTTCACACACAACACAACACTTGTCTCGTACCGGGCTTTGGGTGGGGATGCGTGGTTTTGTGCTGGTTATTTCTCTCGACACTCTTGCCAGCGTAATGTACCGCGATTTGTTACAAGGAATTCGGAAAACTTTTTCCAAATCCGCCAAAAACGTGACGCGTGGCAGTGCCTATTCAGCGGCAGCGTGTTCTGAGACATTTCTTGTATTGCCGGCCGCGGCGGTTTAGGGTGGTTTTCTGCGACACCCAACATCGCTATTCGCTGCTGGATGAGAAACGAGCAACCCATGTCCGAACCCCTCAACGTCACGCCAGGCCCGCCACAATCGGCTCCGCCCATGTTGTTGTCCGGCAATCCTTTATCGTGGCTCAAGGTTTTTGGACCGGGGGCGATCATTGCCTCGTTGACCATTGGAACCGGCGAGCTGATTTTCTCCACTCGCGGCGGCGCGCTGTTTGGATACAACATTCTGTTTCTGTTCGTGGTGATTTCGATCCTCAAGTGGGGATTGGTACTCGGGACAGCCCGGCACATGGTGCTGACCGGTGTGCATCCGTTTCAGCGGATGATGAACCTTCCCGGTCCGCGTGGTTGGGCACCGATGGCTTTCTTTATTTTGGCCGCCATCTGCATGCCGATCTGGGTCAGCTTTCATAGCGGCGTGTTGGGCAACTTGACCTCGTGGGTTTCGGGTACCGAAGCGATGTTTAACGGCGGCGCCGATTTTGTTTGGGGAGCGGCCATACTCTCCGGACTGCTGCTGCTGTCCGCCACCGAGGGATATACGGTGCTCGAACGCGTGCAACTGGCAATCGTCGCCGCCTTGATCATCTGTGCCGGGATCTCCTTAGTCCTCTACAATCCCGACTGGTGGGCGCTGCTCAAAGGAGCGGTCATTCCGTCGGTTTACGAATATCCCAACTGGATTGGTGAGTACCCCAAAATCGCCACGCAACCTGTCTGGGTCGAGACGACGCGGTATGTCGGCGTCATCGGCGGAGCGGGCTATGACTATTTGGCCTACACTTCGTTTCTACGGGAAAAACGGTGGGGCAAGGCCGGCGCTGCTCCTGCTACGCGACAGCAATTGGAAACGATCGCCGCCGATCCCAACCACCCCGTTCGCCGCTGGTTACGGGCGCCGTATATCGACTGTTCGATCAGTTTCATCATCGTAATTGCGTTTAGCGCTGTGTTTGTCGCTTCGGGCACAATCATCCTCGCTCCTGAGCACAAGATTCCCGACGAAAAGAACTTGCTGAACCTGCAGGCAGAATTCGTGGTCGGCCTCAGTCCTGTCCTTTTACCGCTGTACGTCGCCGGGGCGTTTTTGACGATGCTCGGTACGCTGTACGGCACATTGGAGGTCGCTCACACGGTACTCAACGAAATGGCTCGTAGTGTCAACGATGCTTGGGCGGCGCAGCATCAGCGGCGATTGAAAACCTATACGGTCGCCTGGTGCGCGGTAATCGCCTATGGCGTGTTGACATGGCAATATTTCTATACCACCAGCGGCGGCGCCGATAAGCCGCGGGCCTTGCTAGCGGTAATGACCCCGGCCAACCTCTTTACCGGCGTCTTGTTGTGCGGTCTGTTGTGCCTACTCAACCCCTGGATGGACCATCGCTTTCTACCACGCGCGCTACGGATGCCGAAGTGGCTGTGGTTGTTGAATCTGTTTGCGGCGGTGGTGTTTTTGTCGCTGGGAGTTAAAGGGTACTGGGACCACGATTCGCGCTGGATTGCGCTGGGCGGGTTATGCTTGGTGGTCGTGGTGGCCTGGGGATTGGCGTTTGCGTTGCGGGGACGACTGCATAGGACGGCTACGGATGGAGACTAGATCGGGAATCCTGTTCACCAAAACTCAGACTCGGCGAGTCGTGCGTTGTGTCTAGCGAAGCAGAGTGTCGTGAAAGGGCATTCCCAAATGGAGTTTGGGAACGAGGTTATCGCGTTTATGCACTGGCTCCCGAAAGTAACATCTAGAATTCGCTCGACTGCCCAGGTATAATGCTCGATGCGGCTGGGTAAGAAACTCCTGGCGACCGACTGATGATTGGCCCGATTTACTCTCGCTTTCGGCAATCACCGCACGATCAAATTTTTTTGACCGCTGCGTTTACAAGTCGTCGCATCCCCATCGTCAGGAGCCAAGACCATGAGAATCGATGAAATGCTCTCCAGCCGTCATGTCCACTTCGAGTCCCTGCATCACCGGCCCACCTTTACGGCCAATCGCATGGCACAGGTTCTGCACGTTCCCGGCAAAGAGGTCGCCAAATCCGTCTTGTTGCGAAGTGGCGGCGATTATGTGCTCGTTGTGCTGCCGGCGACACACTATGTCGACATGGAACGCATCCGCCGCCGTCTGGGTGAAGAGAATGTGGAAATGGCGAGCGAAGACGAAATCGCCCACATGTTTCCCGATTGTGAACCGGGAGCCATGCCCCCCTTCGGCAGTCTCTATGACGTTCCCACGTTGATGGACAGCTCGTTGGCGGAGGATGAAGAGATCGTCTTTGAAAACCAATCCCACGCAGAGGCGATCCGCATGCGCTTTGAAGATTACGACACCTTAGAGCACCCGATCAAAGGCCGGTTTTCTTATTGAGCACTCGTTGCTGGGCGCGGGGGCGAGGACTATTTGCGATTGATCAGCGCCATCGCCTCCGCCCGGCTGGGAGGATTGGATTTAAACAGACCGCGGACGGCACTGGTGATCGTCAATGCGCCCGGCTTGCGAATGCCGCGGATCGACATACAGGTATGCTCCGCTTCCAAGACCACAACCACCCCTTTGGCATCGAGTTCGTTGTTGAGCAAATCGGCGATTTGATGCGTCATCCGTTCTTGCACCTGTGGTTTTCGAGAAATCTCGTCCACCACACGGGCCAACTTACTCAGCCCAGCCACACGGCCGTTGGGCAGATAGCCAACGTGGGCGACTCCCAAAAACGGCAAGAGATGATGTTCGCAGGTGCTGTGGAAGGTGATGTCGCGCACCAGCACGAGTTCGTCGTACTTTTCCTCAAAGACCTTCTCCAGATGCCGCCCCGGTTCGGAATGCAGACCGGAAAACAGCTCTTTATACATGCGGGCCACGCGGGCGGGCGTTTCGAGTAGCCCGTCCCGGTCGGGATCTTCTCCGACCGCGAGCAAAATTTCGCGCACCGCGCGCTCAATACGAGGCAAATCAACAGGTCCGTGTTCCATGAATCGACCGTCTGGGAGGCAAAAGAGTGTATGAGAGAAGCCACAGGATTTTACGTGTTGCCCCAGCGACGGTCAATCAACGGTGATTGAAACCTCACAGCGCGGTGTCGACACGGTAGACGATTCCCAGCTAAACCGATCAATTCACGCTGAATTGCGGAATTGCCGACTGCTCGATCGTGGCTTCCCGTTGTCCGCGGTGCAATTCCCGCAATTGGGCGAGTAACAGATCACTGCGCAGATCGACATTCGACTCTGCCAACAATGCCTGCTTGCGGGAGGGTGCGAGGGGCAACTGGTCGGCAATCTGGTCACACAACTCACCCAGGGCAAGTTGGTCGTCGGCCCACAGTTGGAACAGATCGTTGCGCAGGATGTGTGGAAATAGCTCGCGAAATGCTGCCAACAATTCCTCATAACGGCGGCGGCGATCGATGACGGGTGTCGTCACGTAGTGATCGGGCCGCGCTTCTAGCATCCCCTGCTGGTACGAGTCGTCCGCTGGATGCCGAGAGAGGACCCGTGCGCGACAGACGCCCTCGATGTAAATGCAATTCGCCGCTGGCGTAAAAAACGTAGGAGTGACAATCCGCGCCACACAGACGAAATCGTCAACCGCCGAACTCAGCGCGACGGCAAATCGTCCTTGCTCGCGAAGCACGTCGGCCACCATCTGACGGAGCGGTTCTGTGGTGACGGCGATGATCTGCGACGTCCCGGGGAACAGCACAAAGTGAGGTTGCGTAAAAATCGGTAGTGCGCCGCTAAACTGGTCCACGTCGGTATTCGTCGTATGCGTCATAATTCTTCAATCGATGTAGGAATCTGTATCTTCGGAATCAATGTCCGATCAAGTTGCAAATCCGCCGAGGGATCCGTGGCTGCGCGAAGTTCCTGAAAGCAAAACCACAATTGGGCCGCCAAGGTTTCGACGTCGATGCCTTGATAATGTTTGCCATAGGGCTCGAGATAGTTCAGCGACGACCGGTGCATTTTTCGCGCGCCGCCGAGGTTGCCGTTTTCGAAATGAAACAGCGACACGGCTGCATGAATCAGTCCTTGGTAGAACTGTTTCTCCGCACCGACCGTCTCGGTCCAGATCTCCTCCAGGGCATCGTGACAAGCGAAAAACTCTTCGTCATTGAAAAGCCGTAACCCTTCCAGGTATTTTGGGGGGTATTCGTGCGGCCCGTCCATAGCCTGGTGCTCCGACATGCTGAGGGGTGAGGGCTGAGGGGGAAAATGTCGACCGATCACTTCCGAAAACCAGCCACTTCGAAATAACAATATCGAGTCTAAACGCGTTCCCCTGGCAATGTCCATGGCCGTTGTGAGGACAAGCCCGGAGAAATTATGCCCAAGTCCGAATCTACCGACAGCGATGTTGCCAGGAAGCAACAAGGCCGCAAAATCCTGCGTGCCTTAAAGAAGAAATATCCCCTGGCCGAGTGCAGCCTGACGCACGATAACTCCTTTCAATTGCTGGTGGCGGTGATTCTCTCCGCCCAGTGCACCGATGCACGGGTGAACATGGTCGTCCCGAAGTTATTCGACAAGTTCCCCACCCCCGAAGCCCTGGCCGGCGCGTCGCAGAAACAGGTGGAGAAGATCATTCATTCACTGGGTTTCTTTCGCGCCAAAGCCACCAACCTGCGCGGGATGGCCAAGGCGCTTGTGGAAGAACATGACGGCGAAGTTCCTCAGACCTTGGACGAATTGACCGCTTTGCCGGGCGTCGGCCGTAAAACGGCTAACGTGGTTTTGGGAAATGCGTTTGATATCCCCAGCGGATTCGTTGTCGACACGCACGTCAAACGCATCAGCCGCCTGTTGGGGCTGACCAAAAAAACGAACCCCGATCAGATCGAACGAGACCTCACACGGTTGTTGCCGAAATCGAGTTGGATCGAAACGCCGCACCGGTTGATTTTTCTGGGACGTGAAATCTGCATCGCCCGCCGCCCACAATGCGCGGAATGCCCCCTGCTCAAATGCTGCGACCGCACCGGCTTGCCGCCGCTCAACTGACGATCGCGAGAATTCGGATCGACCAAAACCGGAAACTCACCACCGGCCTTTCGCCCAGCGATCCGCCCAGAGATTGACCCGCAACGGCGTGGCATGCCAAAATCATCTGGCGAACTTTGTGCGAATCGGATAGCCTGTGATGGTGTCGTAAAAGGTTATTGCTGAATGAAACGCGCTCTTACCAGATTTCACTGACCGCCGGGGGAGAGCGGAGAATGGACGAAACCACAGAAGAACCAGTTGACGACACCTTGTCGCCTACGAAACGCTTGTTCGGAAGACAAATTCCGTTGGAGCGGGAAACGTTGCTGTTTGTGGTCGCCAGCGCGCTGGATGTGGTGATGACCTGGATCTTACTGAATAAGTACCAAGCCGATGGCTTTGTCGAATCCAATCCAATCGCCCGGTTTTTTCTCGAATCTTGGGGCCCGCGGGGGCTGGTCTATTTCAAATTTGTGATGGTGGCCTTTGTGGCAGTCATTTGCCAGATCATCGCACTCAAACGCGAAGACATCGCCCGCCGCATCCTCTATTTTGCCACCGCTTTGGTCGCATGCGTCGTGATTTATAGCTTTACGTTGCTGGTCCGGTATTCCTCAGCCGTGCCGAATCCCTTTGGGTAATTCGGCGGTTTCCGGCTGCAATCGGGAACACAACGTGACAGGGTCGCCTCCCACGTCTCGCGAGCCAAGAATCACCTGTTTTAAGGTTGCAAACTGCCTGCCCTCGGCATCCGTGGGCCGCTATACTTGCAGCGGTCGCTTGGCCCCAATCGACCTATGCCGACAATAGAATCAATCGCATTTAGAAAGACACGTAGCCGTGCTACATTCCGTCGTGATGGCCGGTGGGAGCGGGACTCGTTTTTGGCCGCAAAGCCGCAAGACGCTGCCGAAACAACTCCTGCCCTTGGCAGGTGAGGCAACGATGTTGCAACAGACCAGCGCCCGCAACGCCCCACTCATTTCGCCTGAGCAAACCTGGGTTGTTACCAACGCGGTGCAGGCTGACGCGACCGCGGCGCAATTGCCCGACGTGCCGCGCGCCAACATCCTTGTCGAACCGTGCGGACGGAATACCGCGCCCTGCATCGGCTTGGCCGCCATTCATCTGTTGCGGCAAGACCCCGATGCGGTGATGTTGGTCGTACCGGCCGATCATGTCATTCGCCCCACAGAGACCTTTCAAAAAGCGGTCCAACGCGCAACCGACGTCGTCGCGAACTCTCCCGAGACCTTTGTACTGTTCGGCGTCCCCCCCACGTTTCCCTCGACGGGATTCGGTTACATTGAACGTGGCGGCTCGTTGTCGGACGGCACGGATGACGCTTATCACGTTGCCTCGTTTCGTGAAAAGCCGGACCGAGAGACAGCGACGGGATTTCTGGACGCCGGCTGCTATTACTGGAATTGTGGAATTTTCGTCTGGCGCGCCGACGCGATTTTGCGGGCCCTGGAGGCTCAACAACCCAATATCTCGCGGCGTTTGGCAACATTGCGAGAATCGCTGGGAACGCCGGATGAAGAAGCGGCACTGCACCGTGAGTTCCCGCAGATGACATCCATCTCCATCGACCACGCGGTGCTGGAACATGCTGAGAACGTGGCGGTCTTAGAAGCGCCGTTTGAATGGGATGATGTCGGGAGTTGGCACGCCTTGGAACGATTGATGGGAGCGGACGAGAATCGAAACGTGATCGATGCTCCGCATTGCGGCGTCGACACAACCGGTTGCATCATTCGCTCAACGGAACAAGAACATCTGATTGGCACGATCGGCATGGAGGACTGCGTGATCGTACATACTGCCGATGCCACATTAGTCGCTCGCAAAGATGACGAAAATGCAATCAAACAATTGGTGGCCTTGATCGAGGAACGGGGCTATGACCGCTTCCTCTGATCCGCCGACGGCGGACACGTTTCCCGTCGAGGGGCGGTTGCTGGGTATTGATTTTGGGACCAAGCGGATTGGCGTTGCCATTTCGACGCCGGAACAAACGATCGCCAGTCCGCTGGAGAACTACAGCCGGCGGACCAAACCGTTGGACGGCGAGTTCCTGTCAAAAATCGCCAACGAATACCGCGTGGTGGGACTTGTCGTCGGCTTGCCGGTGCACATGAGCGGCGACGAAAGCGAAAAATCGCGGCAGGCCCGCAACTTCGGCAAGTGGCTCAGCCATTTGACCAAACTGCCGGTGCGCTACTGGGATGAACGGCATACGTCATTGATCGCCGAGTTGTACCTGCACGAAGCCGATCTGTCGAACAAAAAACGCAAAGCGCGGATGGACATGGTCGCTGCTCAAATCATGCTGCAAAATTATCTCGACAGCGACGACCGCACCGCCGCCCCACAAAGTTTGTAAACCAGCGGATCTAAAAAACATAACCCCGGGAACGCGATCGAAACGATCCGCGGACAGCCATGACAGACACTGATGACAATACGATTCGCCTGGACCAATTCTTAAAATTATCCGGTGCTGCCGGAACGGGGGGGCAGGCCAAGGTATTGATTCAAGCCGGACAAGTCACCGTCAACGGCGAAGTCGAAACACGCCGCCGCCGCAAACTCCGCCCCGGCGACCGCGTGATTGCCGAGGGGGAAGAATACGTCATCACCTCCGACGACGAAGAATAGCGGCGCGACAACGCTACCGGCAGGTCGATTACGCTTCGCCGGTCGAGGGCGGTCCGGCCACCACGCCGAATTCTCGACGTGCTTTTGGTGTTAACAGCAGCCCCAACGGCACGCCGACGAGGAGAATCAACGCTATTGCGACGGTGGCAACCTGACCAAATGATGGATTTTCGATGATTCGACGGCCGAAGGTAACTCTCATACTTTCCGTGCCAGCGAGACACGCGTAGAGCAGCATCAAGATGATTAAAGCGACATAGAAACCCGTGATGCCGATCGTCCAATTGCGGGCGGTGGCGTTGTGACGGATGAGGTGGTGAGCCACCCAGAAGAGCAGGATGAACGTAAAGTCGAAGTTAAGCGAATCGAAGAAGATCGGCGAGATGACCATCGAAGCTATCGACAGCCAGGCAAGAACCTGGAAGTAGCGTCCAACGAATTTACCGATGTCGTTGATAGGCATAATGTGCGAAATATCGGGGCAACGGAACGTCAAGACGATGCTTGGATTTCGGACGACCTGCAGATTAAACCGTATCGGATTCGAACAGAGCAGGCTAGCCCGGTTTATCCCAAAACGGCGCGGCGACTGAGTCGGACTGAAATACTCAATGCGGGAGCGTTTCGACGACCGGTGTGAGCCAAAATTGGGCGAATTCGTAGTACACCAGGATGCCGGTGAAATCGACAATCGCGGCCACAAGTGGGTTGGAAATGAGCGCCGGGTCCATGCCGATTTTCTTAAACACAATCGGCAGCATGGCGCCGATCATCGAACCCCACATCACCATGATGGCCACGGTTGCCGAAACGATGATCGCCGCATCCCAGCCTTGCAGTCCCCAGGCAGGGAAAAATCCGAGCGTGGACAACACCGCTGCGAACATCAGGCCCATGGTTGCCTCGCGAGCTGCGATACGCAACCAATCCGACGGCCCCGCCTCGCCCAAGGCCAACGTACGAATGACCAGCGCCGCCGATTGCGAACCGGCATTCCCACCGGTGGCGATCACCAGCGCAATGAATGTTCCCATCCATTCCACGTGCTCAGAAATCTCTTTATAACTATCCACGACCACGGAAATTCCTTGGGCGACCGTGAACAAAAACAACAACCAGATGCCACGTTTCCAAGTGATGGTCAAAATCGGCGTGGAGAGGTAGCTGTCCTCCAACGGTTCCACAGCACCGGCGCGATGCGCGTCTTCGGTTGCCTCTTCTTGAATAACGTCGATCACGTCGTCGTGCGTGATGATGCCCACGAGGCAATTTTGGTCATCCACAACGGGGATGGCCAGCAGGTCATATCGCCCCAACATGCTGGCGACATCTTCCTGGTCATCGTTGACGTTCACAGAGATCACGTCGTGATCCATGATGTCCGCCACGATCGCATCGGGTTTCGCGAGAATCAATTGTCGCAAAGAGACAAACCCATGCAAATGCCGTTGGTCGTCGAGCACGTAGACATAATAGATCGTCTCTCGATCCGGAGCGATGCGCCGCAGTCGCCGCAAGGATTCCTCAACCGTGATTTCCTGAGGCAGCGACGCATATTCGGTCGTCATGATCGAACCGGCGCTGTTTTCCGGATACGACAGCAGCTTGCGAATGTCGCTGCGCTCCGCTTGTGCGATGAGCGGCAACAACAAATCCACATGCTTAGGGTCGAGACGTTCCAGCAGGTCAACGCGATCGTCGGGGGCCATTTCTTCCAACAGCGCCGAAACCCGTTTGCGGTCCGTCGTGGTGACGAGGTCTTCTTGCTTGGGCAAATCGAAGAAGGTGAAAATTTGGACGCGGCTATTCACGTCGCAATGTGACAACACGTTCCAGATGTCGTCGTTACTCAGCCCTTCAATGACTTCAGCCACCACGCCCGGGTGCAAGGCGGTGCAGAATTCAATCAGACCGGCATCGTCGCCGGAATCCAACATCTCCCGCACTTCGGGCAACAGCAGTGGATTGTACATAACAAGCCTCCTCAACCCCGGACATTGGTGCCGATGGCATATTCGCGTGCTGGCATTTGGGTGTCTCTATAAAACTTGTACTCGGGACTGGCCCCCGCCAATACCCGCGATGCCCAATTCAAAGCTGTTCGAAAACCGAACGGCAGTCGAATCCCGCAACCTCATTTCCACCACAACGCCCCCACATTCCTCGACCGGGCGAATCGTGATGCTGATAGATTTTCACGCGGGGGCAGTTCGACCGGTGCGACATCCGTTGGGCGGATGCCATTGACATCGGAAAGTGAGAATGGTTCGCAAAAAACCCCCCGGCGGACTATATCCAACGGGGGGTTCTGTGATTTCTTGTTCCTGGTCGTCGCCGATCTGCCGCATTTCCAGGTCGTTCGGATCAAGGGACCAAATAACCAGAATTCCCTTCTGGCCACACAGCCCTGTGCGAATGACCGGAATGCATAGGATCGGATCAACGTTTGGAGAACTGGAAGCTCTTGCGTGCCTTTTTTAGTCCATACTTTTTACGTTCGACCATCCGGCTATCACGTGTCAGGTAGTGACCAGCACTCAATGTCTCGTGGAGTTCAGGATTCATCACCTGCAGTGCACGCGCCACGCCCAGCATGATGGCTCCGGCTTGACCGGTCGTCCCGCCCCCTTTGACGTTGACGATCACATCGACGGAATCGGTCATGCTCGTTGCTTCGAGAGGAGCGCCCACCGTGTGACGATCACGTTCGACATGGAAATACTCATCCAGCGGACGGCCGTTAATGGTCACGTTTCCGTTGCCTTCACGGACCCGGACGCGGGCGACCGATGACTTCCGGCGACCTGTTCCCCAGGCGACACCGAATTTGTCGAGGTGTCCGCGAATCACGACAGGTGCCGCAATGGCTTCGGATTCTTCACCCGCTTCTTCCGCTTCGCCACCCAAGTTCAACCCGGCGGCCAAGGATTCGGTATCCGCCGCCGGTTCTTCAGCGGGTGGGGTCGGCAAACCGCCGCTGGGCTGGGGAGCCATTTCCTCGGTCGGCTGGGGAACCAGTCCCTCAGTCGGTTGCGGAGTCATTTCCGGAGTTTCGTTGACTTCGTCTGCCATAACAGTCTAATCGTTTATTGAGAATTGAAAGATTCAAACTTTAAACAACGAGCAAAACCTACAGGTCCAACGGCTGTGGGTTCTGGGCTTGATGCGGGTGACTTTCTCCCACATACAATTTGAGTTTGTCCAGCATACCCCGACCCAATTTTGACTTGGGCAGCATGCGGCGGACCGCTTCGCGGAGAATAAACTCCGGCTTGGTTTCCAGCAACTTGGCTGCCGTTGTCACGCGGCGACCACCGGGATAACCGGAATAGCGGTCGTACTCTTTATTCAGCATTTTATCCGTGAAATACGGATGGGTTTCGTGTGCGATGGATTGCCCCGAGAAGCGGATCTTTTCGGCGTTCACAACCACAATATAATCACCGCAATCAACGTGCGGAGTGTACGTCGGCTTGTGTTTGCCCATCAAAATCGTTGCCAATTTAGACGCCAATCGTCCAACGACTTGATTGTCCGCATCAACGACGTGCCAATCTTGCTGCACGTCGATATTTTTTGCCATGTACGTCTTTGCCACGTGTCTACTTCCCAACAACAATTTGCACCGCCATCATAAAAACACGGTGCGAGTGACACTAATAAAATCCGGTCGTCGACGCGTGAAACGGATTCTCGACGCCGGCAGGACACGGAGCGGGGATTCAACATAACCCCCGTATTCACAATAGGTTAACACACTGAGCAAGTGCTACATTGGCGTCAAAATAGACACCAACCGGGCTGCTCGCCAGCCGCTGAGAATCGAAAGCCGCCTCAACGTCCTTCCGCGCAGCGCAACAGTGACTGGCGCGGAAACGTGCAAGATTAGCGACTTTCGACACTTGATTCAACGTTGAGGAGCCAAAATTCCGGGGTTCCCGACGAATCAATTCCCCAAAGCGAACGCTGACGTGGTCATGCGGGGAAATCCCCCACTTTTCCAGTCGGGAGGAAGCTTGTCCTGTGCAGCCCACTATTTCTTCGGGGCACCGCCGGACACGACCCGCTTGTTCACGTCGGTTTCCAGTACACCAAATGCCTGTTCGTGCCGTTGCACTGCCATTTGCAAGGCTCCCAGGAACCGTTTGGCTGTGTAATAATTCATCACGATCCGCTGCGAAATCGGCACCGCTTCGGACTGTCCGCCGAAAGGCTGCGGGTTTAACCCGAAATCGATGATCAACTCTTCGGGTGACCCGGTTACACGGGCGAAATTGCTGTATAAAGCAGCGATTCGTTCGGAATCGAAGCTGATTTGCGGCGCCGGCTGACCTTTGGCATCTGTTGGATTCGCTGGGGCGCTGGCGGATTTGTCTTTTGCCATGTCTGACTCCTCAGGGGATGTTTGAGCGATAACGCGTTACTTACAGATCATTCCAAAACCCTCGGACGCGTCGCGCGGAGAATACGAAGTATCGCCTCGAAATCAGGCGGAATCGGGTTTCGAAATTGGTTAGAAACAAGCCAAAGTAACGTGCGGCGCGGTTAGTAAATAGGCAGGGAATCCGCAAGACTTCAAATTACAGCAACGAAGTCGCGGGCAAACCGCAAACTTGACGCTGAGTTGATTTTCAATTTCTCCGGCGGAAATCCACAATCTCGTCTCGCCATACTTTATCTCTGCCCCGCAAAACAACACAATGCCCCTAGCCGCAATTCCGACAGAAAACTGGGCATTTTCACGGTCTCCGCCGTTTTCTTCGCCCAAATCCCCACTCCAGACTTCATGCTGCGTCGTGCCACCACAATCGCAGCCGGGACCGAGGCCATTCCGCCGGGGTTTGGCCTAAAAAACGGACGTACTCACGACAAAAGTTTTCAAACCCACTTACGCAGCCTGTTGACATGGATCCGTAAGTTTTCAGAACAAGCTCAACCGGGCTTGGAAACTGATACATCCACAACAAGGATAACAATCAGCTATGGCCACCTATATCGAACGACTCAACTCGGCCATTCTCGCCAAACGGGCCCCGGTGGTTGTCGGGTTGGACCCCCGCAAGGAACAATTGCCGCCGGGGTTGATGGACAGTGCAAAGAGCGGACATTCTTATTATTCCGATCCGACAGCCACGGCGTATGAACGGTTTTGTTTTCAGATCATCGACATCGTCGCCCCCCTGGTCCCGGCGGTGAAACCGCAAGCTGCGTTTTTCGAAGAACTGGGGCCGAGCGGTTCACTCGTGCTGGCATCGGTCATTCGCCGCGCGCGGGAAGCGGGGCTGATTGTCATTTGCGATGCTAAACGGGGCGACATCGGAAGCACGGCCGAAGCCTATGCCCGCGGCTATCTCGCCGGCTCGGACCGCAACGCCGCTCCCTGGTCGGCCGATTCACTGACGGTCAATCCATATCTCGGTCCCGACACGCTGCAGCCGTTTGTCGATGTGGCTGTCAAACGCGAAGCGGGATTGTATGTCTTGGTCCGCACCAGCAATCCCGGCGCCGCCGGTTTCCAAGATCTAATCGCCGACGGACAAACGCACTATCGACATGTAGCGGCGGCGGTTGAACAATTGGCACAGGAGACGCGCGGTGAGCAAACCTATGGTGCCGTCGGCGCCGTGGTGGGAGCCACCTATCCCCAAGAGTTAGCGGAACTGCGGGCAGCGATGCCGCATACGCACTTCCTCATCCCCGGTTACGGCAGCCAAGGCGGAACCGCCCAAGACATCGCCGCCGCGTTCGACGCTGACGGTCTCGGCGCCATCGTCAACAGCAGCCGCGGCATCATCTTTGCTTACAACAACGCGAAGTACAAAGACCAATTCGCCCCCGAGCAATGGGAGTCCGCCGTCGAAGCGGCGACGCGGGACATGATCGCTGACTTAGCGGAACACACGCCAGCCGGGGCGTTGGGTGGGTAGGGTTTACCACGGAGTCACGGAGGACACGGAGTGGCATCGAACTGGGAGGCAACCTGCGCTGTCGGATGCACATCTCTTTTAACTAAACACCCCACCAGCCAATAACTTCATGACGGCGGACTCGCATGACCACTTCGACTAAGCGGCTGGGTTGGATCGTGGCGATTGCCGGTGGTGTGATTGCCTCGCTGATCACGTTTCCCGCTGCCGTGCCTTGGATGATTGCGGGTTGGTTGCTGTACTCGACCGTGTTGATCGCGCGCGGCCGTCCGGGTTGGCTTCCGTTATTGGTTTGCGCGAGCATTGTGCTGGTTAAAAATGTGGACTGGCCTTCGGCCTTTTATTTGCTGGCCGGTGCGATGTTGGCCGTGGGGATTTGGCGCGGCGCTGGTTCCCGAAAACAACCATCTGTCTCTAGCAACCGCCTGGGGGTTGCCGTCAGTATGATCGCCCTTTGGGGGGCCTGGTTGGCATTATCGTGGATGTGGTGGACCTCCGCACACAGCAGCGAGATGCCACAATTGCAGGGCGAGCGTCCGGTTGTTTGTGTGGGAGACAGTCTCACCTCGTTTGGCTATCCGGACGAACTGGCCAAGCTGCTCACCATTCCGGTGATCAACCAGGGAACCGATGGCATCACCACCAGCGATGCCTTGAAGGCTTTGCCCGAATTGATTGCGGCGAATCCGCAGATTGTTGTTATCGAACTGGGCGGCCACGATTTTCTCAAAGGCAAAACGCGGGCAGCAACCAAAGCGAACCTGCAAAAAATCGTCGATGCCTGTCACGACATCGGCGCGGAAGTGGTCGTGATGGAAGTGCCGCGTGGATTTATCATCGATCCGTTCGGCGGCCTGGAACGTGAGTTCACGCGGGACAACGACCTGGAGTTGGTCTCCGACGGCACAATTCGCAACCTCGTTCTGTGGAGCCCCTACGCGCCGCCCGGTCTATGGCTCGACGCGGCACGGCATTTGAGCGATGATGGATTGCATCCCAATGCGCGAGGGAATCGGTATATGGCCGAATGTGTCACCGAGGCGTTGGTGCGGTTGTATGGTGAAAAGATCCGGACGACACCGTAAAAAGCACGCTGTGCGAAAGCCCTCACCCCCGACCCCTCTCCCAGAGGGAGAGGGGAGAACTTGTTCACAAGCTATTCGATAAAACTGAGGTTACGATTGATGATGCGCCCCCGATTTTTAATTCTCGTCATGCTGCTCACATTCTCCGCGGTCCCCTCGTTGGCCGACGAGGCGCCGTTGAAAGTCGCGCCGTTTACGGTTGATGTCACGCCGCCGATTGGGGCTCCCTTGGCGTACAACCCCATGGAGCGGGCGGGGAATTCGTTGTGGCTTAAGGGGATGGTGTTTGTCACCGACGAAAAACCGGTCGTGGTGGTCGCCGTGGATTGGATTGGGATTGGTGGCGAAGGGAACACACGCTTTCGCGAAGCGATCGCCCGCGCCGTCGGCACGACGACCGAACGGGTCACCGTGCATGCGTTGCATCAACATGACGCGCCGCGTTTAGATTGGGGCGTGGAAGAAATTCTGGCTGGGCAAGGACTCTCCGGCAAGATGTTCGACGTCGCCTTTGCTCGCGAAGTCATGCAAAAAACCGCGGCGGCAGCCAAAGCAGCTGTCGACAAAGCCCAACCGGTGACGCACATCGGGCTGGGACAAGCCAAGGTGGAAAAGGTCGCTTCCAATCGGCGGATTTTGGGACCCGATGGCAAGGTGAAACATATGCGGTTCACAGCCACGAAGGATCCGAAAATTCGCGCCTTCCCCGACGGGACCATCGATCCGCTTTTGAAATCGATCAGCTTTTATGACGGCGACAAACTGCTGTCCGTGATCACCTACTATGCGACGCATCCGCAAAGCTATTATCGCACTGGAGCGGCGGACACCGATTTTCCCGGCATGTCGCGGATTCTACGCGAAGATGCGTTGGAGGTGCCGCACATCCATTTCAATGGCGCGGGTGGGAATATCGGGGCGGGTAAATACAACGACGGCGCGCACGACAACCGCTTGCGTTTAGCCGGACGACTCGCCAACGGCATGCAGCGTGCCTTTGAAGCGACGGAAAAATTTCCCGTCACGGACGAAACCTTCGGCTGGGAGACGGTCCCGGTCTCATTGCCGCTGGCTGATCATTTGGATGAAGAGAAATTGCGAGCCACCGTCACTGATGAATCGGCAAAGCCTGCCGCGCGCGTGGCGGCCGCCCACGACCTCTCGATGCTGCAGCGGACCCGCGCCGGAGCGACAATCGACATCGCCTGCCTGACCCTCGGCAAAGCCCGCGTGCTGCACATGCCGGGTGAACTGTTTGTCGAGTATCAACTCAACGCCGCCAAACTACGACCGGACCTGTTCGTCGCCATGGCCGCCTACGGCGATTACTCGCCCGGCTACATCGGCACCGAGGAGGCCTACGGCCAAGGGGGATACGAAACCAGTCCCCGGGCGTCGAACACGGCCCCGGAGGTCGAGGGGGTATTGATGGGGGCGGTGCGAAAGTTGCTGGGGGTGGAGTGAGGCAGTTGCGGAACATGACTACGCTGCTGGGGTCGGCAATTGCTAATGCGAATTGAAACCGTTGTTCGGCTTCTTTTGTTCATCATACTTATCCGGTTGGCGGACGTGGGAATTGCGGCTTCTTGCGGGCTCTGCCCGCCCCGATAGCGGAGCTATCGCGGCCACCCTTGTGATGGTCACCCCGCGATAATTGTCAGCCGGGCGCGGCGATAAGATCGACTGTCAAAGAAACAAAAAGAGCGTTCGCCGATTTCCCCGCGAACGCTCTTTTTTACATGCTGGCAGAATTACCCGATTATTTCTTCGGGGGGAATTCTGCTTCGTAGGCCAAGCTTTTGATGAAGTGATCGGCGGCGACGTAGGTCACCGGTTGCAGGCTCTTGATCATGCCCCGCAGCGTGGCTTGCATTTCTTTGCAAGCGTTTTGGATCTCGCCGTAGCTGTCGGAATCGACACCCGAGTTGTCCGGGGTGCGTGCATTGAACAGGTGATCGATTTTGTTCCGCGACTTGGTAAAGGCTTTGTCCCGCAACAGCGGCGGCCAATGGATCAAGCTGCTGGACGAGTCATACTGTGCAGGATCCAGGCGTCCCGGTTGGGCGTCCTTGGCGAGCTTATCAATCTCTTCTTGAGTGATTTTCGGTCCGGCGTGTTCCTTCATGTATTTGTCGTGGATATCTTTGTTGGCGTAGTAACTGTTGACGGCATAGTTGTGATTTTGCATCGACTGATGAGCCGTTTTCGCGTAGATCTGCGCCGACTGAGCGGTATCAAGCCGGGCTTGGCCGAGTCCCTGTGCCGCTTGACCGACACCATAACCGGTGGAACCAGCAGCCGTCACTCCCCCGTATCCGCCATAGCCCCCGTACCCGCCATAGCCCCCGTACCCGCCATAGCCCAGGCCATATCCTCCGCCATAGTAGTGGTGGCCGTAGTTGAAATGGTTATGAATGGTGGAAGCTCCCCCAACGCCGCGCTCCCCATCGACACGGACTTGCCCGGTCGCATAGGTTCCAAAGGCAATCACAGCGATGGCGGCTAACATAAACGAAGATTTTTTGTGTCGAATAGGATTCATCAAAGTATTCCTGATCAAGGTGTCCGAAATTGAGCCGCAAGCGTGCGTCTCAGGCCTCACTGAACAAAACTAGCACAAAACGGCGCTATTGTGATATTTCTCATGGAATTGCCGACGAACGAAGCATCCGTTCTGCCCTGAAATTGCCGACCCCGGAGCAGGATGATCCACGCAATCCGCCCCGGTCCATAGCGACTTTCCATATCAATTGGAACAAATACGCATAGCGTACGCAAGGATTTTTTGAATCAACCGTCCCGAATTTCCCCGGACCAGCGGCATATCCGGCACCAGACCGAGGATCACCGGAAGTTCGGTGGCTGGTTGGTCTTGGGGTGAGTTATTTGCAGTGAAATACTTATTCGGCGTTCACAAAGCTTGGCGATGTGACAATCGGATTCACCGAACCAATCCTCCGAACTAGTTCCACTGCGATCCCGACTCAGACAGCTTCGCTGAGGAGCCCAGCGCGCGTCTCCCCCTGTTCGTTTGCCTGCCAATATCGCCCTGCTGCCACATCAAGGCAAGTTAACCAACCACCGGCATAGGCGTGCGTGTCGATGCAGAGGGCATGCCCCAGGTTGAGCGGAATGCCGGTTCGCTGTGGTGTGTGGCCACAGATCATGATTTTACCCGATTCGTGTGGCACCGACCATTCGTCCAGGTGCTCCCAATACAACATGTGATCAGGCTGTTCCTCCAACGGATCGTTGGGATAGACATTGGCGTGCACAAAAAAATGGGTCTCAGTTTCATAAAAAGGGCGGCAATCATTTTCCAAGAATTGCCAATGCGCTGCTGGAATACTGGCCAATGTTCCGCGTTCAGTTGCAGGGACATACGATTGCAAAGTGGCATCGCCGCCGTTGAAAATCCAATTGTCAAAGTGTTCGCCATGATTCCGCGCCTCTAACATCATCAGTTCATGATTGCCCAATAGCGGTATCAACCGACCAGCACGAACGCGTTGAATCAACCAATCCAAAACCTGCGCGCTGCTAGGTCCACGGTCGATGTAATCGCCGACTGTGACCACCATATCCTCCGGTGCGATCGGCACTTGTTTTTCCAACGTCGATAATGCGTTGTAGCAACCGTGAATGTCGCCGATGGCGAGCAGGCGCACGTTGTTTTCCCTTGCATCGTTGTTCAATGGTTCAATCAAGCAGTCGCGTGATGGTTTTCACAACCGGATGATCGGGTACGCGTTTGATGCCCAAGTTGTGAAGCCGACGCAATTTTTGTTCGTCGTTTAACAACCCGTGATTCCAAAGGAAAACCGCATCCGACAGGAGGGTTGCCAGCGAATCATCATCGAGGTCAGGAGCGTTTATTGTTTCGGAATATCTGGCAAATCGTCGACGCAACTTGCGGGTTGACTTTCGGCATTCCGGACAATGGACACAATCTGCATCGATCACAAACTTGAGTTCCTCGTACCAGTGGCGTTGCTCACGTGCAAAAAATATGAAGCGGCGATTGCAGTCACGGCATTGTTTGAGAACGTCAACATAGTATGCCCGGGGAATGACGGAGTAGTTGTGCTTTTCCGGATCGGCCGCAGTTTTGGTTTCAGGAAAAACGATCTGCATTCGATAGGCGTATTGTTGGCGCACGGCGAGCGTTGTGGGAGTGCCGCCCGGTAAATGAGGAAACGCACCGAAGCGTGGGTGCGGGACAAGATCCCCCAGATCAACGTCGACGCTGTCCATCTTGTCGTTCGACTTCGCTCTTTTACGCAAACAGTCCCTCCAGCGGCGTACCACCGTTGATAATCGCCACAACCTGGACTTCAAGCTCATGGGCACAGGTTTCCTGCGGGCACTCAAACGCCCGAACAATTGAAGCCACCTTGGTTTGACTCTATCGTTGAACGGGAGCGAAAATCAAGTTTTTTTAGCAAGCGATGTCGGGCTGTTAGATTCAAGCGTTGAGTCGCAAAGCCAACTAACCCGCACGCTCCGCATCATACCGCGGAAACAGCGCCGCCCCTTTTTCGATCGGCGTGCCCGACTTCAATTGGCCCCAGGTGGTGAGTTGTTCCCAATGGCCGCTGCCGTTGTCGGCCAGCATGTCAGCATACGCCCCGCAGCCGATGCGCTGCCAGAAGATTTCGCACGCATCCGGGACAAACGGCCACAATAAGACCGAGGCGATGCGCAGGGCTTCGGTGCATTGATAGAGCACCGTGCCGACGGCCGGTCGTTGGGTTTCGTCTTTGGCCATGCGGAAGGGCTGTGTTTGTTCGATGAAGCTGTCGACGTCGCGCACCGGTTGCAGGGCTGCGTCGCCGGCGCGGGTCAGGTCCAGGACGTCAAAATGCCGCATGTATTCGCCGGCCCAGTCGGATTGCTTGAGTGGCAGGTACGCTGGATCGTCGGCAGGCAGTGGTGCGGGGAGTTGTCCGTCGAAATATTTACCAATCATGTTGGCGACCCGCGAGCAACTGTTGCCGAACGTGTTGGCTAGATCGCTGTTGTAGACTTCAATAAACAACTCGGGACTGAACGCGCTGTCGGAAACGCCCAACGGTCCGCGGGTGCTCAAGAAGTAACGCAAAGCATCCAGGCCGAATGTCTCGACGTAATTGTCGATGGCTGCGGGATCGAGAAAATTGCCGAGTGACTTGCTCATCTTCTGGCCCGAGTCACTGACCCAATAGCTGTGGGAGTAGACCTGTCGCGGCAGGTTGACCCATTCGAATCCGGGACATTTCTGCAGCGCCAACAGCAGCGCCGGCCAAATGGCTGCATGGAACCAGAGGATGTCCTTGGCAATGAAATGCACCGCTCCGGCTTGCCAGAATTGACGGCGGTCCCCCATGGGGCTGTCGGCGTCGGTGTCGACGAACGTGAGGTAATTGAACAGCGCATCGATCCAGACATAGATCGTTTGTTCCTCTTCGCCGGGGACGGGAATTCCCCAACCACCCGAACCGCTGCGGCTGATGGGGACGTCGTCCATCTCTTTGATGCGATTGACGATTTCGTTCCGGCGGGCGTCGGGTTGCACGAACGGCACGCCCTCCGCGTCGCGCTGTGCGTAGAATGCTAAGAGCGGCTCGCGATACGATTCGAGCTTAAAGAAATAATTCTTTTCCGACTTGCGAATCAGCGGCTTACCGTTGACCTCGGACTTGTAGTCATTTTGCAGCGCCTTGTTGTCGGGAACGTATTCCTCTTGGCCCGCGTCGTACCAGCCGACGTAGTCCCCTTGGTAGACGTCGCCCGAATCGAGCAGCGCCTGCACGTAGCGCGAGACGGCCGCCTTGTGATGCTCGGAACTGGTGCGGACGAAATCGTTGTTGGTGATTTCCAACCGCTCGAAGACTTCACGAAAGGCGGCGGCGTTTTGATCGGCCCAGGCTTGCGGGGTCATTCCCATCTCGGCCGCTTTTTCCGAGACCTTGGCCGCATGTTCGTCGACACCGGTGAGAAAGAAGGTCTCGTCACCAATCAGCCGGTGATACCGCGCGACGACGTCGGCGACCATCGTCGTATAGACGTGGCCCAAGTGCGGCCGATCATTGACGTAATAGATCGGCGTTGTGACGTAAAACCGCGATCGGTCGGGCATGCGCGTTCATCATCCGCCGGCTTGGAGTTGATGGGCGCGGGCCATGGCATCTTCCGCCTCTTGAATCTTGCCGCACCGCTGATAAATGACTGACAACTGGGTGTAGTTAAACGAATCTTTGGGATCCAACTCCACGACCTTCACGGCATGCGCAATGGATTCATCATTCCGCCCCAACCGCTGCAAATGGACTGCCAAGGCAGAGTGCGCCAACAAGTGCCCTTCGTCCTCTTTCAGGATTTCTTCCAGCTTGGCAACGGCGCCTTCGAGGTCGCCTGCTTCTTTAAGAGCGGTCGCTTCGTCGTACATTTCGTCCGGGGTAGCCATAATTTCCTCGTTGCTATGCGTTAAGTGCGCGGATGGCGCGATCCGCAGGGTGATGTTATCGCGATGTATTATAGGGAGAACGGTCCGTTTTCCTACCGCTAGCGACCCGCGCAATCGGGATGCCAAGAATTTGCCCGTCGAATTCTTCACTTGAAGGTCAACAATTGTGGCCGCATTAAACGCATCGTGGCATATGTTGTGCGCCGCAATGCATCCAAAAAACAACCCCCCTCTCCCTCTGGGAGAGGGCCGGGGTGAGGGTTTTCGCACAACAGTTGTTGGACAACACTGTTATTCGTTGGGGTAAACTGTTGTCCTATGTAGAGTAAACTGTTGTCCTATGTAGAAAGGTGCGTCGCGACGCACCCTACGGTCTGGATGGGCGATTAGGGAGCGGCGTCCCACCACCAGTGAGCGGAGGTGGCTACGTCGAGCGTGGCTTGTTTGCGGGGGCGAGCCAGTTCTTGTGATTCGACCTGCAGTGACCGGTCGTTGACGATTTTCCGCACATTGCCAACGACCCCGCCAGCGACCTGCACGACGATGTCGCGTCCACCGTAGACGCGATGATTGATGACCGACTCGATCTCCGTCGGCGTCTCGACCTGTGCGACTTGATGTGCTCCGCCGGGGGCGAAGCTGCCCATATCCCAGCCGACGGATTCATACAGACCGTCGCGTTGACAAATCGCAACTGCCATCGCCATGTCAAACAGGTTTTGCAATTCGGCGAAGACCTTGTATTGCTCGGCAATCTCGTCGTAGTGCTTCGTAAAGTTCTCGGCAAATTCCCGGTTGATCGGTTCCGCTTTGCCGGTCTGGATCCGCCGGCCTTGAGCGGTCACGAATTGGTTTTCGGACTGGACCAAGACGGATGAACCGCGGATTTCGAATGCGTCGCGCTGCGGACTGTGCAGCACGGCTTCGTATTTCATGGTCAGCCACCAACGGAGCGCTGCCAGGGGAACGCCCTGGATATCATCATTGCGTCGCAACAGCGAGAAGATGCTGGGGACGTTCGGCCCGCCGTCTAATTTGCCGATGCCGATCAATTTCATCCGATAATCGGCGTCGAAGATCACTTGGGCGACGTGCGACTCGCGGGGCACGCCGTAGATTTGTACGTCCTGCAGGCCCATGTGATCGCGCAGTTCGCGGAGCCAACCATTCCGCGCTCCAGGGCGCAACGGACCGGCCGCCTGCGAGGCTTCGACGAATTGCTTTAACTGTTTCAAGTTGGCTTCGCGGGGATTGATGGAGCAGCCGAAACTACCATTGCCCGACGGAGCAAAGACGCGGAGCAGTGTGACCAGATCATCGAGTTGTAACACCGGCCGTCCGGAATCGACGCCCAGTGCGCGGCCGTCGTCGTCCAGTTGCCACAACTCAGCGGGGCCGGCGATCACCACGTCGCCCTGTTCGGGATAGACAAAGACATACCGCACAGCCGTCAATCCGGCCAAGTACCGCACATCGTCCGGCAGCGGCGCGTCGGCTTCGCGATAGCGGGCGACAATGCGTTCTAGTCTCGGCAATGAGACGATCCGCAACGAACTTCCCTGGGTGACGTCCACAGGTGCAGCGGCCGGCGCGGATTGCGCCGCCAAGTTTTGCAAACTGGGGTCGTGATCCACGCGGGCCATTTGGTCGAGTTGGCTGTGCGGATCGGCGCGGACACCGGTCTCGAAGGAGGAAACTGTGCCGGGGCCTCCGACCTCTTCCCAGCCATCCGGCTCGACCGTGGTGGTGATCAAATCGATCAGCGAATCAAAATCCGCGCCTGATCCCCCGGCAGGTGGGGCCGGTGGTCCGAATTCTCGCGTCGCGACGGGCGTTGCTCCCGACGCCGATGCTGCTGCCACCGGTATGACCACATCGGGGAAAACCGGTTGATAGGCCGGCGCGACAGCGGCCACTTCGGTGGGAAGTTCTTCGGCCGCTACATCCAGGCTCGCAATCGCGGCCGCTGTGACTGCAGGTAAGTCCGCCGGTTGCGGAGTTTGCACCTCCGCTGCAGCGATGTTTGGAGCCGTTTTAGTCGCCGTGGGGTGGCCCGTCGCAGCAGTTGCCGCCGGGCGGTTCATCCAGCGTGATGCGATTCCAATCGAGGTGACTATGAAAACCAACGTCAGCGTGCACGCCGCGATCAAGGAGCCGCGGTTGCGTCGACGCGATTTCCGCGCGTAGGAAGCTTGGGTGTCTCGTCGAGGGAAAGATCCGGTCGACGTCCGGTGTTGCTGCGCTGTGCGCGCACGGTTCATGCGATCGCTCATGGCCCGCCTTTCGGTGATAAAGGAGAAACGCTTTTACCAACGAATGCGAGCTTCGCACTTTGAAATCAAACGGTCAAGCACAATCCGGCGTATTTCGCAGCCAACCGGAGAGTTCGGCATTACCAGGAAAGTCCGTGGTAACCGTCCGCAGAGGTCCGCTCCTTATCAATCCGCACCAAATCGATCACGATCTGATCGTCGCGGACACGGTCTAAAATGCCGTTGTAATGGGCGTCCTTATTGCCGATCACGATGCATTCGCTGCTCTCGATCACCTCATCAAGACTGCCGACCATCAGCTCCGAGACGTGGCTGATTTTTTCATCAATAAATTTGCGGTTCGATCCCATCAGCCGTGACGTCTGGATGTGCGGGTCGAAAATCATCACGTTTTTGCCGCGACCAATCAACGCTTCAGCCAAGGCGACGTGCGGGCTTTCGCGGAGGTCGTCGGTGTCGGGTTTGAAGCTGAATCCCAACATGCCAATTTTTTGTTTGCCGGTGGCGAGCACCGTTTTGATCGCCAACTCGACCTGTTGACGATTCGATTCCAAAATCCGTTCCAACATCGGCAGCGCGACATGATGTTCGCGGGAAAGAGCCATGATGGCTCGCAGGTCTTTGGGCAAACAGGAACCGCCGAACGCATAACCCGGTTTCAGGTAATATGGTGAGAGGTTCAATTTGTCGTCCGCACAAAAGATCTCCATCACCGCATGACTGTCGACTTCCAGCGATTTGCAGATGCGGCCAATCTCATTAGCGAAACAGACCTTGGTCGCGTGGAACAAGTTGCAGGCGTACTTGATCGTCTCGGCTGTGCGCAGGTCGGTGAGAAACAGCGGCGCGTCGATGTGGGCATACAGGTCGCCCACGATTTGCGCGTCTTCGGGACGCGAAGCACCGACGACTGTAAAGGGGGGATGTTCGTAATCCTTCAGCGCTGTTCCTTCCCGCAGAAATTCAGGATTGCTCACCACGGCGAAATCTTCAGGACAACTTTTGCCGCTGGCTTCGGCGATGACTTCGACACAGCGATCACAGGTGCCCGGCAGCACAGTCGAGCGGATGATCACTACATGCCGCGTCGCTTTTTGCGCGATGGCTTTTCCAATATCACGACAGACCGCTTCGATGGCGGAGAGGTCAATTTTCTCGCTGGGCAAACTGGGCGTGCCGACGCAGACGAACGAAATATCGGTCGCCAAAATCCCGGCGGTCGTGTCGGCGGTGGCGCTGAGACGTTTTTCTTCAACCTGCAAGGCGGCCAACTCGGCCAAGCCGGGTTCGAAGAGCGGTACGCTGCCGGAGTTGATCGCATCCACTTTTTCCGGCACCAACTCGACACCGATCACGGTGTTGCCCGCAGCTGCCAAATTCGTAGCTGAGACACACCCGACATAACCGAGTCCGAAAATGCTGATCCGCGCTGGGGTGCTGCTGGTCATCAAATCTCCAATAGTCTGCATCGCTAAGGCCGGCTGGGGTTCTGGTGCCGGTTGAGCTGGAATGGTCTGTGTTCGAGGGTTTGCCTGCGATCGGCCGCAAGTTCAGGCCGGTGTTGCTGATAGCATAGCATCCCAAACCAGTTGGTCCGACGTTTTCGGCGAAAATCCGAGGAGAGTTACGACGTTCATAGCGACCGTAACAATTCCAGCAGCGGAGCGTTCGCCTCAGGAAATCGCAACGTCGCTAATTCGTCCGCTGTGACCCAACGAAAACCGTGCTCGGGTGGCTCATCACCCGCTGTACCGACCGGCCGGCAGCGCCAGAAATGCAGGTCGACCGTCGCATGCGCGTAGGCAAATTCCCGCCGCAACAACAATTCCACCGCCTCAACGGCCAACCCGGTCTCCTCACCGCATTCCCTCACGGCGCAAGCGTCCGGCGTTTCATCCGCACAACACTTCCCACCGGGAAATTCATCATAACCAGCCAACGGCCCATCCGAACCACGCTGCCCGACGAGAAACCGGCCGGCTGATTCTACGACAGCAATACCGATGATTTGCGGTGAGGGAGTTTGCATCGCGAAACAAGCGCCCCCCATTCATTTCCACTCGCCACTTCGTTAGGCCGTAGGCTGTAGGCTGTAGACCATAGGGTTGGCAGCCGCACGTCATTGGGCGATCGATACCCAAACGCCGCCCCCCACCAGCCCTTCTCTGTCTACTGTCTACTCTTCCTGGCCACCGGCCACTCGCCACCGGCCACTTCGTGAGGCCGTAGACTGTAGTCCGAAGACCATAGGGCTGACAGGCAAACATCATCCGGCCATCGAAAGCCAAACACCGCTCACCCCCACCATTTTTTCTCTGCCTACTGCCTACTGTCTACCGCCTACTCCTTCTGGCCACCGGCCACTCGCCACCGGCCACTCCGTCATTTCCCCTGCAACTCAACCGGCGGACCACCCATAATGTGATAGCCACCGTCGACGTGCAGCGTCTCGCCCGTGACGCCGCTCGCCAGGTCGCTCAACAGATACAGCCCCGACTTGCCGACCTCTTCGGGAGTCACGCCGCGTCGCATTGGCGAGAAGTCTTCGTACAACTTGAGCATCAAATCGAATTCGCCGACCGCTGAGGAACTCAGCGTCTTCAGCGGACCGGCGCTGATGGCATTCACGCGAATTCCCATCGGCCCCATTTCGCTGGCGAGGTATTCGGTCGTGCTTTCGAGGGCGGCTTTGCAGATGCCCATCATGTTGTAACCGGGGATCACTTTTTCGCCACCCAGGTAGGTCAGCGTCAAAATGCTGCCACCCGGCTTAAGAATGTGTTGCGCGCGTTGGGCCAGGGCGATTAAGCTGTAGGCACTGATGTCCATCGCCAATTTGAAACCGTCGCGGCTGCAATTGACCACCAAGCCCTTGAGGTCGTCCATCGGGGCATAGGCGATGCTGTGCAGCACGAAGTCCAATTCGCCGAACGTCTCCTTGGCAGCTGCGAAGGCGGCGTCGATGTCTTCTTCTTTTTGCACGTCGCAAGGCATGATGACCTTAGCGCCGATCGGCTCGACCAGCTTACGCAAACGCCGCTCCATCCGAGGCCGTGCGGGGTCCTTATCGGGGATATGCGTAAACCCCATCTCGGCCCCTTCAGCATGTAATTTTTCGGTAATCGCCCAAGCAATGGAATGATCATTGGCGATGCCAAACACCATTCCTTTTTTTCCGTCAAACATCCCCATGGTTGGAGTTTCCTTGATATATGCGGTGTGGTGAAGGTTTTAAGCTATAGACTTTAGGCTGTAGGAATTGGGATCCGGCGTTCCCGGGGCCGTTCCTAGGCGGTCTTGGGAGAGAATACCGGTTTGGTGGGGTTGCTTCAATGGCCGCGGCGGGGTGGCGGTTTATGGGTGGCTGGGGACGGACAAAGTCCGCCCCCAGGGCGTTGGATAAAGGATCTACTGATGACGGCCAGATTTTTGATGAATTCGACGACGTTTTCAACGTTTATTCGCAGGGGAAAGCAGCAGGTTGTTACAATACCGGTTGATGTTTCTGCTAAGAAATCCACAGTCGCAGATTTGAGGAGAGACGCTCATGACTCCTGTGCTGGCGAGTATCCCGGTGGGGCTCTGTTGGGCCTTGGTCTGTTCGGCACTCCTGCTTGCATTTTGTATTGCTTCGGCGCGTATTCATTGGGCCGGGGCGGCCTTCGGATATTTGCTGTTCGGGGGGCTCCTGACGTTCTTTTGGACATTGGTAGTTACGTGGTCGCCGGTGTTGTTCTGGAATTGGCTGCTGCTGTTTTTCGTCACCATCATTGCAGCTTCCATGCAATGGCAAGCAAAACGAACATTGGTCTTCGGACTCCTAGCGACGGCGGCCGCTTATGGAATCACAGCGGTGATGTTCATTCCCGAGTACCGGGAACGCTTGGCACTGCGTGCAGAGTATCCACAGGTTTCGTTGGTGGAACGTCTAGCCTACGAGAATCGCCTTCCGAACATCGAAAACACGGATCATGATGAGGATTCGCCGGCGATTTTCCCCACGACTTATTTAAGCGAGATCGAATCCAAATTGGTTGGCGAAGAAAGAAATTGGGGTAACAACGATTTCGCGCAGCGGCATTGGTCTCTACCATCCTTGCATCGCCCTGCGTTGAATGATGCCCACCAGGGTTTCGTCCATGAATTCATTTCTGCGGATGGAGCCGGCCGTATGCGTGTACCACGCTTACCTGCAACGAGGAAATCCATCGAAATCCCTGAAACAGTGCCGATTCCGATCCCCAAGCCATCGCCTAAATCAGAACCAACGCGCGAACAATTCGCGCGTGCCAAAAACAATCCCCCCGATCTACCGATCCAGAAGTCGGAGTTGGATCAATTCCACCTGCAAGGCATGGCCGATTTTGCCGATCCGATTGGGTTCGGCTATGTCGAGAGTTTACGGAATGGCAAACCTCCGGAAAAACAAATCCTCCGTGTGACCGGGTTTCAACCGCACGCGTTTCGCAAATTTCCCGAGCCACTCACCAACAGCAACAAGTCGGTGCGGTGGTTGATCGAGAAACTGGAACTGGTCAGCCTGCTAAAACACGACACGCCGCGGGTGTACGAATCGAAAAACCTGCCCCGCATGGATGAATTGAGCACAGCACCGACGCGGCCGCTCGATGAATTCGAGACGGCTGCGCTGGCACGACTGCGCGCAGGCGAGACATTGGTCGTGCACCAAGACCACAACGACATCCGCATGCTCGGCCCGATCGTGGCAATCAACCAATGCCTGGAATGCCACAGCGTTCAGCGCGGCGATCTACTGGGCGCCTTCACTTATCGGCTTGTCCGTGACCCGCAATTACCGGCTTTGGAGGGTAAGGCGGTTTCTTGGTTGTCGCGGTGACGGAGGAGTCAGTGACCTTGCGTTTCCATGAACGCGCGAAATGATGTATCAGCATACGGGCCGTAGGCGCGAGCGACATCGAACACGGTCTTTCCCCGGCCGTCTTTAAGGTACGGATCGGCGCCCGATTCCAGCAACACAGCGACGGCCGACCAATCAAATGTTGGCTTATTTGTTTGGATTGCCCCGTCTATGGCGACATCTACGGCTACAAAAAGTGGTGTCGTTCCACGAGCATCCGGCAGGTTCACGTCTGCGCCAGCAGTCACCAAAAGTCGGATGATTTCGCCCGTTTCATCTGTTTCAGCCGCACAAGCGATTGCTGACAATGAATAACGCCCCCGCCGATTGAGGTTCACTCCTGAGGCCAAAAGTCGCTTGATGGCAGAAGTATTCTTACAGCTAACCTCATGGACAAGATTGTCATGAATCAGCGACGATTCATAGCTGTATTCGACGTCGGTACCAGCAAATACGGCCTCAATCATCGGCAGAACAACTTCTATCGAAGTAATTTGGCCTGTCAACATGATTGGGTTTTCGTCACTAATCAGCAGGTTGGCCCACTGATTGAATACTTCATAATTGGGCGGCCACATTGTCAGAGGCTCGACTTGAACAACCTTCCAATCGTGATTGCAAAACAATTCGGCCAACTGAGGGTAGCGCAACTGGGTACGTAGCGAACCGTAAAAAAACGGACACAACTCGTTGAATTTTGGTCGAGCATCCATGGAGGGTCTCATGAACGATACCGCACGTTTTTACGAGATAGATTTGCGGGAGGCTGTCGACAACTATGTGCGTCGTTTATTTCGTGCCGAAAACCGTTCGCCCTACACAGAAAGGTGCGTCGCGACGCAACCTACATTTGTCTCCGTGTCCCCCGTGGCTCCGTGGTGAACCCTCACCACTCCAATATCACCTTCCCTGAACGGCCTTCCTCCATTGCTTGGAAACCGAGTTCGTAATCGTCGACCTGGAAACGGTGGGTGATGATGCCGGTGATGTCTAGGCCGCTTTGTAGCATGGTGGTCATCTTGTACCACGTTTCGTACATCTCACGGCCGTAGATGCCCTTCAGCTTCAGGCCCTTGAAGATCACTTGGCTCCAATCGGTGACGATCGGTTTGGGGAAGATGCCCAACAACGCGACGCTGCCGCCGTGGTTCATGGTTTCTAACATTGATTGAAACGCCACCGGGCTGCCCGACATTTCCAGGCCGACGTCGAAGCCCTCGTGCATGCCCAAATCTTGCATTGCCTCTTGCAATGACTTTTCTTGCGGATTGAGTGTGTAGGTTGCGCCGAGACGTTTGGCTAAGTCGAGACGGTATTCGTTGATGTCGGTGACGACGACGTGTCGGGCGCCGACATGCCGGCAGATGGCAGCGGCCATGACACCGATGGGGCCGGCTCCGGTGATCAATGCGTCTTCGCCCACCATGTCTTGCGACAGAGCGGTGTGCGTGGCATTGCCGAAGGGGTCGAGGATCGTGGCGATTTCTGAAGGAATGTCGTCGGGAATTTTGAATCCGTTGGTCGCCGGTAGCGAAAAGAACTCGCCGAAACAACCGGGGCGATCCACACCGACGCCTTGCGTGTTGCGGCACAGATGCCGTCGCCCGGCGCGGCAGTTGCGACAATGCCGGCAGGTGATATGCCCTTCGCCGGAGACGCGGTCCCCCGGTTTGAAGTCGGCAACGAGATCCCCGACCGCTTCGATCACGCCACAATATTCATGCCCGGTGACCATCGGCACCGGAACGGTCTTTTGCGCCCAATCGTCCCAATGATAGATATGCAGATCGGTCCCGCAAATGGCGGTGTGCGTGATGCGGATCAACAGGTCGTTCGGCCCATACTCGGGAACCGGCACATCCTGCATCCACAGACCCGGTTCCGACTTGGCTTTGACGAGGGCTTTCATGGGGGGTTCTATCCTGGTGTTAATTTTACGGGGGCTGTTACAGCCTGCTCTACGTGAATCAGCAAAGCGGAGCTTCGCGAAAGTGCGTTCCCAAGCGGAGCTTGGGAACGAGTTACAAATTATCTACTCCGTGCCTCCGTGGTGAAAAATCACACGGCGCTCAAATCACCCCCAACTGCCGGCCGACTTTTTCGAAGGCGGTGACTGCTTTTTCCAGGTCTTCGCGGGTATGTGCGGCGGACATTTGGGTGCGGATGCGGGCTTTGCCTTGGGGGACGACCGGGAAGGAAAACCCGATCACGTAGACCCCTTCGTTCATCAATTGCGCCGCCATGTTTTGCGCCAAGACGGCATCGCCCAGCATCACGGGAATGATGGGATGGCTGCCCGGCACGAGGTCGAAACCGAGTCGCTGCATTTCGTCGCGGAAGAATTGGCTGTTCTCGCGCAACCGCGTTCGTAACTCATCGCCCGATTGCAATAGTTCCAGCACTTTGAGCGAGGTGGCGACGATCACTGGGGCGACGGAGTTGGAGAACAAATAGGGCCGCGAGCGTTGTCGCAACCAGTCAATGATTTCCTTGCGCCCCGAGGTGAATCCGCCTGATGCGCCGCCCAGCGCTTTGCCGAGCGTGCCGGTGATCACGTCGACGCGGTCCATCACGCCGCACGCTTCATGCGTCCCCCGCCCGCCGTCACCGACAAAACCGACGGCGTGAGAATCGTCGACCATCACCAGTGCCTCGGATTGATCGGCCAGGTCGCAGATGGACTTGAGGTCGGCAATTTTACCATCCATTGAGAAGACGCCGTCGGTGGCGATCATGCGATACCGCGCGCCGGCAGCGGCATCCAATTGTTGCCGCAGGTCGTCCATGTCGTTGTTTTTGTAGCGAAACCGGTCCGCCTTGCAGAGCCGGATGCCGTCGATGATGCTGGCATGATTCAGTTCGTCACTGATCACGGCATCCTCGACACCCAACAGCGTTTCAAACAATCCGGCGTTGGCATCGAAGCAGGAAGAATACAGAATCGTCGATTCGGTGCCGAGAAACTCGGAGAGTTTTTCCTCTAGCTCACGGTGAATCGATTGCGTGCCGCAGATGAAACGAACCGAGGAGAGACCGAAGCCATATTTCGTGAGCGCCTCACGAGCCGCTTCGACAAGCGCGGGGTGATTCGACAGACCGAGATAATTGTTGGCGCACAAATTGAGCACCCGCCGACCATCGGCTTCGATCCAAGCTTGTTGCGGCGAAGTAATCGTCCGCTCGGCTTTATAAAGCCCTTCGTCGCGGAGCGTATCGGTTTGGGTCTGCAGGTCGTCAAGAAAGACGCGGTTAGTCATGGTCTTATTCTCCTTCCGTTTGTTTCGATACCTGAATTCGGCGGGAGAATCAACTGGGCGACGCCCTGCGGCTGGACAAATTACAACGGCGGAAGGTTCAGTTTGCGAATCACCGACATGGGCAGGAAAAGGTGCCGGTCATCGTCCGTTAAAGCAGTGAAACCATATTTCAAATAGAATCGTTTTGCCGCATCATCAATCGCATCGACTTCAACAGCACGAATTCCAATGGTATTGGCCACATGTTGGGAGCGGCGGAGAGCATCGATGAGCAGCAATTCGCCGAGTCGTTGCCCCTGCACATTCCTATCCACTGCCAATCGGCCGAGCAATACGACAGGAACATCGATTTGCGGAAGGCCTTTAGCTTGCGGTTTTGGCAGAGACTCGAAACTGACCCGATGATTACTGAGAGCGTAATACCCGGCGACGTTGGTCTCATCGCCGGAGATAGCGACGTAAGTCCGGGCCAAGTCCTTTTTGTCCCATTGGCCAGCCCGATGTTTCAGCCAATCGTTGAGCACTCTTTGGCCACAATCAAAGCCACTTCGATTATGGGATCGATTTAGACGCACGATCCGCCAGGCAGCCATGGCGAACTACTCCATCTGTTGTGTGTAGTTTTGGGCGGCCGTTTTTAGAGCGTCATTTGGCTGGGCATCGACATTGTCCAACAGTGCGAAAAACAGATCGCGATCCTGGTTGGTCAATTGCGTGACGCTTTGTTCTCGAATCGTTTCCTGCGCTGCTTGGGCCAAATTCGAAGCTGCGAATTCGCTCACCGACTGCCCCAGATGCGCAGCTGCCTGTTCGATCTGCTGTTTTAGATCAGCAGGCAGCCGAAAATTGATGCGTGCCTCACTTTTGGGGGAGTCCGTGGCCATTGAGTCGACCTCTATTAAAGTGGTGAGAAGGCGGCAAACCACCCGCCAGTTCGCCTTGCATATTGTACGTCATTTTGACGTACAGGAAATGGCGATTTCAATGTGCGCTCCATGAATCCGGCAATATGACGCCGCGAATGCATGCCGCAATCTGTTCCCTGAAATCAACTTACGTCGATTTCCGCAAATACCGCCCCGTCAACGACGCCGCAACACCTGCCACCACTGCCGGCGGGCCCGTTGCCACCACTTCGCCACCGCCATCCCCTGCGTCAGGGCCTAAGTCGATCAGGTGATCTGCGGCGCGGATGACGTCAAGGTTGTGTTCGACGACGATCAACGAATGCCCCGCGTCTAGCAAGGCTTCGAAGCAACCCAGCAGTTTGACGATGTCGGCGGCGTGCAGGCCGGTTGTGGGTTCGTCCAGTAGAAACAGTGTGCGGGTTTTTGTGCCGGAGGACAAATGGGCGGCGAGTTTGAGGCGTTGTGATTCTCCGCCTGAGAGTGTATTGGCTGGCTGGCCCAACGGCAGGTAATCGAGTCCCACGTCGCGGAGAAACATCAACTGCTTTTGCAGTTTGCGTTTGCCACGGAAAAACGCGAACGCTTCGCCGACGGTCATGTTGAGCACTTCGGCAATCGAGCGTCCGCGGTATTTGACGCCTAAGATCTCGCGGCGAAAGCGTGTGCCGCGACAGTCGGGACAGGTCATGGTGACGTCGGGGAGGAACTGCATGTCGATCTCGACCGCCCCCGCCCCTTGGCATTTGGGACAGCGGCCCCCCTGGGCGGAATTGAAACTGAAGTGCGACGCCGTGAAGTTGCGGACCTTCGCCTCAGCTGTGGCGGCAAACGACTTGCGGATCTCATCGAACGCTTTTAAGTAGGTGACCGGATTGCTACGTGAAGAACGGCCGACGGGGTTTTGGTCGACTTGGATGACTTCGTCGATCGCTTCGATATCGCCGATATCGTCGCAGCGCGGGACGGTTGTACTGGCTTGTCCTAATGCGCGGCAAATTGCCGGATAGAGTGTCTGTTGCACCAGCGTACTTTTTCCACTGCCGCTGACACCGGTGACGACACACAGCATTCCGAGCGGGAAGTCGACGTCGATGTGTTTGAGATTGTGCAGGTGCGCATTACGGAGATTGATGGTCCCTTGCTGCGCCCGTTTTTGTGCAATCAGCGAGACGGTTTGGCGACCGGACAGGAAATCGCCGGTCACAGAATCTTCGACAGCGACGATCTCCTCCGGCGGGCCTTGAAACACCAAGTGTCCTCCGTTGCGGCCGGCGGCGGGGCCGATGTCGATCAGTTGATCGGCGGCGCGCATGAAGGCTTCGTCATGTTCGACCACCACCACCGAATTACCGGCCCGCTGCAATTGTCCGATGGCGTCGATCAAGCGTTCGGTGTCGCGAGGGTGCAGACCAGCGGTCGGTTCATCCAGCACGTAGAGTGCATTCACCAGACTCGACCCCAGCGCAGCGGTCAACGCCACACGCTGCGCTTCACCGCCGGAGAGCGTCCGCATCACACGATCGAGCGTCAGGTAGTGCAAACCAACGTCATTCAAATACCGCAACCGGGCGCGCAATTGCACAAAAATCGTTTCCGCGACAGCAGCCCCTGAGGCATCGAATGAGGTTTTGCCAGGAACCTGATCGAGCCACTTGCCCGCTTGCCCGACGGTCTGCGCACAGAACTGGGCGATGTTTTTTTCACCGATTCGCACCGCCAATGCAGTCGGGTTCAATCGCGCCCCCCGGCAGGAGGGGCAAGGCTCGTAACTGCGCCAACGATTGAGAAAGACTGCGACCGATGTTTTGTATTTGCGGCGCTCCAGCCAGCGAAAGAACCCGACCATCCCGCCGAAGTTTCGTTCCGGGACGCCGTCGTGAATCCGCTGAACTTGATCGTCCGTAAGATCTGCGAAGGGAATATCGACGGGGATGTCATAGTCGCCTGCCAAGGCCAACAGTTCGTGCCACTCATGTTCGTACGCCGGTGTCGTCCAACATGCGATGGCGCCTTGCTGCAAAGTGAGAGTCGGATTGGGCACCAGTTTTTCCCAGGAGATCGCCGAGACCGATCCAAACCCTTGGCATTGCGGGCAAGCGCCCAGTGGGGAATTGAAACTGAAAGTTGAGGGCTGCGGCGACTCGAATTCACGACCACACTCCTCGCAGCGCAAACCCTTAGAAAAGGCGCGCCGCTGCCAATGCTTGCCGTCGACTGCAATCGTCGAGGGCGTCTCTGCATCAGCAGCAATCAGCAACACGCACTCCCCTGCCCCACGCTGCATGGCGGTTTCGATGCTGTCCGCCAACCGCGCGGTGCTGGCAGAACCGGCCGACAGACGATCCACGACGATCAGCGCCGCGGCGGAGGGCTCCGCCAGTCCAACGGGATGGTCACTCAGATTGACGGTTTGCCCCGCAACGATGCAGCGCGTGAAACCGGCTTCGAGCAATCCGGCAATGGTCGCATCGAACGATTCCGAGCCTGCTGCAATCACTGGAAAACAGACTTGGAACCGCGTCTTGAGTGGCAAGCTATTGATCTGTTGGCAAATCTCGGCCGTGGTATGCCGTTGAACCGGCACGTTGCAATCGGGACAAAACAGTCGTCCGATTTTGGCATAGAGCAGCCGTAAAAAATCATAGACTTCCGTTGCGGTGGCGACCGTTGAGCGTCCACTACGGCTGCGGCTGGATTGGCGGATGGCGATTGCCGGCGGAATGTGATCGATGCGGTCGGCATCGGGTTTGTCCAACCGGTCGAGAAACTGCCGGGCATAGGCCGAGAAGCTTTCGATGTAGCGCCGTTGGCCTTCGGCATACAACGTATCGAACGCGAGGCTGCTTTTGCCCGAACCGCTTACGCCGGTGATCACGACCAACTGCTTGAGCGGGATATCGATATCGATGCCCCGCAAGTTGTGCACCCGCACGCCCCGCAGTTCGATGGCCCGCGTGGCCGGCGGCGGAGCGGTCGTTGTTGGCGTCTGTTCGTTCATTCCTCAACAAGTGGCAAAAGGCATCAAGCGGTCAGGTGCCACTCAATTGGGAGGGATGATGCCCCTCTTATTTGGTGGAGATCGTCGACTTCAATGGGTTGAGTACTTCGTCGATCACGAATTTCTTTAAGAGATGGTCGTTCCGTTCACGGAGCACATCCAACGTGTCGTCGAACGTGGTGCCCGGTTCCAAGCTGCCGTATTTACGGGTGGTAAAGTAGACGCTGATCTGTTCTTCGGGAAAATCGTCGCGGCGCACGTGATAGGCGCTGGTGCGGGTTTCGATCATCAATCGCGCCTGCAGGCGACAACTGTCGTCGAGGCTGATCGTGATGGCCGGTTCGTAATTGATCACGCGGGCATCGGGAAAGTCCACCATCCCGTCTAAAGCGGAGCTCGTCCCCAATGCTTCGGCGACCAGCGCATCGTGGTTGCCTTTGTAATTGAAATCGAAGCCCAGCATGAAATCGAGAGCTTCGCAATCCATCGGGCTGACCGACAACATGTACGGAATGAGCTCCAACACCAACTTGTGCTGGTCCATCGCCAATTCGCGGTTTGGGGGATTCACATAGCCACTACAGACGCGGCGCGGCTCGATCGAAATCCAGCGATAACTGTTGTGTTCCTTATCTTCTTCGAGCACAAAATCCCCGGTATCCCGCGTATAAAAATTCCGCATGGTGGGATAGGTTTTTTGAATCCGCTCGAAGAAACTGAGAATGGTTTCCCGCTGTTGAGGAAGTGGCATCTCCGTATTGAGGTTCATGTTGACGTAAAAATCGTCCGCGAGAGAACTGAATTCGTCCATTCGGTTGTCCTCGCTGTTAAAGTAAGGTGAATCACTCACAAACGTGTCGTTGCCCCAGGCAAATGTGTCGTTGATATTTGAAAACAGATGTTTTTGACAAGTCGTCCAGACAGGCCCCCGTCCCGATCCTGTTTCCTCAGCCGCAATGCGGTATAATGGCAGCGACAGTCTGCCGGAGGTGCATTGTATAAAGGACGCCCAGATGGGTCAAAGAGACAATTCGGCGAATTCCAATCAACAGATGTCGATCTTTTTAACGGACTTGGGTTGGATGGGGCTCACCGGCAACGGGAACCACGTCTATCGCCTGACGGTAGGACACAGTAGCGACGGCGAAGTTCGTGAGTCGATCTGCAAACAACAGGCGACCGACCACAATCCCCCGCCTGCCGATGCGGACTGGTTTCCCAACCTGCGGCGCCGCCTGCAAAAATACGGTCAGGGGGAATACGTCGACTTCTCCGACGTGCAGGTCGCATTTTCGAAACTGACCGCTTTCCAAGAATCGGTGATCTCCGCCACCCGCGCGATCGAGTACGGGCAGACGGTCTCCTACGGTGAATTGGCCGAACTGGCCGGCTACCCCCGCGCCGCCCGGGCCGTCGGCACGGTGATGTCCTCGAATCCTTTTCCCATCCTGATCCCCTGCCACCGTGTAGTCGCCTCCGGCGGAAAACTGGGCGGATACTCCGCCCCGCAAGGCATCAGTTTGAAAGAGAATTTGTTAGCGATGGAGGCCGAAGCGGTGCGCGGCTAGTTACTGCGGTTGTGCGGAGGTTAGAATTTCGTTTCATTGCGAGAACCCGTTTTAAAACCCGGTTGCGATTGATCTCGAAACGTTCAGATCAGCTTCAGTGAAACGCGTCAGAGGATTTTGAAACGACTTGTACAGGTAACAGAATCTTGTTCGTAGGCGTTCATCCTGCTGCAAGGCGTGATTGTTTGGTATGGAGTGAGCGGGAATGATGGGAGAATTCGATCCTTACCATAAGTGGCTGGGCATCTCTCCGAGAGACCAGCCACCGAGCCATTATCGCTTGCTTGGGATTGATCAATACGAATCCGATCCAGAGGTCATTGAAGCTGCAGCAGAACGGCGGATGTCGTTTCTGCATCAATATGTCACGGGTGATCATATCGCGGATGCCCAAGGGCTGCTCAACGAACTTGCAGCAGCGCGAGTTTGTTTATTAGACCCCATACGTCGCCGCACTTACGATCAGCAACTCGCGAGGCTTGCCAAGCCTTCTTCTTCCCTAAGTCATAGGCCGGCGAGATTTCGCATCATTCTCATGAGTGTTGCCCTCTCGGCAATCGCCGTGTTGATCGGTGTGTTTGTTTTCTTATCGCGAGTGAGAGACACGGATCAACGCGGCGACGTCGCCGATCAGACAATCTTAACTCCAAACAGCAACGCCGGTATTCCCCCCAGCAATGGCCGTGAACTCGCGGGGGACGAAGCGGAGTTGTCCCGACCTTCCAATGAATCCGACGCGTTGAACAACTCGAATGAAGTCGTCAGCGACGCTGATCAACAGTTTGTGCTTGAGGACTCTGGTCCTAGCAACGAGTCCGCAACTGTCGAGCCCCCACCAATAGTGATCGACCCTGGTCCCAATCCCGATCCCGATAAACCGGATCCGGCTCAAAACGCAGTTGAAGCCCAACCCGATCGCCCACCTACTGTCACGGAGCAAGCGACCACGGTTACGCCGAACGACGAGATCACTGCTGACACGAAACTTAAAATCCCCGATGAATCCTCCCAAATCGTCGCGCAACGAAAGATTCGCCAGCTGTTCGAAAAAGACTTTCGGTACGCCAGTCGCACAGAAGCAAAAACGGCCCTGGCAAAAAAACTACTCGAACTCGGGAAACAAAAGGACCTCGATCCCTCCGAAAGGTACGTCAGCCTCACGTTGGCCAAAGAGCTGGCAGACACAACTGCAGACGATCAGTTGGCCGAAGAATCAGTGACCGAGCTCGACCGCTGGTACGATGTTGACGTGTTTGCCTTCAAACATGCGATCTTACGCCGACAGTTCCGATTAACACGTCAACCGGAAGCCTTCTCAAAACTTGCCGAGAAAGCATTGCAAAACGCGCAAGACGCACTTCGCGCGAGACGCTATGAATCGGCGTCGAAAATTGCCGCGTTGTCGCAAGTTATCGCCCGAAAGTCCAAGAATCCCAGGCTCATGGTGGAAACGCGCGTCGTGCATGATCGAACGCAGCAACTGCGAGACGAATCGATCGATGCGATGAACGCGAGAAAACTCTTAGCGACGCAGCCGCTCGATGGACGCGCTAATGATACGTTGGGGCACTTCCTCTGTTTTGTGGAAAACGATTGGGAACAAGGAAGGTTTTATCTCGCGCAATCCGATCACGAGGAAATTAAACGGGCCGCTCAACTTGAGCAAAAACAGAACACGACTGAAGTCTCCCAGATGGGAGATGCTTGGTGGAAGTTAGCCGAACGAGCCACTGGCGAGCGTCGACAACGTTACCAGCAACGTGCTCGACATTGGTATGAACAGGCGACGACGACACCGGGGACGTTTCAACAGAAATTGATTGCTTCTCGCATTCAGCAGGCTTTGGAGGACCCGTTCTCTGACCAAAAATTCTTCCTGACCGATCTGCCGGAGTTTGACCTGATTCTGGGACCGTGGGGATTTGCCAAGCACGGCAAAAAAGGGGCCTATCATCCGGATCCAATCATGGTCCATGGAAGTCATGTTGAAAATGGAATCGGCATGCACCCTCCCGGCGGCGGGCATTCGCGTGCGCGATACAACCTGAGAGGAAAATTTGGCACGTTACTCGGAGGAGCGGTCCTCGCAGGCGCAGCTGGGAGTTCCGGCGAATCGCCGGTGACATTCAGCATTCTCGCAGACAATCGCGTGCTCTGGACATCAAAGCCCCAACAAACTGCTCAGCAAGTCGAAGATTTTGCCATCGATATTCGCGACGTCGAAGTACTAGAACTGCGAACAACCTGTCCAGGAGGCGCGAATAATTGCCACGCCTGTTGGGTCGATCCCTACGTGATTCGTGAAGGGGGCCTTGTCCGCCGGAAACGCTAATCCCGCGAGAGCGGCCGCGCGTCACTTCGTTCGGCTGTAGGCTGTAGTCTTTAGACCAGAGGGTTGGCAGCCGCTCAACAGTAGGCCATCGAAAGCCAACCTCCGCCCCCCCACCAGCTCCTCACACTGCCGACTCCTTCTGGCCACTAGCCACCGGCTACTCGCTACTTCGTTCGGCTGCAGACTGTCGTCCATAGACCGTAGGGTGAGCAGCCGATCAACACGAGGCGATCCACAGCCAAATCCCGCCCCAGACCAGCCCTACTGCCTACTGCCTACCGCCTACTGCCTACTGCCTACTGCCTACTGCCTACTGCTCACGACCACGCCCGCCGAAAGAAATCCACCCAGTTGCGGTACATGATCCCCTCCACATCGGCGTCGCTGTAACCGCGGGATTTGAGGATTTCTCCTAGTTTGTACAGATCGGCGATCGTATCTAGGTCGTGGGGGGATTGTTCCTTGCCGAAGCCGCCGTCCAGGTCCGAGCCGATGCCGCAGTGGTTGGCGTTGCCAGCGATTTGGCAGATGTGGTCGATGTGGTCCGCTAATGTCGACAACGTACACGCGTCGCTCGGTTGCGTGACGCCAATGACCCAGCCGGGTTGGATCATCCAGGCATCCATGGCGGCGCCGATGACCGAACCGCGTTCGATCAGGGCTTTGATTTGTTCATCCGTCAATTGCCGGTCGGCGTCGACCAGTGCGCGGCAATTGTGGTGGCTGGCAAGGACCGGACCTTCGAAGATGTCCAGTGCTTCCCAAAAAGATTGATCCGCCAAGTGCGTGGCGTCCAACAACATGCCGACGGCATCCATCGCTTTGAGCAGCGCCGGCCCGTCTGCTTTTAAGCCCCCTTGGCTGCCGGTGCCGAAACAATATGGGTTCTCGCCGTAATGCGCGGGGCCCAAAATGCGTAGGCCTAAGTCATACCAGTGGTGAATCTGTTCCGGGTTTTGAACCGGCTGGCTCCCCTCCATGCTCAGGATGTAGCCCATCGGCAACTCATCCGTATTGCCGCTTTCCCACTCAGCCACGTGTGCATCCAATGTCGCCACATCGGTGATCGGCCGCAGCACGCCCCGTTCGACCATCGCTTGGTAATACGCCATTTGGCCCCGGGCAGCTCCGTAGTCCGCTTCGCGGGACTGGTAAAACGTTCGCACCGCATCTTTGCGATGCAGCCGAGCGATCAGCGTCGAGATGGTGAGAAACACATTGCCTTTCCGTAGCTCCGTCCAGGAAACGGTGTTTTCACCTGGTACGATATCCGTAAATTGACGCTCGAACTTGCGAATCTCGCTGACCGGCAGCATCAAATCGCGGTTGAATTCCAGTGCATTCCAAGCCATGTCCAGGTGGGCGTCGAAAATCAACATATTGCTGCAGGCCTTGTTTTAGCTACGTGGTGGGAATTTTTGTGGAGGTTGCCTGACGATGGTTTTCGTCGGGTGAGAAACCACTTTAACGCGCATGCGAATTAGTTGAAATGGAGGCGACCGACAATCATGCCGTCGGTTTTGCGTATGGCACGCCGATGACGACCGCAAGCGGTCGGTTTGGGAAATGGACGGGACCGTCAATGCATCACGGTTCGATTTCTTGACTGTGGTCGCTTTCCTCATCGATAGTTCACTGTTTATGCTGGTATAGTCATTGGTCTATCCGAACAGATATTTATCGAACAACGACGAGGTTACCCCATGCACCGCGCTTTTGTCCCGTTTTGTACGCTCATTGTATTGACAGCCGTCAGCGGCACTGTCCTTGGCGACGAAGCTGAGAAACCATTACGGCGGGATTATACGATTCCCGTGGTCGATTTGGCCGGAGAGACCGAGCGGCAAGTCGTCGTCGACCGCGAGCCGGGGCAGTACCTGGGGCATCCGACGACGGTGTTATTGGAAGACAATCAGACAATGATTTGCGTCTATCCCCAAGGGCATGGTCGCGGCGCGATTGTGATGAAACGCTCGACCGATGGCGGATTGACTTGGTCGGAGCGTCTGCCTGTGCCGGAAAACTGGTCGACATCAAAAGAAGTCCCCACGATTCATCGCGTGATCGACAAGCAAGGCGTAAAACGGTTGATCATGTTTTCGGGGCTGTACCCGATTCGCATGGCGGTCTCCGAAGATGACGGCGCCAGTTGGTCTCCGCTGAAACCGATCGGCGATTTCGGTGGAATCGTCACCATGTCTTGCGTAGGCCGTTTGGCCAATGGCGACTACATGGCGCTGTTTCACGACGACGGCCGTTTTCTCCGTAAGGACTCCAAACAAACCAAACCGGTGCAGTTCCATCTCTACAAAACTGTCAGCAGCGACGGCGGTTTGACTTGGAGCCAACCGGAAGTGATCGCCCAACACCCACAAGCGCATCTGTGCGAACCGGGCTGGATTCGCTCGCCGGATGGGAAACAGATTGCCGTGTTGCTGCGGGAAAATAGCCGCACGCTGAATTCGTTTGTTATCTTTTCCGACGACGAAGGTCAGACCTGGACCAAGCCGCGACAACTTCCGGCGGCATTGACCGGCGACCGACATACGGGCCGTTACACACCCGATGGGCGGTTGTTCATTTCCTTCCGCGACACCACCCACGAGAGTCCCACCAAAGGGGACTGGGTCGGCTGGGTCGGAACGTACGACGACATCGTCAACGGAACCGAAGGGCAATACCGTGTGCGGTTGATGGACAATCATCGCGGAGCCGACTGTGCGTACCCCGCCGTCGAGTTGCTGCCCGATGGCACGTTTGTCACGACGACGTACGGCCATTGGGAAAAAGGGAAGAAACCCTATATCGTCAGCGTTCGTTTCACAATGGACGAACTCGACGCCAAGGCCAAAAAATAATCCGCCCGCCAATTCATCCCGTCAGCCCCCGGCTTTGCCGGGGGGTAACGCGGATTGGTCATTTACCCCCCGGCAAAGCCGGGGGCTGAGGGGGGGGGGGGTGTTATTGCACCATCGCCAGGAATTCGTCTTCGGTCAGCACGGGGACGCCCAGGCTGGTCGCTTTGTCGAGTTTGCTGCCCGCTTTTTCGCCGGCGACGACGTAGTCGGTCTTCTTCGACACGCTGCCAGCTGCCCTTCCGCCATGATTGCGGATCAATTCCTTGATCTCATCGCGGGTGAATTTTGTCAGCGTGCCGGTCACGACGATCGTTTTCCCGTCGAAGATCAAATCACCCTCTGCTGTTTCTTGCGCCTCAACCGGTTCGCCGAAATTCAATCCGAACCCGCGTAACTCCTCAACAATGCCGCGGCCGACGTCGGAATGGAAAAACTGAGACACCGCCGCAGCAATGACCGGGCCGATTTCATCGACTTCGGCCAACTGTTCCTCGGTTTGCTGCATGATTTCATCCAACGTGCCGAACTGCCGCATTAAGACCTGTGATGTGTTCGTACCGACGTGACGAATATTCAAACCGGTCAGCAGCCGCCAGAGCGGTTGTGTCTTGGAACCTTCGATGGCGGCGAGCAGGTTGTCGACCGATTTTTCTCCCATCCGTTCCAGTGCGAGCAGTTCTTCGCGGCGATCGGGCAAGCGATACACATCGGTCAGGCTCGTCAACAGCTTGGCCGCTAGCAACTGTTCAATCAGTTTGATGCCCAACCCCTCAATATCCATCGCCGACCGCGAGGCAAAGAACCGCAAGGTTTCGCGCAATTGCGCGGGGCAGTCGGGATTGGGGCAGCGGACGTAGACGCCTCCCTCGTCTTGCACCGCCGGTGTATCGCACACAGGGCAATTCTTAGGAAACGCGAATTCCTCTTCGGTCCCGTCGCGACGCTCTTCTTCAACACGCACAACGTGTGGAATGATCTTGCCCGCTTTTTCCACCACAACCCAGTCGCCGATACGAACGCCCAACCGTTCGACTTCGTCGCGATTGTGCAAACTGGCTCGCGAGACAGTCGTGAGATCGATTTCCACCGGTTTGAGATGGGCCACGGGTGTCAGCGCGCCGGTCTTGCCGACTTGGATGTCGATGCTTTCAATCTGCGTGACCGCTTCGTATTTCTCCCACTTGTAGGCCAAAATCCAGCGCGGGCTTTTGCTGGTCCGCCCCAACTCCTCCTGGACTTCCCGGTCATTGACCTTGAGCACGATGCCGTCAACTTCAAAGTCCAACGAGTGCAAGTTCTCTATGAACGTTTCACATTGGGTCAGCGCCGCATCGAGGGACGGGCAGAGCGTGACGCCGGGAGTGGTGGGGATACCCCAATTGCGGATGGCGGTGAGGAATTCCATCTGCGTGGGGAATTCGACACCTTCCACATACCCCGCGCCGTGAGCAAAAAACCGCAGCTTGCGTTGAATGGCGATTTTGGGATCGAGCAACTTCAGCGCGCCGGCGGCGGAGTTGCGGGGATTGATGAAGACTTGCTCACCCGCTTGGACCTGCGCTGCTTTGATATGCGCAAAGTCGGGATTGCTGATGAAGACTTCGCCGCGCACTTCGAGCACGGGAGGAGGATTGTCTCCCCGCAAACGCAACGGCACACCCCGTAAAATGCGGGCATTGTGCGTGATGTCATCCCCCTGCCGCCCATCGCCGCGGGTCACGCCTTGCACCAACAGACCGTTTTCGTAAATCAGTGAAATGGCCACGCCGTCAATTTTGTATTCCGCCACATAGGCCAAGTCGTCGTCGCTGCCGAGCAGTTTTTTGAGCCGCGTGTCGAAATCGCGTACAGCGTCGACATCATAGACATTGTCGATCGACAACATCGGCTCACGGTGCTCGACCGTCTTGAACCCGGCAATCGGTTCGCCACCCACCTTGTGCGAGGGGCTGTCGGGCGTGTCAAATTCGGGGTGTTGTTGTTCGAGCGCTTCGAGTTGCTTGAGCAGTTTGTCGAATTCACGGTCCGGAATTTCCGGGCGTGCCTCGACATAATACAAGTAACTATGCCGCCGCAATTCGTCGCGGAGCTTTTCAATTTGCTTTTGAACTTTGGCAGACATGGCGGACAGCGCTGTGGGAGAAATGGCTGACCGGGAGGGCGAGGCTCCCGCCGAGCCGCGAGATTGGAAACCGTTGGGGCAGCGCGCGGCTCAGCGGGAGCTTCGCCCTCCCGCCACACGAAATCGCGAGGCGTTCAATCGGTGCATTTGTTCATGATCGGCACCATGCAGAGGAATTTCATCGGGGCATCGCCCGTATTGCGAAATTGGTGCACCTCGTCAGAGACGACGTAGATGCAGTCGCCGGCAGCGATCGAATGTTCGGTCTCCCCTTCGTAGACCCGTCCGTTCCCTTCGAGCACATAGACTTCATGTTCGTAGGGATGATTGTGCTTGGGGGTTTCGCCTCCCGGTTCGAGTTCGAACATCCGCATGGCGAAATTGGGAGCCCCGTCGTCCTCGCCGATCAACCACCGTACCTTGGCGCCGACGGCTCCTTCCATCTCGACCGGGGTTTGCGTGATCGCTTCGTGATTGCGAACTTTCATGATTCGGGCCCTTTCGTGGACGTTTCCGCTTCAGGCGGGTTGGTGATGGTCAAGCGGTTTTCGCGCAACGTTCGTAGCCGGTCGACGGTCATGGCCAGAAAACCGAGCGTCAAAATAGCCCCCACTTCGACACCGATCAGAATTCCGGCATAGTCATTGAGGAATTTCGCCACCGGCGCACGTGGGTCACTGAGCGTCGCCATGGTGACGGCCAGAATAGTAATCGCAAACAACGTCCCGGCGACGATTGTCAGCGGAAAAAAAATGTTGTTGCGGGGCGGGATCTCAGGCATCGTTTTAAACTCGGCCGTGTTGAGAAAACAGGGGTTCACTATAGCGGAATTATAGGCGCTCTTGTTGGCCGTCGCGAGTACAACGTCAGGCATTTCGCTTGCGATCGACGCCCTAGATCGGTAGGACGGATGGGAGACCGTGCTAATAAACGGCTCTTCGATGCCCCGACACTGAGTTTCGACACTGCTGATTCTACACCGATTTTACGGATCTGCCCATGCCCCCTCAGGATGCCCCCCTGCACGACCCCACCGCCTTGGCTGGAATCGGCAATCTGGAGGTCGTGGCCAAACGGATCGTCGAGGGGTTCATGATGGGGCAACACCTCAGCCCCCACAAAGGCTCCAGCGTCGAATTTGTGGAGCATCGGCAATATCACCCCGGCGACGAAGTCCGCCACATCGATTGGCGGGCCTATGGAAAGACTAAGCGATATTTCGTCAAAGAGTATGAAGACGAAACCAATCTTCGCTGCCGGCTGATCGTCGATTGCTCCGGCAGCATGGCGTATGCGGGCAAGACACTCAGCAAACTCGCCTATGCCCGACAATTGGCGTCCGCTTTGGGATATCTGTTGCTACAACAACGCGACGCCGTGGGTTGGGTAACATTCGATACGAAGATTCGCGACAACATCGAACCCTCCGCAAAGCCACAGGCATTTCCGCAACTCGTACAGTCATTGAGCAATGTTGTTCCCGGGGGCGAAACCAGTCTGGGGTCGGTGCTCGAACGGATCGTCCCCACGCTCAGCCGCCGCAGCTTAGTGGTCCTGCTGAGCGATTGCTTTGATGATCTCGACGATTTGTCCCGCGCGCTGCGGCAATTTCGACACGCGCGGCATGAAGTGCTGCTGTTTCATATCGTCGCCCCCGAAGAAGAAGAATTCCCTTTCAGCCGCCCCACGCAATTCCGCGACTTAGAAGGCACGCATTCACCGCAACTAGTCGACCCCCATCGCCTGCGTTCGCACTATTTGACCAAGTACCGCGAATTCTGTAATGAATTGCGAGGTCTCTCGACGGGAATCGGTGTCGATTATTGTCCCTTCACCACAGCCATGCCCTACGCCCGCGCTTTAGGAGCTTATCTGGATGCCCGAGCACGGGTGACGAAAGGGCGGCGTTAAAACAAGCGATGGTCCGGTTGAAATAAAAACAGGGGTGGCCGCGATAGCTCTGCTATCGGGGCGGGCACAGCCCGCAAGAAGCCGCAATTTCCGCGCTCTTATTACAAGCAAAGTCTAGTCGGCAAGGACAGCTAAAATTGCTGCGTCTTGTGCCTACGGCACACCGATTGCCGTTGGCAATCGCTGCCACCCTGTGCTTGTTCTGTGTTGCTTGTGGCGTGAGGATGATTGTGCATGGGAATGTCCATCGACATGCGAAACCCTCACCCCGGCCCTCTCCCAGAGGGAGAGGGAGAAATCGTCGTTGAGCGAAACCCTGCCGGTCATCTTCCAAAAACCAATCACCCCCTGCCCTACTGCCTACTGCTTCTGGCCACTGGCCACCGACCACCGGCCACTAGTCCCCCCTCCCCCCGCGGGGACTCCTCTTTACCCGTCGGGCAATCTATGCCAACATCCGCCCATGATCATGAATTCCACAAATCTGATCCTATTATTCGTCGTCTGCGGCGGTCTGGTTGCAGTGCTGTTGATCAATGCGCTGCGACTGCGGCGGCGCGACGGTGGTGCTGTGGTTGATTCGAACGTCAAGAATACAGGCACACAAAAAATCGACGTGAAAACACCGGGACCTGCTTTGTGGCGGCGGACAATCTTGATCGCCTTGCTGGGCACCGGCATGCTGTTGCTGCTGCCGCTCGCCACCGCCTTGCATGCTGCAGAACCGGTGGCGGCGAATCGTTTAGAGGCGTTTGTGCGGACGTTGGTTTTTCTGGCTCCGTTGCTGTTGTGCGTATTCTATGGCTGCCGGTTGGGGCGACCGGATGTGAAGTGAGACGACCATGTGGACAACCTTCTTGATCCTCTGTTGTGGAATCCCGGCAGCGGTCTGTTGGATGATCGCCATTGAGGAATACCTCATCCCCGGCCATCGCCTCACGCGTGCCCGTCTGCTTCAACGTTTGCGACAAATCTTCGGGGCGGGACTGATCTCCCAGCCTGCATCCGTCGCACAATCAGTCGGTGGGGCATTTCGGCTCTTTGTCTGGACGGCGGCACTGGGGAGTGTGTTGGCCGAAATGATGTCCGCTTGGCCGGCGGCTGAGGGGATTGCCATTTGGCTAGTTGTCGCGTGCGGCGGGTTGGAAATCGTGCGTTACCTTCCGGTGGCGGGGGGGTGCGGGGAATTCGCAGCGCTGCTCCGCAGCATGACCACCTGGCTGACGATCATCTGCGCACTGGCCGGTCTGGGATTTTTATTCGGCAGTTATAATCTCGCCAATCTCGCAGAATTCCAAGCGCAAGCGGGATCCTGGACTGCAGCGATACAACCGTTGGGTTGCGCGGTATTTGTGATTGCAGTCGGGGCCCTGTCTCTGAGGCGGCTGGATCTATCGCATGAGATTGAATTGATCGTGTATCTCCAGTGCATCGTCTTGGCGCTGTTGGCGGTCGGGCTGTTCGGCGGAGGCTGGTATTTCTGGGGAATCACGACGTACACTACCGACGACACTCTCACTGCAGCCGCCGTGGTTCTACGGGCGATGGTGGTGGCCGTCAAATTGGCGGCTGTTTTGTGCGGGTTGGCATGGTTGCGGACAAAATGTGCGGCGCGGCAAACGTCTGACGTCGAGAGCATCGCCGGAAACGTGTTGCTGGCGGTAGCGGGGACGAATTTGATGATCGCGTTGACCACCGAAACGTGGTTACGTCCCGATGATTTCATGACGCGGGGATTGTTGTCATGGATCGTCGCCAGCGGGATGATCACCTACGGGTTGATGTTTCACCGGACGCACGTAACCGCGCTGTGGAAAGGCATGGTTGTCGACAACACAGAAACCGGCTGTTAGCCCCTGTTTGTTAAAGAGCGGGACGTGATCGCGGGCTTGTCGCGTCCCCAGGTGAGGATTTTTCCAGGGATTCACGGATGAGCGTGCAAGGACTGCCGATAACGACTTTGATCGTCTGCGGACTGGGGGCTGGGGGAGTCTCTCTCCTGCTGACGCAGCGCGTACCCGCACCGCGGCGCACGGGAACTGCTGTCGCCGTCATTGCCTTGGCCGCCCTGTTGAGTTTGTTCCCACTGACCGGCGGTGATTCGCTCATCACGACCTCGTCGTCGTTTGTCTCAACACTTTGCTTTCTCATTCCGGCCGGTTGTGGATTGGTGGCAACAATTGCCGTCATGACCTGCCGCTGTCGTCGCCGTGGAATGGCCTGGTTTGTTGTCGCTGTCTTGGCCAATACGACGCTGCTTTTTGTCGGCGGCATGGTGATCGTCGGTGTGATGAACCTCATCGTCAACGTGGGATTTCTCGGCCCTCTGCTCCTCTTTGCCGCCGTTTCGGAAACGAACGACGAATCTCCCCCCGAGTCGTCCTGGAGATTCACCGGGCTCGCCTGTGCGTTCACCGCTTTGTTATTCACCGGACTACTCAGCGCACTTCCATCCGCCGTGGCTGCGGAACCGCCCCGCGCGACAGCTATCGCAGATTCCGCCACTCGATTGGGCTGGAGTGACTTGGGACGATCGCTGTTGTTCGATCATGGAATCAGCCTGACCGTTGTCAGTCTGCTGTTGATGATCGCCATGGTGACCGTGCCCCGTATGATGACGGGCGGATCTTCGGAGCCGACAGCGCAAACCGTGGAGGGCACAGCGGCATGACAATCGATCCGGCACTGTTGCACAATCTACTCGTGTTCGCGATGTTTCAGTTCGTCGCGGGAACTCTTTGCGTACTCTGCCGGCGAAGTTTGTTCCACCTGCTGCTAGGGGGGCAAATCATGCTGCAAGGAGCATGTGTCGCCCTTGCCACCCTCAGTGCAGCGCGGGAAGATGTCGGCGGCGCTGCTTGGTTGTTCCTGATCGGGGGCATGGCCGCTGCTCAAATCGCTATGGCAATTACGTTTTATCGGGTCCTATCCCGCCGACGCACCATCGAAACCGGGCATCCTCAGGAAGGTTGCCGCACGTGATCCACGTTAGTCTCATTTCGACTTTTTTGATTCCACTCGCGGCCTGCATCGTCGTGCTGCTTGGGGGATGGCTGCGCATGCCCCGCGCCGGCCGGGCGGTCGCTGGTTTCGGGGGACTGGCCACCACAGCCGCCGGCGCGACATTGTTGTTTGTCACTTCGCAGCAAACGGAGCCAGTGCAAGTGGCCCTGGGTGAATGGTTTTCCTTGCCGGGACAAATCCCATTCACCGTCTCGCTGTCATTGGTTGCCGACCACATGACCGCATGGCTGATTTTTGTCGTCACAGTTGTTGGCGGGCTGATTGTTCTGCATGCGGCAACGGCAGTTTCATCCACAACCACGGATTGGCGCCGGTTGTGTTTGCTTTTGGGTGCGGTCAGCGCGACCGTCTTGGTACTGGCCTCCGAGAATTTTCTGCAATTGATCGTGGCTTGGCAGTTGTTGGCCGTAGCTGTGTGCGGTTTGGCGGGGGAGGGAGCGGCTGATTTGCGACGTCGCATGGCTGTGCGAAAAACTGCAATTGTGCTTTCAGTCGGTGGGTGTGGATTGCTGATTGCGGCATGTATTTTGTGGACGACGACGGGAACGTTGGATATCGCGCAGCTACTGGCCGCCGTTCATGATCGTGAATTCACCAGTCAGGAGACGATCGCCGGGATCGGTATTTTGGTGGCGGCCATTGCGGGTTGCGCACAGTTTCCGCTGTGGGTTTGGTTGCCCGATGCTGGCGAAGAATCTCCCACGGCGGCGGCATGTTTGCAATGCGTGGGCAGCGGCGTCGCCGGGATTTCTCTGTTGCTACGCTTCCAAACGTTTCTCGCGCACATGCCCAATGGATTATTGGTGGTGGCCGCTATCGGCGGAGGAACGGCGTTGGCCGCCGGGTGGATCGCTGCTACGCTGATGTCCCGTGCACGACTTCTCGCTTTTGTTACGATTGCGAACCTGGGATTGATCTGGCTGGCTGTGGGAACCGGCGCGCCGGGTGGTATCGCAGTAGCCGGGATGCAGTTGGCCATCCTCTCGACCGGCATGACGGTTATCTGTCTGGCAACTGGCCGCTCGCGCATGGAAAAAATAGTATCTCTTAGCGCGACCATCGGGCTGTGTGGAGTTCCCCTGCTCTCGGGTTTTTGGAGCCTAAAGTCTATTCTTTCCCTCGTCCGCAACGCGGGCGATGTCGCCGACGCGACGGAATCAACGTGGTGGTCGGTGTTTTTCTGGTGTGCGGTGGGGGCGATTTTTTTTACGACGGTCGGCCTGTTCCGATTATTGTGGCCCTCAGCTGCCCACGATTTAGCTATGCGTGAAAACCATGCAAAGGCAGCGTCCCCCACTTGGCCTCAACAAGCCATGTTGCTGCTGCTCGCCGGGGCGACCTTGGCTGCGGGTGCGGTGCTTGGTCCGCTGACCGGTTGGCTGAACAATTATTTATTGCCCGGTGTCGCGCCGGTGAGTGAGGATCGTTTTTTACAAATCATCGTCGCCGCGACGGTTGTGGGCGGCGGCGTTACGTCATGGCTGGCGCGCGTTGCCGAGAGTCGTCTTCCCACCCCGGTCGCGCGCCTCTTGCGACCGTTCACGACCTTGGGGAGTCGCGAATTCTTTTTGCGTGACTATTACTTCTTAGGCGTCGCACTGCCGCTACGCGCCGGATCGTTGCTCTGCCGGTTTGTGGATTGGTTTTTTATTGATCGCATTCTCATCGGCACGTTTGCGAGACTACCGGTCAGATTCGCGAAATCCGCGCAGTCGCTGCAAAACGGCTTGATCCAGTTTTATGCCTTGATGATCGTGGCGGCAGTGGCCATGATTTTCGCGGTCGTCCTCTGGTCCGGCACCGACGTGCCCTGACCATCCCTTCCGGCGTCGCCTGAAACGATTTGATGTCCGACATAGTCTCTTCACTCGTCCTGCTCCCACTGGCCGGTGCCATAACCGTGCTTGTTGGGGGGCGTGCGCGCCCACGGGCTGCGCAGGGGATCGCGACCAGCTTCACTGCCGCGGCTTTGGTGGCAACAATCTGGATGGCCGTTACTCATGATCCACAGGCCGACGTCGCTCCCAGCCACTCCGGAGCAATATTCTATCCGCCGACATGGCACATCGATGGGATCAACGTTTGGTTGCTGGTGTTGACGGCCTTGCTGACCTATGCCGCTGTGTTAATCACCGTCACCCGCGCCCATCCACGGACTGATTTGTATTTGGCATGTCTGCTGACTCTGGAAGCGGGACTGCTGGGAGTCTTTGCGACGGACAATCTTCTGTGGTTCTTTTTCTTTTGGGAAGTAACACGTGTGGCGCTGTTCTTTTTGATCGGCGGCTGGGGAGGAACCGATCGACGGCCGGCGGCGATCAAGTTCTTTCTGTTTACCCTCGTCGGCAGCGGTTTGACATTTGCCGGCTGCGGGCTGTTGGTGCTTTCGCACTACTGGATGTCGGGCAGCGCGGAGTTCACGTTGAACCTGCGGCAATTGATTTCGGAATTGCCACAACTCGTCGCGGCCAGTTCCGCAAACACCCAGTATTGGGCCGGGATTGAACTGTGGTTGTTTGCGGCGATTGGTTTGGGGTTTGCGATTCAGGTGCCATTGTTTCCACTACACATTTGGTTGCAGGATGCTGCGGTCGAAGCGCCGACGGCGGGTCTGTTGATGTTGTGCGGCGCTTGGATAAAAATCGGCCTTTATGGCTGGCTGCGTTTGTTGTTGCCACTCTTCCCCGGACTGTGCGGCGACCTGGCGGGGTATTTTCTCTGGCCGGCCGCCATCGGGACGATCTATGGCGTGATGCTGGCGCTGGTGCAGGATGATCTTAAACGCTTGACGGCAAACTTGACTGTCAGTTATGCCAGCTTTTCGGTACTGGGACTGTTTTCAAGCACCCTGATCGGCATCAACGGCAGCCTGTTGGCGCTGTGTAGTCATGGGTTGTCGCTGGGAATCGTGATCTGTGTGACTAGCGCGTTGTTCACGCGGTTTCGCACGCGTGAAGCCGAAGCGTTTAGCGGATTAGCGAGTCGATATCCTCGCTTGGCAGGTGTGACGTTTGTCGGCGTCGCCTCCTTGATCGCGTTGCCGCTGACCAGTGGTTTTGTCGCCACGGCCACAGTCTCCATGGGAGTCGCGCGAATTCATCCGGGCTTTGCGATCACCGGTCTGGTGGCGCTGGTGCTGTGCACGTGGTGTTTCTTGCGAGTCATGCAGCGTGTGTTTGGGGGAACGTTTCGCGAACCGGTCATCGATCATCCCTCCTGGACGCCGCAAGAATCTATCACCCATGCGATACGTGGGGATCTGAATCTGCGAGAAATGGCGGCTGTGCTGCCGCTGATCCTGGCGGTGTTGTGTATCGGCGTGGCGCCGCAACTATTCTTCAGCCGCACCGAAACGGCCGTGTCCCGCATCATTGCAGGACAACAGTCGCCGCCTGCTGCCGTAGAACGCGTTGATGACCGCAACTTGGATCGCTAGAAGGGGAGGCAGGTATGAACAATCCGACCCTCGCGATACTCTGCCCCCAGATCATTCTGGTTGCCACAGCCTGCTTGTTGCTGTTGGGGTTTCAACATCGTCGTCTCAGCAAGACATGGGTGGGCGCAATCGGCGTCTGCATATTCATTGCTGCCGGCGCCGCTAAAGCGTGGATTTCCTCCGGCGTTGATGCAACAGAGATCGCCGAGATTGCCGTCGATCCACATGTTGAGACACTGCAGTGGATCATGCTCGGCGTGGGAGGAGTATTCGCCGGCTTACTTTCACAACGGACTTGCGGCGAACAATCGGCTGTGGAAAGTGCGGCGATGTTGTTGTTCAGCACCGCTGGGGGGCTGTTGGCAGCGATGGCTGACGATCTGGTGCTGCTGACCACTGCGTTGGCCTTGGCCTACCTGCCGCTGGTTTTGATTTTGTTTGTGAGTGAGCGGACTCTAACGGCGAAGGGGGCGACGCTAAAATTCGCCGTCATGGCAGGCTTATCGCTGAGCCTGACTCTGTTGGGTTTCGTGTTCCTATATGCATGCACCGGCACGACGACGCTGTCGATAATGAATCTCCACGGAACTGCCGAAGCACATCAAACAGCTATGAATAGCGCCGCTTTGATCTTGCTGATCACCGGCTTGGCGATTCCACTGGCGGCTGTGCCGTTTCATTTTGCGATGGTCGACATCGTGGATGACGTCGACGGTTGGACTACGGGAGTCCTGTTGCTCGTGCCGCGTCTGGCCGCGATTTCTGCCTTACTGCGAATTTGCTTGTTGCCCTCTTCTGTTGCGGCGCACTTAGGAGTTGCCTTGCTGTTGGTTTTGGCGGTGATCACGCTGTTGGGAGGAGCGTTGATGGCGCTGACTCAAACTCGTGTTCCACGACTGTTGGCCAACTTGGCGATGGCCCAGACTGGTTGGTGGCTGCTGGGTCTGGCGGTCATCTGCTGGCGCGTCCAACAGGGAGACAGCCTGGAATTAGAGCAAGCCCGCGCCGCTTGGACCGGTCAATTGGGAGCGACATCCCTCGCGCTGGCCGGTTTGTCCGCCGTGTTTTTGTCCTTGGGCGGCGGCGATGAAAAATGCCGGTTCACGGATGAACTGACCGGGTTGTTGCGGACTGAGCCAATATTGGCGACGGCGGTTTTGCTATTTCTATTCAGCCTCGCAGGCCTACCGCCGCTGCTAGGTTTTTGGAGTCAGGCCGCTCTACTGTGGACGGCCTTGGCAGTGCAAGTGCCGAATCCGCTCGACTTGGTCGCGTTTCACGGCGGATTTGTCACCGCTGCCGGCGCAGGCGTCGTCGGTGGGTTAGTCATGGCCGGCGTTGCCGTACGCACGATCAGCCTGATGTTCTTCCATCCACCGTTGAACAAACCCCAACCACGACGAGGACGTGCAGCACGTCTTGTTGCCATCGCGCTGGCAGTCGCGATCATCGCCACGAGTCTCTTCCCGCGGACCGTGTGGGATTGGCTTATCCGTTAAGTACGCGGCCGCCGCTGGTAATAGCGCGGCCGCCAGCGCCGAGTTATAAAAAATAAACGGCGGTGATTTCGCAGCAGGCATGCCCACGCCAATTCCATCTCAATTAAACATGGGTCGCAAAACCACCGCCGTCGAGCACATTGGCTGATGAATCTGATTTAGCAGACAGCGGTGACAACACATTGGCACGGCTGTTTCAAGTTGTGCGAAATTTTCAGATCTCAATTCCACGGCAGTTCCCTGCACCGCGCCGGGCGGCCTAAGGATGCATTTCCCGCCGGGGTTGGCTACATTGACTTTCTAATGTCGACCGTACAACCGCTTTGGGAAATGGGAGTTGAAATGCACGTCGTGACGTTCGGTGAAGTCATGCTTCGTATGGCGCCGGAAGAATTCATGCGGATTCCGCAAGCCCTGCCTGGGCGGCTGGAGATCACCTTTGGCGGCGGCGAGGTGAATGTCGCCGTCTCAATCGCCCGGCAAGGAGGCTCTGCGTCGTTTTTGACCAGCCTGCCCGACAATCCACTCACCGACGCCTTTGAGGCGGAACTCCGCAAATTCAATGTCGGAACCGAACTGGTCCAGCGCCGGGACGAAGGCCGCTTCGGCGTCTATTACGTCGAAACCGGCGCCAATCAACGTGCAGGGACCGTGATTTACGACCGCGATCACAGTTCGATTTCCCTCACCGCCGCCGAGGCCTACGACTGGAAAACCGCCTTCGCGGGGGCCAATTGGTTTCACATCACCGGCATCACCCCAGCGATCAGCGCCGCAGCTGCTGAGGCGGGTTTGGCCGCCGTAAAACAGGCCAAACAGCAGGGGCTGAGGGTTTCTTGTGATCTGAACTTTCGCAAAAAACTGTGGAACTGGAAACCGGGGACCGGCACCAAGGATCTGGCGCAACAGACCATGCAGGAGTTCATGCCTTACGTCGATGTCGTCATCGCCAACGAAGAAGACGCCGACATGATGTTGGGCATTCGCGCCGACGATACTGACGTGGAAGCGGGGCAAATCAGCGTCGCCGCCTATGAAACCGTTGCGCGGAAAATCGTCGCTCAATATCCCAACGTCTCACAGGTTGCGATCACGCTCCGCGAAAGCCTCTCTGCCAGCCACAATAACTGGGGCGCCCTGTTGTTCGACGTCGCTCAAGACCGCAGCTTTGCGGCACCGCTGGATAATAACGGAAACTATACCCCTTACGAAATCCGCAACATTGTCGACCGGGTCGGAGGTGGCGACTCTTTTGCGGGGGCATTGGTCTTTGCCTTGAACACACCCGAAATGGCCGATCCGGAATCAGCCCTGCGTTATGCCGTCGCCGCCAGTTGCTTGAAACACAGCATCAAAGGAGATTTTAATTACGCCACCCGCGCGGAGATTGAGGCCTTGGTTGCCGGCAGCGGTTCTGGGCGGGTGCAGCGTTGATGGCAGGTTACAGAGTGGCTAGTGGCCGGTGGCCGGTGGCCAGTGAATTTTTATTCAAGTCAATTGGTTTTAGTTGGCTTGTCAGTGTGACACCTACCCCGAAGGGGTAGCTCATCTTAGCCTAGGGTAAGCGGCAACGCCGCGCCACCCTAGGTAAGGAGGACCAGGGGGAACCAAACCCTGAAAGGGTTTCTCAACGCAAAACCACACGTATTCCAATGGAATCGACTTTGATGCCTAACGTGCATTCACGTTGTTCACGCACTTACGTTATTACAACACCTTCAACGTCAACGAATTGAAACCACGACATTTATGAAACGCCGCCATACGACAACCGGCAATTTGACGCGGCTACTGGGTGGCGGTTCGACGCCGTTGTTCGTGATGAACGGCCAGCGCAAGCTGTTGGTGTTTAACCGTGGTTGCGAGGAATTGACTGGTTTTGCGGCGGAAGACGTCGTTGGTCGGATTAGCCATTACGGTAGCAGCGGCGAGACTCCGGTGGAGGAATTGACGGCCGGTCTTTGCCCCCCACCCGAGGTGTTGGCCGGTGAGCAACGCAGTACCCCGGCCTATCTCACCACAACCACCGGCGCGTCGTTGCCGCGGATGTTGAATTTTTATCCGTTTTGTGATGAAGAGGGGCAGGTGATTCATGTCTTGGGCATCGTGTCAGCGATTCCCCAACCCCCGCCCGTAGCCGATCCGACGGCCGCCCAAACGGTGCATGCGGAATTAGCTGCTTTGCGGGGCAATCTGCGGCAACGCTTCGGACAGCAGACGCTGGTTTGCAAAGGCCCAGCGACAACGCGGATGCTAAATCAAATCGAATTGGCGCAGCATTGTCAGGCAGCGGTTTTCTTACAAGGGGAACCGGGGACCGGCAAGCAACATCTTGCTCGGGTGATACACTACGGTGGAGACACGAAAAACACGGCATTTGTCGCCGTCGATTGCCGGAAACTGGCCGCCTCAGAAATCGACCGCACCGTTACGCGTTTGTTGGAAGCCGCAACCGACCCCGCGGCGCGCGGACTGGGCATTTCCGCTGGAGCGCTGTTTCTCGGCCATGTCGAACATTTGCCCCGCGACGTGCAGCGCCGCATTGTTAAAGCCCACGACGGGGAAGAACCGCCCGCATTGCGATTGTTCAGTTCCAGTTGTTTTCCGCTGGCCGAGGCGGTGGAACGCGAAGATCTGCTGTTTGAATTACAGGCCTTGTTGACAACCGTCACGATCGAGGTGCCGCCGCTGCGGGACCGGCCGGAAGATTTGTTACTCCTCGCGCAGCACTTTCTTGAGGATATCAATCGCCGCGGCGAAAAACAGGTCGGCGGTTTCGCACGGGCTGTCGTGAAACTTTTCACCGAATACAATTGGCCGGGTAACTTGGCGGAACTCTTCAAAGTCGTTGGCGAAACGCATGTCGCGGCGACCGGGGAGATGGTCCTCCCGGCGGACTTGCCGTTTCGATTCCGCACCGGTTTCGATGCACAACATCTTCCACCAGTGGAACAGTTCACCAGCATTCCTCTGGAACAATTGACGTCCGAGTACGAGACCGAATTGATTCAACGGGCATTGCGACAATGCAAGCAAAACAAAAGCCAAGCGGCCGACCTGTTGCAAATCAATCGCGCGAAACTGTATCGTCGGATGGAAGTCTTAGGGATTGATGATGCGGATCCGGGGGAGGAGGAATAGATGTCTGGCAATAACGGACAACGAATCCAACAGCGTTGGTTGTCGGCGGTCATTTGGGGAGCAGCGATCGTCTGCGCATTAGCGAACGATGCTGCCGCCTTGGAACCGATCCCGGATAAGCTGGTGGTTTTAACATTTGACGATTCGGTGAAATCGCACTTCACAATTGCGCGGCCAATTCTCAAGGATTATGGGTTCGGCGCGACTTTCTTCATCACCGAAGGGTTTACGTTTAAGACAAACAAACGGGATTATATGACGTGGGAAGAGATCGCCCAGTTGCATCGCGATGGATTTGAAATCGGCAATCACACCCGCGATCACAAGGGGGTGACTGCCAAGAGTCTGGATCAGGTGCAGGAACAACTCGAAGCGATCAATGCTCGCTGTAAAGAACATGGCATTCCACGGACCGTCAGCTTTGCTTATCCCGGCAATGCATTTGACCCGGCCGGCTTTGCGCTGTTGAAAAAGGCGGGCATCAAATTCGCCCGCCGCGGCGGCGCTCCGGAGTATCCTTATGATCATGGACGGGGCTTTGCCTACGAACCGGGACGCGACCATCCACTGTTGATTCCCTCTGCCGGCGATGCACGTCCCGATTGGCAATTGGCTGATTTAATCCGTGCTGTGGAACAGGCACGGGACGGTAAGATTGCAGTGCTTCAATTTCACGGCGTGCCGGACAACGAACACCCCTGGGTGCACACCCCGGAAGCGAACTTCCGCGCATTCATGAAGTATTTGCACCTGCACAAATACAAGGTGATTCCACTGCGGGACTTGGCTAAATACGTCGACGCGGAGCAAACACCGAAAAGTTACGACACAGTGATCAAAGAACGCAAAGCCGCCATCGCCGCCATGCCGTAAGGCGCACGATGAATTTCTTCCCCCTCTCCCTCTGGGAGAGGGCCGGGGTGAGGGTTTTCGCGCTACCGTTGACGATCATCCCCACTTTCCAGTGGGGCAATCTCTCGTCCTACAGAGAAAGGTGCGTCACGACGCACCCGACACCCACTGGGCAACTCTTAGGGAAACTTGTTGGCAAAGAACGCCAAAAGCACGAAACCGGAGTTTCGTGCTTTTGGATATGAATAGCGACACGTTGTCGATTATCTTCAGTTCGGCTCCGGGAGGTCGCGATTGGAAGCACCGTTGGTTGAGAGCCGGCGTTCCGACTTCCGCATTCCCGGTTGTTCCCAGTTTCCTTGCAACGCTGGAGTCTGGTCGTCGAGCCTAAGCAAGTTGCTTGCGACGACCGACCAGCGTGCGGATACGTTCCGCGAGCAAGGCAGCGTCGAAAGGCTTACGGAAGGTCTCGTTGAAGATCGTACGGTCGAATCCGGCCGAATTATCTTCATCGTTGAGTAGGCCGATCAAAACCGTTTCGGCGTACTCGTTATTCTTTTTAAGGTTCTGTGCTATCATGATCGCATCGTTACGTCCCATGACAAAGTCGATAACGACACAGTCAGGGTGCAGCGATTCGGCTTGAATGCCCGCTTCAAAGCCGCTGTTGGCGTATTCGAGTTTAAACACATCAGGGGGCATGTGTTCGGTCAGGTTGTTGCGAATCACCGTGTCAGACCCGACGAGCAAGACTTTGCCAACGGCTTCGTCTTCTAGCTCGCCCAAGGGCATCCCGTGTTCTTTCAGGAACCGAATGAGGTGCTCGCGGGGAATTCGCCGGTCTTGCGATCCGGGAATGCGATAACCTCGAAGGCGACCTGAGTCGAACCACTTGCTGACGGTGCGGGGCGCAACTTTACAGATCTTGGCTACCTGTCCAGTAGTGAAGATCGTCTTCATTGCCGGCTCTCCAATCACTTGTTCAATGTATGCAAACGCAGAGGGTCTTGCGGGCCCTCCAGAATCACACTCCGCCATGACGACCGGCTTTCCTAGCCCTCGGGTCCTAGTGGCGAACCGTCACGGCTGGGTCGGGGCATGCTTCTTGGTCAAAGACCGGCCTTGAGGTTTCTCGCCAGGCCAATCTTGCGCTTCAATGAGGTAAGGAATCAATTGGGAACAAATTACGTAGTCGGAAGGTGACGGGCAGTGCCGTCAGGTGGGATTTCCACACACTACGCACGCTCTACGTGGTGTAGAACGCAATGTGTTCGTAAAACACGTCGTGTGTTGGAAATTGAAGGCGGGACCGAATGCCTAAAGGTCTAGGCGCACGGCTGCTGCGGTAGGACTGGTATGCCATACTGAAACTTCCCCCCTTCAGACGTCTTGCCTTTTCAGACTCTTCGACCTGCATGCCGCCAATCGCGTTCTGGCACTGAGTCGAGGAGTTGAAAAACCAAACCGTCTGAGTACTACTTTCGATCCAAGAGGGGGTGCGACTTTAGGTTCTTTGAAGACCACACCGAAAGTACCAACGCTTTCCACTGGAACCATCGACGGGGACCTGTCGATTGACGCGGCTTGCCCGAATAACCGCAACGTGTTGTCGGCAACGAGGATAGCGGCGGTTTTCCGACTCGAAACAGGGGCGGTTTCCCCTACCAAATCGGATAACTCGCACAAAGGTAGAGAGGTCTGGGAATTTGTTCGGATTTTGAGGCGCGAATCAATTTCAACGGCCCTAACGGGGCCGAATAGTCGCGCACAACGTACCGATGCTCGTCAGACACCCCGACGACGACCAAGGTTCACACCTCAAGCGGCATCGCTGCTCGTTTCGGATTCGTCGATATCGCCATGCGGACGAATCTTGAAATGGCCATCGGGGCTGACATCGTCGAAACGAACCGACATCCGTTTGGAGACACCCGACTCTTCCATCGTCACCCCATACAACACATCCGCCCCGACCATGGTCCGTTTGGCGTGTGTGATCACAATGAACTGGGTTGTGTCTTGGAATTCCTCAATCACACCCACATAGCGTTCAATGTTCGCATCGTCCAAAGCCGCGTCGACTTCGTCCAAAATACAAAACGGGCTGGGACGACTTTGAAATAAGGCCATCAACATCGCGACAGCAGTGAGCGTTTTTTCTCCACCGCTCAACAACGAGATGCTCCGCAGCTCCTTACCCGGCGGTCGCGCAACCACATCGATGCCGCATTCTAGAATGTCCTCGGCATCCTCCAAGATGATGTCGCCATCGCCGCCGCCGAATAATTTGCGGAACAAGCCTTGGAAATGTCCGCGGATTTCTTCAAATGTCTCCTTAAACAACCGCCGGCTTTCGGAATTGATGCGACGGATGATCTCTTCCAACGAACTTTTGGCGTCTGTCAGGTCCTGAAGTTGTTCGCTGAGCTTACCGTAACGCGATTCTAAGTCTTCCAGTTCCTGCAGGCTGTCGACGCTGACATTGCCGATTGACTTGAGTTTGCGGCGCAACGTGGAGATTCGAGATTCAATCGCTTTGCGAATCTCGGCAATCACTTCCGGCGGCTGTGCTTCCCACGATTCGCTCGGTTCGCGGTTCGTGGTCTCCTCGGTTTGCTCCTGATCGGCATCAAGATGCTGCTGTGCTTGATCTGGATGCTGTTCCGGTTCATCCAGATGTTGTTCCGGTTCGTCGGCCGAATCTGTCTCCGGTACGGTTTCTTCTGAATCGACGTCGTGGCCGGCCTCTGCTTCGCTCGCTGCGGCGGTGTCGGGAGCTTGTTCGTGTCGGGCTTCGTCCACATACAGCTGAATCGCGGAGACGCCCTGTTCGGCGACTTCCGCGACACTGACGCCGAATTCTTCTTGGAGCCGCTCCTCGACATTTGAAATCTGGTGCCGTAAATCGCGGCGGTTCATTTCCTGTTCATGCGCGCGTTCTTCTAACTCGCGCAGCGCATGCCGATATTTCAGCTCCTCTGCTGAGAGCTGGCTGCGAATCGCGCGGACCTCTTCCCGCTCGCGTTCCCGTTGCGCGAGATCCACGGACAGGCTCTCTTGAATCAACGCATGCTCTGACAGAGCCGCGGTTGAATTGAGCAGTCCTAACGTTAGGTTGTCTCGTTTTTCACGAACAATTTGCAACCGCCGCACCGCTTCCTCACGATGCGCATCGCGCTGGAATTGCTCTTCGCCCAGGCGAGACCGCGCGGATTGCAGGTTTTCTAACCGTTCTTCCTGCTTGGCCATTTCCAGTTTTTCTGAACTGAGTTGCTCGCGGCGGGCGGTCAACTCCTGTTCCATTTGTTCGACCTTACGTTCGCCGTTCTGAATCAACTTTTGCTCGTCGGCCAGTTGCGACTCCACTTGCGCCAGCGCTTCGGCGGCCGCCACGCGTTCCGCGCGGCACGTTTCGAGTTCTTTGGTTTTCTCCACAACCGACTCACGGGCATCGGAGACGCTCCGCTCCAGACGCTCGCATTCCATCTGTTGGCTGAGCATGGCGGATTTGGTTTCCGCCAAGGTCTCGGCGTGCGTTTCCTGCTCCGCTTCGAGTGCTCGTAATTCCGCGGTACAAGCCTCCAGTTCGGCCTGCTTTTGTATGAATTCCTGCTCTGCTTCCTCAATCCGATTATCCAGACGTTGCAAATCGGTTTTTAGACGCCGCAATTCGCTGCGCCGCGAGACCACGGTCGTTTCTCCCTGAAACGTCCCGGCATAGACGCGTCCGTCGGCTTCCAGCAATTCGCCCTGCAGCGTGACGAACCGGCAACCGCGACCGTCGCTGGCCGCTAAATCCAATGCTTCTTTGAGCGAATTGACGATCCACGTATCTCGCAACAACGCCGCCGGCAAGGTGGGAACCGTTGCGGCCGATTTGACCAATTGGTCCGCACGTGCAATCACGCCGGGTCGGTCCGACAGATCGACCGTCGCTAAGGGACCGTTTTCGGCAGTTTGTCCAGTACCTTCAGTGACCGCTAAGAACCCGACGCGCCCGGAAATCTGGCAGGCTGTGCCTTGCAAATATTCCAACAACGGATCGGCATCTTCCAGCACGATCAATTGTGAGCGGCTTCCCAGGGCGACTTCGATCAAGGCCGCATGTTCCAAATCGACTTGCAACAGATCCGCCACGCTTCCGCGGATTTGATTCCACGGGGCGAGATGACTTTCCCGTGCACGGGTTAGAATCTCTCGGACACCGACCCCGATGCCTTCGTTGCGTGACTCCAAATCCTCCAGAACCTGTAGTCGTGCTTTCCAACCAGTCCGCTGTTCACGGTGCGTGTTGAATGCATGTTCGGCGTCCATGCGTGCTTGGGACAATTCTTCAAGCCGCGTCCGCTCTTCGGTCAGCCGGGTCCGCAATTCGGCTTGCCGGTTTTGCGATTTTTGCAATTCGCGGTGATGCACTTCGAGTTTTGAGTTGGCCGCTGTCAATTCCTGTTGGCGGGCGCTGATGCGTTTTTCGTCCTCGGCCAACGCAGCTTCAATGGTTTTGATCCGCGCATCGTTGGTGGCCATCCGGCCGCCCAGCACGGCGACACGTTGTTTTGCTTCTAATGTTTGTTCCCGAGCCGCTTCCAATTGCTGCAACCGTTCGGCCAAGGTTTGACCGAACTGTGACAACTCCTCCTCGCGGGCGATCAAAGCGGCATTGCGGGCTTCGTAGTTTTGCTCGTAGTCCTCCAAACTGGCGAGCGTCTGCTGCAATTCTCCGGCGATATCGCGAGCGCGAAGCGTGAGATTGGATTGTTGCGACATCAACCGCTCAAGTTCAGCTGAGAGTTCGTCGCGACGGCCGCTTTGATGTCGAGAGGTCGCCTGAAAACCGGCGATGGCTTCTCGATTGGCGGCGGTCCGTTGTTGTGACTCCTGCAGCGCATCTTCAACCGTGGTCAGTCGGATGTCGAGCGCGGCTTGTTGTTTTTCAATTTCAGCCGATTTGGCTTTCAGCTCGTCGATTTCAGATTGCCAACCGTCATGGCTTTGCGAAATCGCGCCCAGCCGCGCCGTCAAGTCACGATACTCGTCGGCGGCAAAACCGACACGCAACTCACGCAATTCCGAGGAGTACTTGCGATACCGCGAAGCTTTTTTCGCCTGTTGCCGCATCGTATTGAGACGTCCGCCCAACTCCTGCACGATGTCTTTTAACCGCAACAGGTTTTGATCGACCCGTTCCAATTTGCGTTGCGCATCGACTTTGCGGGCCTTGAAACGGCTGATTCCAGCGGCTTCTTCGAAGACCGCGCGGCGGTTGACGTTACTGGCTTGCAGCAACTGGTCGACGCGGCCTTGTTCGATGATGCTATAAGCGCCGGTGCCGGTGCCCATCAACAAGTCACGGACATCTTTCAGGCGCGAGGGCGCCTTGTTGATCAGATATTCCGATTCGCCGCTGCGATACAACCGGCGGCCGACTTGGACTTCATCCGCCTCGATCCCCAGGAACCGCGTGGAGTTATCGAAGCTGAGTGTCGCTTCGGCGAATCCTGAGGGTTTACGGCCGGCGGCTCCGTTGAAGATGACGTCTGTCATCTCCTTGCCGCGCAGACTTTTGGCGCTTTGGTCGCCGAGAATCCACTTAATCGAGTCGACGACGTTGCTCTTGCCGCTCCCGTTGGGACCGACAACGCACGTAACACCAGGTGCGAAATCGAATCGGGTCCGGTCGGCAAAACTTTTGAAGCCGAACATCTCGAGCGACTTCAACATCTGCAGCCCTTAACACTTGGAAACATGATTGAGAACGTCTGCATCAGAGATGCAACGTGACTTGGTCGAGGATTGGTCGCGCGTTGATCTATTGTTTTCCGCACAAAAACGGGGATGGGCGAAGTTCTCGATCTGCTGTTTCTGCATCAGTCTGGTGCATCCACAGTTTCGCGAAAGCCTCGCCACTCCCGTTGACCAAGAGGCTTGTCCGATGATGACGGCGATCACTCGTCGTCTAAATTCAAAATTCCACTAAAGAATCCCGGCTTTTTGAGAACTTCCGGTTCTTTGTCCTCGTCGGGACGTACATCCGTCACCGAGGCCTCGCCGGCTTCGTCCGATTCCTCGACGTCGTTAGATTCTTTTTCTTCGACAATGATTTCGCCGCTTGAGTCACGAATGACCGGATACAGGTTTGGTGTGCGATTCACGCCGCCAACCCGTGCCTTGCGGCGACTGCTGGAGGACCCCGATTCGCCCCCGGCGACGGGACGCATGTAAACACGTCCCCCTTGGGGCAAGGCATCCACTTCTAACCGGCCAGGCAAGTTGTACTGCACGCTGGCTTGTGACAACATTTGAGCCACATCGGGATAACTCGCACCCATATCGGCGACTGCCGCAATGACGTCGGCAACACGTGTGCTGACTTCTTTGCGTTGATCAGGTTCACCCAATTTGAACTTACTGACCATAATTGTGTCGTCCCCGGATCGTGCATTCACCATGATGTGCGGTCCAGCTGTCAACGCGACCGGAGTCTGCATGCGTTGTTCATCGCCGAACACCACGATTTCAGAGCGTTGCGAACGCGTCAGATGCACCATCGGCTCACCCGACGAAGGTAGTACGCGAAGCGTAAACTGATCGTTCAGATGTTCCCCACGAATAAAGGGGTCGTCTTTGTTGAGCGTCCATAAGGCTCGCACAGCACCGTAACGCAGTTCGACACTCTCTTCGTTGATCAATTGCCGCAGACCATAATAGGAAACCGTATCGTCGATGATTGATAAGGCTGCCAAGGCGTAAACGCGAAATGCGCGTTCCTCGCGGGCCGCTTCGACCAATGTCTCCGCTCCGCTATTGTCACCCAAATAGGCCAATGCTTCCGCGGCATAGAACCGAACTTCCAGACTCGTGCTGTCTTGTAAAACCTGCTTCAAAAACGGAATGGAGGGCTTGCCGATCGCTTCGAACCGCAAGGCCGACATCGCTGCTAGAGAAGGGGTCATCATTTTTTCTTGCAATCGCACTAACCGTTCCCGCTGTTGAACGGCGTTTTCACGGAAAGCGATTTGGCGAATGACTTGCAGGTACCGTGAATGGTTATTTTTGTAACTTTCCTGCACATCCAATTGAATGTATTCGTCGGTCTTGGCCGTAGCCAGGCCTTTGCGTTGGCTGTTTTTGTAGCCGAAGAACCGTTGGTTGATGCGGTTTTCCACGCGGCGTGCGTTACGAAAACTGATGTACTTGCTTTGCAGATAAACGCCGAGTGTCCGTTCCTTGCGGGCCTTCCCGCCGGCCAGGACGCGTCCCCGTTTGAGCAATGTGGAAGCGTCGCTATCCTCGACCGAACTGGCTGAGACCAAAACCGGGCCTTTGGCGGTCGCCCAAGTATGACCCTTCATCGGGGCACGACCAGAAACGATCGCTTGTTCGGTCAAAAAGCATTCCATCATCCAACCACCCCGCAAGCTCGTGGCGTCGCTGTTGGGAGGCAATGCGATTTCGACGTCGAAAATGTCTCCCTTCTTCACGACCGGCGGAATATAGGCCCGCACGAGCACCAAGGCTGTGTTGGGAGAACGTAGGATTTGATTGGGATTGCGCACCTTGCGGCGACGCATGTCGTCCAATAACCAGGAGCGATAAATCGACGGAGGCGGATCTCCGCCGGTACCGTCCAAGCCGGTCACCAACGCGACCCCTTTGACTTCCATCGCCTGCGTTCCAGCAATGGTAATCATTTTGGCGAGGTAATCGGTCTCGACGGCATTGTTGTTGAGGTCGATATTTTCTTCGTCCTCAGGCGTCTGAGACCGAAAGTTGATGATCTCGGCGCAGCCTGTCAGCGTGATTGAGAACAACAGGCCCCACAACAACATTTTTGTAGATCGGGTCACGAAATCGCTCCGTCGATTTTGAGTAAGCCTGATTCCAGATACACGGCGAATTGGCCATCGTTTTCGCGAAACCGCAAATCGATGTCACATCCGCCCGCTCAGCGCACAACCACGGCCATCGCCGAAAAAGTCGCAAACTGAGATCGGAATTGTGTGAAATGTCTAAAGAGAGAGGTGAGAAGTGGCGGGAGAATACGCACAGTTGCAGAACGGGTCAAGACCAGTCAAACACGAATGCTATAGAGGGGGGCAATCGAGGGACCAGACCACCGCCCCGTAGGGGCCAAACAAGCCAGCCCAGGGCAAGGTACGTGAGCAAAGCGAACGCACCGCCGCCCTGGGTGTAGAGAGACCGGCGACAATCCAGCCCTGAAAGGGCGGCACAATCATTTTACTGGGGAACCGGATATCGCAATGCGATCGCGTTTTGAAATAACGCGCGCTACGCAATCCAACCGCCGCCCAAAACACGATCGTCGTCGTAACAGACAACGGCTTGACCGGGAGCAACGCCATATTGCGGCTCGTCGAAGTGGACGGTCATGCGGTCCGCCGCGGTGATTTGCACCTCGGCCTCGGCCGGTTGATGCAGATAGCGGATCTTAGCCCGGCAACGGAATTTGCCCGGCGGGTCATCGATCAACCAATTCAACCGGTCCGCGACCACCTCGTGACAGGCCAAGTCTTCGCGTTCGCCGATCACCACTTGTTTTGAGTCAGCATTGATGGAGACCACGTAACGCGGGCTGCCGAAAGCAATTCCCAATCCTTTGCGTTGACCAATCGTGAATTGTTCATAACCCGCATGCTGGCCCACGACGTTGCCCGCCGTGTCGACAATCTCACCGGCTGTCTCAAATTCCCCACGGTAGCGGCGAATGAATCCGGCGTAATCCTGATCGGGAACGAAACAGATCTCCTGACTATCCGGTTTCTCCGCTAACCGGCACCCCACCTCGCGGGCGATATCGCGGATCTCGGTTTTGTTGTATTCCCCCACAGGAAACTGAACACGCGACAACAAATCGCGATCCAACCCAAACAGCACGTAGGATTGATCCTTGCTGTCATCCACCCCACGCACTAACGCGGGCCGTTCTTCTCCCTCGGCGGAAACGAGCCGTGCGTAATGCCCGGTGGCGATGCTTTCAGCCCCGACTTGCCGCGCATAGTCCCACAACTTGCCAAACTTCAGCCAGTTGTTGCACATCACGCAGGGGTTGGGGGTCCGTCCGGAGAGATATTCGTCGGCGAAATAGTCCTTGATCCGCCCGAACGCGTCGCGAAAATTGACCGCATGAAAGGGAATATCGAGTGCATCGGCCACGCGGCGCGCATCGGCGGCGTCGCTGGCACTACAACAGCCCTGTTTGTGGCTGGCTACAATCGGCAGCGCATCGCTCCCCACGGCACAGGTCGTCTCTTCATGCACACCCGACCGCATGAACAGCCCGATCACTTCGTAGCCGTCGTTACGCAACAGGTGCGCCGCGACCGAACTATCGACGCCTCCACTCATCGCCAACACAACACGTTTTGCCACCACCGTGAAACTCGCTCCGCTGAAGCCTAGAAAACCTTAACCCGCGTATTCTACGCAGCGACAGCCCATTTGGCGAATCCACCGCGAAACTTACCAGGTTTTCCACGTTTGCAGCAGCGGCGGAGGCAGTGACCTCAAAAGAGGGCACGTTTAATTCCCAATTCGGCTCTGGGATCAATAAACCCCCAAACTTGGGACCCTCGTGCTTCGTCACGGCTAATTTCTACGGTTGGGTACCACTGACTTTTCCAGTGCAACTTCAAATGAGTGCGATACTTACAAAACACTGGCAAAGCCAATGGCACCCGAATTCTTAGCGCGGTCATTGAGCGCTAGCTGTTTTGGCAGTTTTCAGCAGACAGTCCAGAACGTGGCCATTAATCCTGCGGGCGGACCTTGATCGTGGTGCGGTAGGGTACGGTCGGCCACAGTTTGCCGGCCTGTTCGACATGCACAGCGACTTCGGTGACGCAGTTGTTGCGCGATCTGGATCCGGCGGCATGCTGCGCCTGGGACGAAGTTTTCACCACACGACCGACGCGGTGCACGTCGTTGGGGAATTCCAAATCGAGCTCGCTTCCCTTCTCGAATTTGTTGACTTGGGTCGAGGGGATATTCACGATGAGGTATCGCTGCTCGGGATCCAAGATTTCGACCAACGGCTCGGTGGCAGAGACGGTGTCGCCTGCTTCTCCAGCGACGACGCCAATTGTGCCGGGCAAGGTGGCTCGCACGGTGAGATCCGCTTGCGTGGCTTCCAACCGCCGCAGGGTGTCCTGTGCTTCGGCCAAGCGGGCTTCGGCGACGTGAATTCCCATCGACAACCGCACTTTATCCGGTAGCTCGGCTTGAAGTCGTTTTAACTCCGCCACGCGGGCTTCGCACAAATCGATTTGAGCGGAGGCAACTTCGATCGCGTTTTCCGATTCATGCACCTTGAGCATCGTCGCAACGCGGGCTTGTTCGTCGACAAAGGAGAGTTCGTCCTGCCCAATCTGCCGGATAAGACCGACGGGGGTCCGCTGGCGATTGGAATCTTGGAACTTCTTCATCAATTGTTTGTGAGCGATCTGATCGACTTCGCGCGAAAGTTTGTCCTGCAGATACCGCGCCGATTTGAGACGTGATTCGAAAATCTCTTGATCGAGATCATCGAGCCGCCACTGCAATTCGACGACGGCCCGCGCTTGAGCTTGGGACAACTCGGCGTCAAGTTGTTCCACGGCATTTTCCGCCTTGAGCCGATCCGCATCCAACTGCGCATCGGAAAGCACAAACATCGGGTCACCGGTTTCGATCCATTGGCCTTCGCTAACCAACACTTCGGAAATACGGGCATTGCGTCCGGCGATCACCGGTTTTGAGACCACGTGTAGGTAGCCCACGTACTCGGCGTCACTGGGACGTTGCACCCAGAGCGCCAATCCAGATCCGGTTCCGATCGATGCGAGCACCAAGGCCAGCACCAAGAGCGGCCGGCGGGGATGCAGGTGTTGATCATCCTCTTGGACAACCTGTTCGGTTTCGATGACGGGTTTGTGCATTTGGAGTTGCCTCCGTGTTTTTTGCTTATCAGTCAACTTTGCGCACCCTACTGTTTCAAGTCTTTGCGGCTACGTCTCATTGGGCCCATACATATCGGAATTCGTAAAGCGGGCGGCATTCCCGACATCGCAATCGATTCCACAGCATCATTCGGATCGGCCGGAATGACGCCTCGATTGATTAGATTCGGCACAAATCGACTAATCACAACACGAAACCAAGTGGCGCGCCCTATAAGGGTTTTGAACTCCGGAGTCGGTCCATCGCGCATAATCCGCATAATCGTCACAGTCCAATTAATGTTTTCGATGATCATGACCCAAATCCTTGGTTTTCGACTGGATATCCAACCCCGCGCTAGATAGTGTACATACATACACTCATCCTCCTTCCCGAAAGCCCTAAACCCATGCAAACAGAGACAACGATCGCTGAGTGGAATGCGGCATTGGAAGCTGTCGCAGAAGAATTGCTGGACGAAGCAGGAATCATCGCTCCGCCGGTGGATGCGGCCCTCATCGCGCGGCGGTTGCGGATTACGGTGGCAATCGATCGCTCCTTACAACCGCGGGGAGTCCACAAACGGCTGTCGGGACGCTCCTCGATTTTCGTCCGACCGGACAACCGCCCGGAGCGCCTGCAGTGGGCCGTCGCACACGAACTGGGGGAATCGACCGCCTATCGTGTTTGTGAAAAATTGATGCTGCCCGACGAGGAGGTGTCCGCAGCGGACCGAGAGACATGGGCCAATCTCTTAGCCGCACGGTTGATGTTGCCCCGACAATGGTTTTTTGAAGATGCAACGCGACTGAATGGAGACGTGTTGGAATTGAAAACGATCTATCGCACCAGCAGTCATGAAGCAATCGCCTGGCGGTTATTGGACCTGCCGCGACCGACGGTGATTACGATATTTGACCAAGGGCACATCACCAGTCGCCGCGCGAATACCGGATTTAGTCCGCCGCAATTGGAAACGTTGGAAAAGAATTGTTGGCAAGACGTGCACCACATCCAAAAGTCCCGCACGCATAGCCAAAGCGGCCTCCAAGTCCAATGCTGGCCAGTGCACGAACCGGGTTGGCGGCGAGAGATCTTGCGAACAACGACTCTCGACGAATTTGCTGATGCGGGCACAGAGGACTGGGACTAAGCGCAGCTGTACTCGTGCTGCCAACGTCGGCAATTTTGTGTTCACCCTATTTTTAAAAAACTAACCACGAAAGACACGAAACACACGAAAATAAAGACTGAGGCGGGGACGTCGTCTTGTGTCGTTTCTGTTGAACTCAAAGAAAAAAAGTCGGGTGAACAACGTCAGTTCTTTTTCGTGTCTTTCGTCGTTTTCGTGGTTAAATTTTTTTCTACCATTGCGGGTGAACTCCGCACTGGCGATTTAGTTTCCACATGGTTCCTCTTCTTTTTCTTTCTGAGCAAACCAAATGATCGGTGCCGCTCGACCGAGAAGGTGTTACAGATCACCTGATTTTTTTAACCGATCCGGTTCGGCGGCACCTTGTGGACGGGATCACTGTTGGCAATGTAAAATCATTCCGCGCGGATGCGTTTCGATAGATTGCAGCCCGACAGCAGAACGAACTCTTCAATCAACAAATTGACATGAACGACGAACATGAATACGGATCGTAAAATCGCCCTCGTTACCGGGGCCAGCAAAGGGGTCGGCCGGGGGATTGCCTTAGGATTGGCCCGCGACGGTTGGGATGTGGCCGTGAATTTCAACGGGGACCGCAATGGCGCCGCTGCAACCGCGGCCGCCATCAGTGAACTGGGCCGACAGGCTTGGGTGCTCCAGGGAGACATTGGTTATCGCGACCAAGTCGAGAGCATGTTTGCCGAACTTGAAGCTGCAGCCGGGACGCTCGACCTGCTGGTCAATAATGCCGGCGTGCAAACCTGGGCGCCGCTGTTGGAACTGACCGAAGAGGATTTCGACCGCACGATTCGCACGAATCTCAAAGGAACGTTTTTGTGCACCCAAGCAGCCGCGCTGCGAATGAAGGATTCAGGGGGTGGGGGCATTATCAACATCGGCTCGGGGGCGAACAAAACCCCCTTTCCCAATTTGGTCGACTACTCCGCCTCGAAAGGAGGCGTTGAGAATCTTACGCGCGTCTCGGCAGTCGAGTTAGGTCCGCACGGCATTCGCGTGAACTGCGTTGCCCCCGGTGCGATCGAAATCGAACGGACAAAACTCGAAAGTGGTGATTATTCGGCAACGTGGAGTCCACTAACGCCCATGCGCCGCGTCGGCCAAGTCGACGACGTCGCCAAAGCGGTGGTTTATCTCGCCGGCGACGGCGCGGACTTTATCACCGGGCAGACCGTCTATGTGGATGGGGGGCTTTGGTCGCAAGGGCCGTGGCCGTACTGAAAAAGTTGCCGGTGGTCAGTGGCCGGTGGCCAGGGGTTGTTTTGCAGCCTTTGGTGGTTTGGGGCTCGAGTGAGGACGGCCTTGAATCGGCGTGGGAAGAAATTGTTGGGAAAGCTACGGAAAACGTTGTTTTTTGTTATTGCTGGCGAATCTTTTTTACGGGTGCGGTGTTTCTATTGGATGCGGGGTTGCTACGTCTGGTGATCGTGCCGACTTGGCGAATGTTCAACCCGCTCGGGCCCCTATACGGAATCGGCTCTTTCCGACCGGTCATGTGGCTGCGACATATCTAATACAGGAGCAGAACAATGCAAAAACGCTGGTTTCCCTTGCTGGCAGGTGTGGTGTTTACGACGTTCATTGTCACAACCTTAGTCGAAGCCCAAGACGAAGGCCCGCAACGGCGGAGGCGTGACCGCGGCGGACAACGTGAAGGTCGCGGTGGACGAGGCGGCGCTGGTCCCCGTGGCGGGGGCGACTTGCTTTCGCTGTTGCGGATTGAAGAAGTCCGGACGGAAATCAAGCTGGAAAAAGGGCAAGAGGAATCGGTCGATGAAATCGCCAAGAAACTGCGGGGCGAGCGCGGTGAACGTGGTGACCGGCGAAACCTCCGTGATCTTTCCGAAGAAGAACGGACCAAAATGCGTGCCGAACGCCGCGAAGCCGCCGAAAAACGCGCTGCCGAAGCAAAAAAAATGCTGGCCGGAGTCCTGGACGAACAGCAAATGAAACGGCTCAACCAAATCAAAATCCAAGTCGAGGGCGTTCGCGCGCTGAGTGACGACGAAGTGGCAGCCAAGTTGGAAATCACGGACGAACAACAGGGCAAGATCGAAGCGGCCGAAGAAGCCAACCGCGAAAAAATGCGAGAAGCGATGCAAGGACGTCGTGGGAGACGCGATAGCGGAGATCGCGAAGCTGCGATGAAAAAGATGGAAGAATTGCGGAAATCGGCCGAAAGCAGCGTGCTGGAGATTCTCACCAAAGAACAACAAGCACAGTTTGCCGCCATGCAGGGTGAGAAGTTCGACATGCCGCAACCCCGGTTTGGTGGTCGCGGACGGGGAGATCGACAGCGGGGAGACCGACAACGCGGAGATCGGCCGCGCCGCAATCGAGACCGACAGAATAACGACGAATAGTCATCCGTCGCCACCACCATTGCATGCCACCCGTCGAATCTGATGGACACATGGCTAGCGATTTCGGAATTCCAATTTGGCAAACGCAGACACCGGTCGGGTCACATGCCCGGCCGGTGTCGTCGTCGTGACACAATCGCCGGTTGAGAATCCCTTGAATGGCCCAAGTCAGTGGCATGCGACTGTGAGGATAAATCTGAGAAATCTAGCTTAAGATTTCGGCTGGGCTCACGAACCAGAGAGTATTGGTCGGCGATCAGCCGAGACGAGCGACACTGCTTACCCAGACACAACTGTAAAAAAATCGTGCTTCCCCAAAACCATCCGACCGGTTAGTCTGGTTAGCGTATCGATTGTTCTCCAGCAGCGTTTTGCCGAAATTCCACGGTCGGCATCCGATTTTTCCCTATCGCCAACGCACGCATTGATTCGCATACTAACCGTTGACGCTGATCGTACAGAGTTATTCGCTCATGCATTCCATGGCCTAATTGAGAGAATTGCAGATGAGACTCGCTTCGAATTATTTGCCGTTTGCCGCAATGGCGGTTTTATTGACACTGACGAGTTCCGCATTCTCTGCTGAGACCCAACCCGCCAAGTCGCCGATCGGGAAGGTCATCCCCGACTTCACGCTTGCCGATTTTCGAGGTAAGGAGCAGTCGCTCTCGGAGATTGGCAAAGATAAAGTGGTGGTCGTCGCTTTTCTCGGAACCGAATGCCCTTTGGCCAAGCTGTACGCTCCGCGGTTAGTGGCCTTGAATAAAAAATTCGCCGATCAGGGCGTCGCGTTTATTGCCGTAAATGCCAACTCGCAAGATTCGATCACCGAGATGGCCGCTTATGCACGGCTGCACAAAATTGATTTTCCGATGCTCAAAGATGCCGGAAACAAAGTCGCCGATCAGATGAATGCCGTCCGTACGCCGGAAGTGTTCGTGCTCGACAAAGATCGGACGGTGCGGTATTGGGGGCGCGTTGACGATCAATACGGCGTGGGCTATCAGCGCGACAAACCGGAACGGAACGATCTTGAACTGGCGCTGCAAGAGTTACTCGCCGACAAGCCGGTCTCGACGCCGGTGACCGCGGCCGTCGGCTGTCACATTGGCCGCGTCAAGCAGCCGAATGAAAACAGCGAAGTGACCTATTCAAATCAGATCGCACGCATTTTGCAAAATCGTTGTGTCGAATGCCATCGCGAGGGGGACATCGCCCCGTTTGCCTTGACCGACTATGATGAGGTCGTGGGTTGGTCGGAGATGATTGCCGAGGTCGTGGATGAACAACGGATGCCCCCCTGGCATGCGAATCCCAAACATGGCGAATTCAAAAACGACCGCGCGCTGACCCAAGAAGAAAAAGACCAGATCTTCACCTGGGTCAAAAACGGAGCTCCGGAAGGGGACAAGGAACAACTTCCTCCCCCGCGGGAATTCGTGTCGGGCTGGGAATTGCCCCGCGAGCCTGACCTAGTGGTGAACATGCGCGAAGAACCGTATCGCGTGCCGGCCACGGGGACGGTGGAATACAAATACTTCACCGTCGACCCTGGTTTTAAAGAAGACAAATGGGTGTCCGCTTTCCAGGCAGCGCCGGGCAACCGCGCGGTCGTGCATCACATTTTGATCATGACGCGCGAACCGGGCCAACGCCGCGTCGGTATGGGTGGCGGGGCACTTGGATTTTTAGCAGCCTATGTCCCGGGTTTGCGAGCGGAGCCGTTTCCCGAGGGGATGGCCAAAAAGATTCCCGCCGGTTCGGAGATCGTGTTTCAAATGCACTACACACCGATCGGCACCGAACAATTCGACATGAGTTCCCTGGGGATGATCTTTGCGGATCCTGAATCGGTCACGCACGAAGTCCGTACGCACAGCGCGGTCACGAACGAATTTTTGATTCCTCCCGGTGCATCGAACCATCAAGTCGAAGCGGATACCTCGAAGTCATCCTTCGCCAGCCAACTGCTCAACATGATGCCGCACATGCACCTCCGCGGAAAATCATTCCGTTATGAAGTGCGATATCCCGATGGAAAAACAGAAACGTTGTTGGACGTACCGCATTACGATTTCAACTGGCAGACTTCGTATCGATTGGTGAATCACAAGGAACTCCCGGCCGGTACGACGATCCATTGCGTGGGGGCTTTCGATAACTCGAAACAAAACCTCAATAATCCGGACCCCACTCAGTCGGTCGCCTGGGGCGATCAGACCTGGGACGAAATGTTCATTGGTTATTTCGACGTCGCCTTTCCGGTGGAATCGGGAAAAGAGATGCCCTTCCCTCCCCCGAAGCGCAATCGCGGCCCGACACCGGAATCGATCATGGCTAAGTTGGATGCCAACCAGGACGAAAAAATTGAGGTCGGCGAAGTCCCGCTGTTATTGCGGGGCCGGTTCAAGAAAATTGACCTCGATGATGACAATATGATCACCATCGAGGAACTGCGAGAAGCCTTCAAGCGCGGCCGTCGCGACAAGGATGATGAATGAGGGTAGAGCGTTAGTGAGAATCCGGGAGACTGACGCTGGCCCCTAACGCTGTTCAGCGGTTGTTGTCTGGATCTGTGGTTTTTGCATTCGTGGTCGCTGTGAGTGCGCGATTTGCGGCTCACGTTGCGCCGGCCCTCACCCCCGGCCCCTCTCCCAGGGGGAGAGGGGAGAGTTTAGGCTACCGCTTGTTTCCCCCTTTCCCAGAGCAACAAATTGCATCTATACAAGGGGAACCAATCATCGGGTGGCAGCGATTGCCAACGGCAATCGGTGTGCCGTAGGCACAAGAAGCAGCAGTTTCAGCTGTCCCTGCCGATGAGACTTTGCTCGTTTCAGAGCGCGGGAATTGCGGCTTCTTGCGGGCTGCGCCCGCCCCGATAGCGGAGCTATCGCGGCCACCCACTCTCTGAACCTTCTCGACGACCATTCCGTTTTTGCGTGCTGTTGCCTGTGAATGCGGGTATGATGAAGAATTGCATCTTTGATCTTCATCAGACCTCGCCGTAGCAGGAAGGCCGACCGTGATTCGTATTTCTAAGATTTGCCGTATTAGACGATTTGCTGTCGTTGCTTTTATTGCCGCACTGACCTGCGTCGTGCAGGCCAGGAATGTTTTTGCCGACGAAGCTCCGGCAACTGGGCAACCGTTGAAACAGGTCGAGATCTGGACGACCGATGCGCCGCCCGAATGGGCATTTTGGCAGCGGCAGTTGATTAACAAACTCGCGCCGGCAGCGATGGAGTTCGTCCACAAATACACGCGGCCCGACGGGACGCTGATTTGGCGCGACGAATGGCCCGGCATGGATGGCTCGGATGATGGGTACGAAAGTTTCTACAATTTTCCGCTGTATTATGCACTGGGCGGCCCTGCGGAAATCCGAGACCTCTCGGACAAATTGTGGGATGCGGTGACCCGGCAGTTCACCACGTACGGGCAAGTCCACAACGAATTCGACGCCTACTACGATTGGATGCATCATGGAGAAAGTTACACCTACTTTTACTTCTTGAGCATGTCCGATCCGACGAACAAGAAACTGCGAGAACGGGCGGCGCGGTTTGCTGGACTGTACCTTGGCGAAGACGCTGAGGCGAAAAACTATGACCCGGTCAAACATCTGATTCGTTCGCCGCTGACCGGAAGTCGGGGGCCGCGGCATGTGAATACGGCGGAGGATTGGGTCACGCATCGGCCGATTTTGTCCGAGTACCCCCTGCCCTTCGACGACATCCCGAATATCTCCAGCAGCGCCGACTGGGATGATGATGCGAAGTTTCCATTCATTCTGGAAGCACTCAACAAACGGATGATGCAAGGGGACGTGCCCCTGAACCTGACCTCGACGAGCCTGATCGCCAATGCATACATGCTCACCGGCGATGAGAAATACAAAACGTGGATCGCCGATTACGTCGCCGCTTGGCAACAGCGAACGAAACAGAACAACGGCATCCTGCCGGACAACGTCGGGCTGTCGGGGAAAATTGGCGAGAACATGCAGGGCAAATGGTGGGGCGGCTATTACGGTTGGCGGTGGCCGCACGGACTGTTTAACCAACTGGAAGCGACAATCATTGGCGGCGGCAATGCGTATCTGGTGACCGGCAATGCCGATTATCTGGAATTGCCCCGCGACGTGTTTCGTCTCGTGGAACAACAAGCCAAAGAAGTAGACGGCAAGATCGTCGTCCCGCATCGGCATGGGGATGATGGTTGGTATGACTACCGCCCGATCAACCCCAAGTACCCGGCGCAGTTGTGGTATTTGTCGCGTGACGAGGACGACTGGCAACGTTTGCTAAAATTCACAAAGCCGGAAGATTTCAAAACGCTCAACTACCACAAAGCCAAAGGGGATGCCGAACACATTGTGCCCTGGCTGGGATTTCTCCGTGGTGAGAATCCCGACTATCCCGTGCAGATTCTCAAGAGCACCTGGCTGGAGACGCAGCGGCGATTAAAGGAAATCCGCAACGACCACACGACGCCGCACGAACAAGACGTGCATCACTGGCAAAAGTTGAACCCGGTGGTATTAGAGGGCTTGGTGCAGACGATGCTCGGCGGCCCGAACCATATTTATCATGGCGGGTTGGTGAATTGCAGCGTGCGGTATTTCGATGCGGACCGGCATCGCGCGGGAGTTCCGCCCAACGTGGCGGTGTTGGTAGATCGCGTGACCGATGCGGGAATCTCGCTCAAACTGGTCAACCTGCATCCGACTGAGGCGAGGAATGTGATCATCCAAGGAGGCGCGTACGGTGAACACCAGATCACAACCGTCCGCCAAATCGTGCACTACCCGCACCAGTTCTACCAAGTCGACGCCCCGACGTTTCAGGTCCATTTGGTCCCCAGTGGCGTGGGACGGTTGGAGATCGGGCTAAAACGTTTCGCCAACCACCCAGCCTATTTGCAACCGTGACAGGCACGGACCAACAAGCTCCCTCTCCCTCTGGGAGAGGGCCGGGGTGAGGGTTTTCGCACAACAGTTGTCAAACGTCACCACATTGCGAAAAGACAATCTGTCGTCCTACGCTCCAAAGATGCGTCGCGACGCACCCGACTTTATGCGGCTTTGCGTTTGGTTTGCTGGCGTTGATAAACCATGGCGTTGCCCTGTTTGCCGATGGTTGAGACCGCGCCGGTTTTGCGGAGGCAGTAGGCCATTTTCTGCGCCAGCCAGCGGGGGATTTCGCTGCCGCGGGCGATGTCGGCGGTGGTGAACTCCGCCGGCAGGTCGGGGGGGAGCATGGTGAGCAGATCGTTGTTGGTCCGCAGCACGAGTTTGCTGACGACGCGTTCGAGCGAACGGTCCTGGACACGGTATTTCTTGCGCGTCCGCCGCGATTTGAGCGGAGGGAGGCGATGCTCCTGTTGTTCGGTGAGCAGCACTTCCAGCGTCAATCGCGGATGCGGAAAGACATTGACGAAGTGCACCAGTTCTAGAAACAAGTCATGGAACGTTTCGCGTTTGGGACTGGCGCGGCGGGAGATGATTTTGCCCCGCTTGCGATTGTATTTGACGAGTTGTTTGCGAGCGGCAAGTGGTTTGACGACGATCACGTCATGTTTTTTCGTCAGGGCGCGGATTTTGTCGCGAATGGCGCCGAGCGATGCGCATTGGATTTCGATCAGCATCTCATCCACGATGCCGTCGATGCGATATCCGGCGAGCGTCACTTCTTGTTGTGACTCGTCGGCGCAATAAAGCGATTTGAGTTGTCGGTGCAGGCTGGTTTCCACGTTTTAAAGTTGCTTAGTTTTGAGATAGGAGGCTGACCGCCAAATCGTTGGCGGGACCAAGGCGGCGGGATAGTATGCCAAGTGTCGAGGAGGGGTCCAGACCGGGTTAGCCGTGAATGGGGCGATCGATTCCCGAGTAAGACGGTTGCTGATTTCACAGCCATGGCGCGTCACTGTCGCGGGTCTAGGGGAAACCTCGTCTTGCCCTGTTTGGGCGGACATAGTAAAACCCCATCTCAAATGCGCGCGGCAGCGAAGCCGCGCCTCGACTTCGGTTTGCCATAGTCAAGGACGACTCACCGGTGTTAACCAGCATAGCCCGCACGTTTCCATACATCTGGCCCTACCGACGCCGCTTGCTGGTGTCGGTCGTCTTTGCCTTTGCCGTGGGCATCTTTTGGGGGGCCAATCTGTCCGTTGTGTACCCAGCATTTGAAATCTTGCTGGGTGAACAAAATATGGACCAGCATGCTCTGTCGAAGATCGCGGACCTGGAAGCGGACAAAGAAAAGCATCGGCAAGATATTGCCGAACTCCATGAGGAGATGGAACTGGCGGGGAGTAGTCGAGCCCAATCAAAAATTGAGTCCGAAATCAAAGACCATACGGACAAACTGTCGGATACGGAAACCCAACTGGCCTGGCAACGCTGGCTGCTAGCGCATGTCTACAAACATCTGTCTGAGAACCGTTTCAGTGCGTTTGCGGCGATCATGGGGGTGTTATTATTCGCGACGGTCCTCAAAGGGATCTGCGTCTTCATTCAGGAATATCTCGTCGGCGGCGTTGTGCAATTGAGCATTATGAGCATCCGCAAACGGCTGTTTCGCAATACATTGGCGATGGATTATCAGTCTCTCTCGGCCGAAGGGACCTCGGAATTGACGTCGCGCTTCACCTATGACATGGATGTGCTGACCAACGGCTTGTACCTGTTGGGGGGCAAGGTGATCCGTGAGCCGATTAAAGCTGTCGTCTGTTTGAGCGGGGCGTTGTGGATCAATTGGCGGTTGACGGTGCTTTCATTCATTATTGCGCCGCTGGCGGGCATCGTGTTTTATCGTTTCGGCCGCACGCTGAAAAAGGCCAGCCATCGCTCGATTGAGAGCATGGCGCGGATGTACAAGGTCATCGGCGAGACGTTTGACTCACTGAAAGTTGTCATGGCGTTCAACGGACAGCGCGCGCAGCGACGGCGATTTCACCACGAGAACAAGACGTTTTTTGAAAAATCGATGAAGCTGGTCAAAATCGATGCGCTGACCAGTCCCACCACAGAGTTTCTAGGCCTAGTGGCGGTTTCGCTCGGCTTGTTTCCGGCTGTCTATTTGGTGCTCAGCAACAAAGAATCGATTTGGGGAATACGACTGGCCAGCGGGCCGATGACGCTCGCACAATTGGCGGTGTTGTACTCCTTTTTAGTGGGGATTAGTGACCCGGCGCGGAAAATGTCGAGCATTTACGCAAAATTAAAACGCGCCTCAGCTGCGGCGGACCGTATTTTTGAATTCATGGACCGGCGATCGGCTGTCGTGGAAACGCGGCAACCGAAACAATTGCCCCGGCATAGCGTTTCGATCGAGTTCAACGATTTGAATTTTGCCTATCACTCCAAAGCGGAGCATACACCGCCGTTGGCTCTACGGGAGATCAACATGTCGGTCAGGGCTGGTGAAACGATCGCTGTGGTGGGATCGAATGGATCGGGAAAATCGACCTTGATCAATCTGTTGCCGCGATTTTTTGACCCAGACCACGGCAGTGTGATGATCGACGGCATTGATATTCGCGATGTGCGGCTGGCGGACCTGCGTGCCCAGATTGGCGTCGTCACCCAGGAAACGTTGCTGTTTGACGAAACGATCGAGAGTAATATCCGTTACGGCTGCCCCGGGGCGACCGATGCGGAGGTAGAGCAAGCGGCGCGGCAAGCGCACGTGATGGAGTTTCTAGCCAAGCTTCCCGATGGAATGCAGACCCGTGTGGGAGAAAAAGGTTGCCGGCTCTCTGGTGGGCAACGGCAGCGGATCGCCCTGGCACGTGCGATTTTGCGAAATCCGTCGATTCTGATCTTAGACGAAGCAACCAGCGCCATCGATTCCCACAGCGAATTGTTAATCCACGAGACGCTGGAGGAATTCACCACGGGGCGGACGACGTTCATCATCACCCATTCCCTGGGGCAAAGCATGTTGAATCTGGTGTCGCGGATTGCCGTCATGGATCACGGGCAATTGACAGCGATGGGGACGCACGAGGAGCTGCTCCAGGATTGCGAGCTGTATCGCAAGTTGCACCATGTGCAGTCTCAACAGCGGACCGCACTGCAGGTGGTTGGCGGCTACAGCGAAGAAAACGTAATCTCACTGGATAACGGTGCAGCGGACGAGGAGGGGCGTGGACCGGCCGGTTCATCAGGTCCCCGTCGAACGACCCGTACCCCGCCGCACTTGCAGGATTCGGCACACGTGGGCGACCATCCGCTGAAAGGGCCGTTACGTAAAAAGGCTCACTGAACAGCAGGCTGCCATGGGACTCGAAAAGCCCCAAGTGTCGTTGAGAACTTTAGCAATAACTGGGCGACAGCCCGGAATTGCGCATCGGGGCGGGGAACGCTACGGCAGAGAACTCCAGAATGGTTTATTGAGATGCCGGTAGCCGATGTTGCCGGAGAGAACCTCCACAACGGTGCCAATTCACCTAGGCTCGTAGGATCTGTTGAAAAAGATCAGAAAAACGAGCCATTCGGTTGACAATTCCTCAAGAATTGGGCACGGTCAGGTAAAGTTGTTAATGCTGCCGGTTGACTTGTGAGTTGCAAATTGCGAATAATGGAATGCGGCAGAGTTGGGATGTCCGGCCGGTGATTGGAGCACCAACTATTGAGATTCGTCACGCCGAATGTGATGCCGGGTCTGAGTCTGGACGGGAAATGCCCAGAATTTATGATCGGAATGGTAGTCCGACAGTCTGGGTATTTTGGATTTCCCCCAACATCAAAAAGAAGGGTGATACGGTTTTCGCGACAGAGACATGGACGCTATCCAAGCGACGATGCGACCCTTTCAAAAACCGCCCCACTCGACGTGGCCGCACGTCTGGGGAGGCGAAGGAAATTAAGCGGCTCCTCAAAGGGGAGGCGCAGAGTTTCTACATCCGAGGTGCGATAAGAACAGATTGATTGCGCTCCGCAAGCCCCTCAAGGGACATGGCTGACTCTCTGGATGAACAAACAGAACAATACTCTGTCTGACAATAATGGCGATTGGACCACGGGATCAACCGCTGGCCACGCGCCGCACCTGACAACGAATTGACAGGTGAACAGCACGTTGTCGTTGGATCGGAAACGACTGAAACTAACAGATTGAATGGAACTTTGGGAACCGACGTATCAAAGAGTGAGGCCGCACACCAGGGGCCGTACACGGACGTGCGTAGACCACTTTCCAGAAAGGGAGTGACAACCGGTGTATCATTTTAATGACAAACTAATGGTCTTGATGGAACAGGGGCTGTCTCGGGGCTACATCACCTTTCAAGAGGTCGATCAATACCTACCCGACGAGGGGGGTAGTGTCGACACCGTGAATGAACTTGTGTTAGCGCTTGAGGAATTGAAGATTTCGGTCATCGAAGACCCGACGATCGTCAAGGCTCGCCCGACCCCGTCGGAACCGCCGCCGTCGGACTCGACACCGGTCGTTACCGAAGAACCCTCCGCGTCTTTGTCGTCGCGCGATCCGATCCGGATGTACCTCAGTCAAATGGGAGACATTCCGCTCCTGTCGCGGACCCGCGAGATTTTTCTAGCGAAAAAAATCGAGTTGACCCGTCGACGGTTCCGCCGCGCGATCCTCGAATGCGACTTCTCGTTGCGGATCGCCATCGACACACTGCAAAAAGTCTTCGACGGGGAACTCCCCTTCGAACGCACCTTGCGGACATCGGAAACCGAAAACGTCGAGAAGGAACAAATCCTCGGCCGCATGCCGCACAATCTGAAAACGATGGCGCGGTTGATGAAACAAAACGCCGATACGTTTCACCAAATTCAAGCCGGCACGGCATCCGCCTCACGCCAGCGCGAACTCGCCGAAGAATTGATTGTCAGCCGCCGCAAAACCGCCACGTTGGCTGAAGAACTCAGCCTGCGGACGCAACGGCTGCAGCCGATCACCAAACGCATGAAACAGATCTGCGATCGGATGCTTGATCTGCAATCGCAAGTTGTGCGCATGCGGAAACAGACGCGGCACAATCCCGAATTGCAGCTCGCCCAACGCGAATTGGACGAGCTGATGGAAATGACTCTCGAAACGCCTGACAGCATGCTCAAGCGGGTCGAAGAGGTCAATCGCCGCTTCGAAGCATGGACCGAAGCCAAACAGCAGCTTTCCGGTGGAAACTTGCGGTTGGTGGTCTCCATTGCCAAGAAATACCGTAACCGCGGTTTGAGCTTCCTGGACTTGATCCAAGAAGGCAATGCCGGGTTGATGCGTGGCGTTGAAAAGTACGAATACCGTCGCGGTTATAAATTCTCGACGTACGCCACATGGTGGATTCGCCAAGCGATTACGCGGGCGGTTGCCGACCATGCCCGTACGATTCGGATTCCCGTGCACATGTTCCAAAGCATCTCGACGCTCAAAGCCAAAAGCGAAGAGTTGCGGCAGCGGACCGGTCGCGAACCAACGAGCGAAGAATTGGCCGAAGCGGTCGGACTGTCGACCGAAGAGACCGAACGGATCATGAAGACCTGGCGGCATCCGATCAGCCTCGACATTCCTGTCGGGGAAAGCGAGGACAGCAGCTTCGGCGACTTCCTCGAAGATGGCGCCGAAGTCAATCCGCTCGATTCGGCGACGCACGAATTGCTCAAGGACAAAATTGGCCACGTCCTCAAAAGCTTGACCTACCGCGAGCGGGAGATTATCAAACTCCGCTACGGGCTGGGAGACGGCTATAGCTACACGTTGGAAGAAACCGGCCGGATCTTCAAAGTCACCCGCGAACGGATTCGGCAAATCGAATCCAAAGCATTGCGGAAATTGCAGCACCACACCCGCAGCAATCAGCTCAAGGGGTTTGTGGAAGACCTGCCCGGCCAAGAGTTCCAAAACGCTGAAGCCGAAGGCGAACCGGTAACCGCCGACGCCTAGGCAACTGCCGGATCAGCAATGACAGATTCCAGCCACCGTAAGCCATTCGCTTGCGGTGGCTGTTTTTTTATCGAACGCCCACGTTGCTGCACTTGCGCTGAACAACGCGCCAGCGGTCACTGCCCTGCGGAGCGGCTACCGTCGGGCGAACCGGCGATAGGAATCCCCTCGGGCAAGGGGCGAGCGGCGACGTTGAAGCCGTTGGCGTGCACAACCGTTTGTAATTCGCGAAACAACCCGAAGCTGTCGGGGTAGACCCACATGGTGAGGGTCGTTTCAGGCGGGGCGGCTTTGAGGACCTCCACAAACCGCGACCCGACGCGCAGTGCTTCCTCGGCAGTTTCTGCTTCCACCTCCGAGGTGACTTGCATCTGCCACGCCGTCACTGCCACACGGAACATTCCCGGGCCGTGCTTTAACTCATCCACCATGGACAACGGCTTGCGTTCGACGAGGTAGCGCATGCGGTATCCTTCAATGGGTCCGATGAACCCCTGATGCGTGCGTGTCCGCGAGAGCAAGGCGCGGCGGTGTCCGAGATGGGTTTTCAAACTATCGATTAACTGTTTGAGCGGAACGTAGGAAATACGATTGTTTTCGAGACGAAAGTGATACTCCTCTCCCTCGACAATTTGGCTGACCGGCGTCAGCTTGTGGATGATTTCTTTGACTGGCGGCCGTTGGGTGTCGCGGGTTTTGATTTCGTCGGCCAAGATCGCCAAATGCGTCATGTCGTCCGCAACGTCCTGCTTGTGTGCATCCAGCTCTGCTTTCAACCGAGCCAGTTGAGTGCGGACCTCTTCCGACTCTTGCCGCGCTGCTTTTGCCGCTTCCGCAATTTCGTCTTGCGAGGCAATGGCACTGGCCAGCTGCGGCGTGACCTCAGCGACGTCGCGATCGAGTTTGTCGATGTCTCGCTGCAATTGCGTGATGTCGGCCAGCAATTGTGGAGAAGGTTGCGGCGGCTGGACCGGCTCCGGTTCGGGCTTGGGTTCGACTTTAACAACAAGGGGTGGCGGCTCGGGCGGCAGCAGTTCCTCGCTGGGCAATTCTGTGGCAGCCCCCAAAGCCACTTCGATCTTGGGTGGCGGTTCCACGACAATCGTCGCGGGCACGGGGTCGGCGGGGATCGCCGCCGTTTCGGTCTCCGGAGTGGCCGGCATCTGGCTCACGCGGACCCCGGCGATCACGATGAGGATAATCAAGATACCAACGATGTTGGCAATGATATCCAGAAACGAGTCGGATCCCGATTCCAGATCACTTTTTTTGCGACGGCGACTCATCGGGAGACCTCCTGTTTCGGACTCACAACGGTGGCCTCTCCGTAAGTCGTCTTGGTCGAAAGTCCTCCCTTGCGGAGCGCCTGTTCGATCGGCTTGGAAATATGGACCGCATTGGGCGACACGCGAAACCTGACATAGGGGACCCAATAAAATCCCGAAGGGGGATCGCCCCATGTTTTGGCATTTTCATCAATGTCCACGATCACCGCACGCACGACTTGTTGCTCTGTTTCTCCATGCCCCAGAACAATCGCCATCTCCAACTTCCCGACTTGGATACGATCAGGCGTAATCACCACGTTGACGGATCGTTCGATACCAATCCCCGCGCGGCGTGATAAACCCCAGCCTCGTTTGGATAGATTTTTTTGCATCCGATCCATTTGCCGTTGTTGGTTAATATTTAACTGCGGCAAAGCAGGTTGGCCTTGCTCTCCAATAGCCGACTGCGACGACGTTCCGCCGGTTTGCGGAGAATTCTGTGCGGAATTCCGTGCAGAATTCTGCCCCGGCGACCCAGTCGAGCGGCCGACGTAGGGCGCTTTGGCCAATTCGTTTCCGGTGGGATGTGCTTGAGGGCCAGCTTGTCCGCGGCCCGGTTTTCCATCGCTCGAAGGAGATTGCGGTCCCCGCGCATTGGCCGCTGTGCTGGTTTGAGCCGGACTTCCAGGTTGCCCCCCCTGCTCGGCCGAGCCGGTTTGTCCGCTATTGTTGCCGGTTACTTTCTGCTCCAGCGGATTGCCTGTTCCCGCCTGCGTGGGATCGAGATCATCGAACAGCGAAGAGGTGCCGTTGTCGCGACCCGAGGGTGGTTGGTTGCCCCCAGAGGACTGTGGATTCCCGCCGGGGAATTGCTGGTTCCTGCCGGAGGCCTGTGGATTACTCCCCTTAGTTCCCATTCCAGCGAGGCTCGCCGCTTGGTCTTCGTTCGCCGCTCCCCGACTCCACCCCGGTTCCAAGGTCTGTGCATCGGACGGGGAGAGAAAGCGTCGCGGAATTTCACCGGCATGTTGGAAGGCGTCGGTCGGATCTTCCACCGGGGCACGGGTTGCTGGGGACGAGCCCCCGCCCGGATTCTTCGAGCCGTTTTGCCCGTACTGCGACGGAACCTCATCCCACCCTGGCAATGATGATTGCGATTTCCGTGTCGACTGCTGCGGTTGCGTTGGCTGCAAGCGACTTCCGCCTGGTCCGCGCCCCTCAGTCCCGCGACCAGCTGACCCTCGGCCGACCGAAGCATTTCCCTGTTCGGCAATGCGACGACGATGCCGACGGGCTTTTGCCGCGAAGCGTGAGGCGTTGGAGGTCCCTTGAGAGAACGGCAGTTCCGGGTCGGCCATATCTTCCTCGTTAGGAAACTCGGACAATGCATCCATGCTGCCGCGGACCGCGTATTTGCGAATCACGTCGCGACGGTTTTTGAGTGCTTCCGCAATGGCTTGTCGCAAAACTTGCTGTGCTTGAGGATCAGCGGGCGGCAATTCCCAGGCAAAGTCATCTTCAATCAATTCATAACCGTAGGGCTCTTGCCATTCGGTGAGGAATTTGCGGGCCATATAATAGGTGACGCTGCCTTCGGGTCGCACGATCAACATGACATACGGTTTGTCCGCGTTCAGAGCGTTCGGCGTCTTAGCTACCTGGGTCCAATAATCGTTGAGCGCCTGGACCCCGGCTAGCAATGGGTTGTAGCCATCGGTGAATCCTTCTAATTGCGACGGTCCGAGATAGACGTTTTCCGGCAGAAAACGCATACCCTTTTTGGTGCATTCGACAAAAATAGGCCGCCGTGTCGTTCCTTGACGCCCATCGTAGGGGATCAACGCATATTTGCTGGGCATCGTCGCGCGGCGGTTTTCCAGTTTCTCTAATTGTTCTTCCGTTTTGCGGATTTTCAACAACAGCCGTTTCCGCTCCGCTTGTATTTCCTGGCTCTTTTCGCCAACGCTCGCTTGATCGTCTTGTAGTTCGTCCAGCGCTGCTTGTTGTTGCTTCAGATCCTGCCGCGCGGCATCCAAGGCGCGCTGAGCTTCTAACAATTCCGCGGACTGTTCGGCCAGTTGTTGCCGACGGCGCTGTTGCTGAATTTTCAAATCCGCGATTTGGCGGCGGAGTTTGATATTGGGATCCGGCACGGTGATGAGCGGCGGGATCGGTTTGGGTTCCGGCGGCGGTTCGACTTTGGGCAGGACCACAACAAACTCCGGCGCGGCGTCGAGCGTCTCGCGATCCGGTGATTCATACGGAGCGACCTCGATAAACGGATTGGGTGCGGGGGTGGGCTCCGGGGCTTTGACCTCCACAACTTTCTTCTTCTGCGCCGACTCGTCACCGATCATTTGCGTGGTGACGATGAGCAGGAAGATCAGCGCTCCCATCGCGCACACTAAAACCGCCAGAAACGGAAAGAGCGAGACGGTCAAATTAGAGCGTGATGAACGGCGGCTCATTCCGGTTTCCGCTATGGAGGGAGGACATCACTCTGGCAGGCAAGCTGTGTGAGCGATGTTGAAAGTCTGAGACAACCTGCTGGGGACAATTCGCGACTTCAAGACTCGAAACACTACGCCGCTTTGCTGCGGACCGTTAACAAGTGCACCGCAGCACTGAGGTTGTGCAGCGTTTCGTCGAACGCTTCGACGGAACGAATGGCGCTGAGATTTTCGGCCAACGTTCCCTGCAGACGCACCAGGTTTTCTTCCTGTTCGACGATGCGGGACAACAACTCCCCTTGATGCTGCAATTGTCCGACCTGGGCCGTCATCGCTTGCGAAGCGGTGCTCAGTTCTGAATTCCAGTGTTCAGCAGTCGAAGAAATCGAAGTGGTGATCTGTTCGGTTTGCACCTTGAGATCATCTCGCACAGTGGCAATTTGATTGAACAAGACTTGTCGTTGCTCATCCATCGATTCCTGCGCGGCTTGTTGTTGTTCCGTCATCGCTTCGCGCTGGGCATCCATCATGCTCGCAATCTGCTGCGAGACCCCTTGGTACCCGCTGAGCAGTTCTTCGCGAGCCGTTGCCAATTGCCGGGCATGGTCAGCCAACGTCGACTCCGTCCCGGCGTGCAGCGAGGCGGCTAGGGAGGATTGTTGTTTCTCCATAGTCTCCGACCACCGCTCACGCAATTGCCCGAGATTCGTTTGCCATGCGTCCGCGTGCTGGGCGACGATTGCTTCTGTTTGGGTCAGCAACTGTGCAGCTGCCTGTTGTTCGGCTTGCAGCAACGGACTGGTCGTATCCGGCTCCGGGAACCAACTGCTAATGTGATTGAAAGCGAGTTCGTCGACTTCGTGCAAAATGTTCTGTTCTGATTTCTCAACCCAAAAGGTCAAGAACACAAGCACTAACGTCAGCCCCAAACCGAGTGTGGTGGTATCGAAAGCAATTCCCAAACCGCCGGTGACTTTGTCCATCGAGGAGGTGAGTTGCTCCGGTTTGACATTGGCAATCGCGATCGTGATCCCCATCACCGTACCCAGAAATCCCAAAATGGGAATCGCCCAAGTGATGGTGCGGATCAGGCTGTAGCTTTCGTGTAAGCGTTCCGACCCGATGTCCGAAAGATACTGTTGATGTTCGTACAAGTTTTTTGTCGAGCGCAACCCCCGCACGTTTTGGCAGACTTCGGCGATGCGGCGTACCAAAAATGTACGTTGAATCCGCCGGGGGAGTTCGCAAACCACGACCATCATCCGCGTGGCATTTTGAACAGCGTCGTCGGTTTCACCCGGCAACTCATAGAGTTGTTGTAATTTCAAAGCCCGTCGTTGCGTGCTGAGCGAAAGGGCTTTCATCGCCAAAATCGCGATGCCCAAAAAGAACAACGTCGTTTCTGTATAGGACAAAATATGTCCCGTGCAATACCGTCGGGCGAGCGCCTGTTGTACGGGTAGATAAGGCAACACCGCATAGAATCCGGCGGTCAGCGCTGCTCCCCAGAGCACGGGGGACATGAAAATCGTATCCAGCCAACCTCGGTTTTTGAGCGTGAGGTTGTCGAGATTATTCCCGGTCGATGTTTGCGTCGCCATGATGACTCAACTTCTCTCAGAAAAGCGAACGGTACGGTTAGGAGATAACAATTCCCAAGCTCAGCGCATCCAGCCGCCCGGAATCGAAGCAGCCGTTACAATCGGTAGTATCGGACTAGATTCACGCGTTGGTTGACCAAATCCGTGCGGCGTACGCGGATGGGAACAAATGAGATGCGGAGCGACGCAGCAGCAGGTGAGCAACGGGAATCGTGTAATACAGCCTTGGCAAGACTGTCAAGACGTGTGCCAACCCGGCAATCGGGCTTCGATGCAAGCCACAGACAACCCCGGCGGATTGGAAGGTGAGCATCAGTAAGGAGTTGGACGGTTTCGCGTTAATCTTAGAATCGCGTTGCGGTTTCTCTCCCAGTGGTTGTCTTTTTTCACTGGGGAATTCGAATGGCATCCGTCACCAATTTGAGATCCAATCACCACGCAAAACTTGCCGCATGGCTGCCACTGTTTGTTTTGCCGGTCGTTGCTGTGTGGTCGACGCGTAACAGCGCGGCTTGGCTGTGCATGTGGGCGCTCGCGTTTTCAATCTATGCGGGACTCAAATGGCTGAGCTACTCCGAATACGTTGAAAACCATTTCTGCACAGTCCGGAGATCCATCGGTTATCTGGTCGCGTGGCCGGGAATGGATGCGAAGTCATTTCTAAGTACAAGCCCAAGCTTTGCACCACCTCACCCGTGGGAATGGCGCGCTGCCGTCGCAAAAATGGTTATTGGATGTGTGTTGATCGGAATTGCGGTTGCGCTTGTGAATCGGCAGATGTGGGTGGCCGGTTGGACGGGAATGGTGGGCATTACGCTGGCTTTGCATTTCGGAACATTTCATCTGTTTTCGACCGCTTGGAGACAAGCGGGAGTCGACGCACGCCCATTAATGGACGCCCCGCTGCTGGCGACATGTCTTAACGATTTCTGGGGCAAACGCTGGAACCTCGCCTTTCGAGATCTGGCGCATACGTATGTCTTTCGAACGTGCGTGGGCCGCTGGGGAATCGCTGTCGCCACCATGGCGGTGTTTGTTGTATCGGGCGTGATCCATGATCTGGTGATCTCCCTTCCCGCGCGGGCGGGGTATGGCCTGCCGACTTTGTATTTCGTGATTCAAGGCGCGGGGGTGATGTTTGAGCGTAGCCCTCTGGGAAAACGTCTGGGGCTGCGGCACGGCGTGGTCGGCCGAATTTATTGTGCGGTACTGATTTTGGCACCGGTCGGTTTGTTATTCCATCCGCCATTTGTAGAGCGCGTTATCGTACCGATGCTCACCATTCTCCGCTTGGACTGGAGTTAGGCAATGAACCTGGAACGACTCATTTTTTGCGGCGGAATCTTGCACTTTGGAATTCTGATTGCCAGTGCGCTCGTGCCGCAAGTCTTGGATTGGAAATCCTCGCTGGCCAAACTCGACGGCCTGTCGCGGCAATTGGTGTGGGTGCATGGTGCGTTTATTGTTCTGGTGATTGTCGGGTTTGGGTTGCTGTCGTTGTTCTGTGCGGGCGGACTGGCCAGCGGTACACCGCTGGCGCGAGGCGTTTGTCTGTTCATCGCCATGTTCTGGGGAGCGAGGTTGGGCGTGCAGTTTTTTGTCTTCGATGCCACGTCGTACCTCAGCACGACGTTTCTGAAGATTGGCTATCAGGGTCTGACGGTGGCGTTTCTTTACCTCACCATCGTGTATGCGTTCGCGGCATGGGCACCCGCTTGAATCCACAACGTCTGCGTCCTGCTGTTTCGTCTTCCACAGCATGACATGGGGATGGATGAGAGGTTAGTTCGCGCTACAGAAACACAAACGCCATTCTCCCTACCGGGAATCGATCCCCGCTTCGCTGCGTTGACCGTAATTCATCATGAATTACAGAGACGTTGCCCCAGGGCGATTGCGCCGAGCACGCCGGCTTGGCTGCCGAGGCCGGGCGGGACGATGAACGTGTCGATCTCATCAGTGATGGAGGTCGAGTCCACGTAACCGGCGAGAAGTTCCTGCACTTTCTTGCGAACCGGCTCAAATAGATGCGGTCGCATGACGCCGCCGCCGATGATGATTCGTTGAGGCGACACGGTGCAGAGGAAGTTCACCAGTGCCAACGCTAAGTATTCCGCTTCGAGCTCCCAGGCGGGATGGTCATCGGGAAACTCTTCGGCAGGCTGTCCCCAACGCTCGCCGATCGCCGGGCCGGCTGCTAGGCCTTCCAAGCAATCACCGTGGAATGGGCAGTGGCCGGGGTACGGGTCGCGGCTGAGGTCATGCGGGATGCGGACGTGTCCCATTTCCGGATGGATCAGACCGTGCATCAAATGGCCGTTGATCATCCCGCCGCCACCGATGCCCGTTCCGATGGTTAAGTAAATGAAACAATCCAGTTTTTTTGCCGCTCCCCACCGCCATTCGCCGAGAGCGGCCGCGTTCACATCGGTATCGAAGGCAACCGGGACCCCCAGCGCATTACACAGCGGGCCAACGACGTCGGTGTCTTTCCAACCCGGCTTAGGCGTGGATGTGACGTAGCCGAATGTCGAGGAGTTTAAGTGAGGATCGACCGGTCCAAACGAGCCGACGCCGATCGCAGCGACCGGGCCCAATTCCGTGGACTGGTCTTTGAAGAACTGAATCGTTCTTTGCAGCGTCTCTTCGGGACTGGTCGTCGGAAAACGTTCGATGGCACGGACATCATCGGGTCCGGTCCCGATGGCGCACACAAACTTTGTTCCACCAGCTTCAATTCCACCTACGAGTTCGTTCATGGTCTTTAGTTTGGGCGAATGGGAACGTTCGCGTCAAGTACCGCAGCCCATTCTTTTTGCCCAATCACCACGGTGACGAAGTCGAACGTCAGCGAAGATCCCCGCATGCGTGGGAGCTTTCAAAGATGACCGACCGACTCGCCCCGCACGAAGCGCGGCTCGATGGAAAGACAGGCATTGGGCAGTTGCTCTTTCGTACGCAGCAGCGATTCCATTTGCCGTACAGCCAATTGTCCGATTTCGTGCGCCTGAATATCGAACGTAGTGAGTGCTGGATGGAGTCCCGAAATCAACGCCCAATCGTTGTTGCCGGCGATGATGCTCATCTCACTGCCGACTTGAATGCCGCGTGCTGTGAGGGCACCGTAGATTCCTGTGGCGACACCATCGCAGGCTGCGAACACGGCTGTGGGCCGCGGATTGGTAGCGAGCACTGCATCGACCAAGTGTTGCACGGTTTCGATCGTGAGCGGCGGTTTGATCGGCATCGTCCAGCCGCCGGTGGGCGGTTCCACAAACCGTTGGACATGTAAGCCGCGGCGATGAGCCTGCGCAAGAAATCCGGTTTCCCGGTTGAGCATCAGCAATTGGTACGGCTTGGGACTCACAAAGGCCACACATTGATGGCCATGATCGGCCAGGAAATCCGCAGCCATTTTTCCGACCAACACGTCGTCAGCACCAACGCTGTCACCCCAGTCACATCCATCGGGGCGTCCGTGCAACCAGACGGTGGGCAATTCCCGAAATTCTCGCAATAACCGACAATTGGAATCGGCCAACATGCGACCTTGCAACGGACCGATGAGAAAAACTCCATCGAGTTCGTTGGAATCTAAATGGTCGGGGATTTCTTCCAGGTCGGGGACATGCGTCATTTGCAGTCGCAGGCCAAAACCGGACAGCGCATCTTCCAGGCCGCACAGAGTGGCGTTCACAACTGGTAGTGACGTCAGCGATCTGTCCAAGCCCATGGTAACAACGATGAGCCGTTTGTCGGCTAACGTGTTGCGGCTATGGCCATTGCCATTGGTCGAATCTTTAACGCTGGGGCGCCGCAAACGACGGTAATTCAGCGCTTCGGCCGCTTCACGAATGCGTTGTTTGGACGCTTCGCTAATCGCTGGGTCATCGCGCAAGGCACGGCTGACAGTACTGACGGCACAATTCGCTGCTTCCGCGACGGTCCTAATCGTGACAGTTTCTTTCACGAATTCGTTCCTCTAGTAATTCAGTGCAGCACCATACGAGCAACGAGTGCAACTTCAGACAGGACAATCCAAGGATTGTCATTGGGATTCCAAATTAAAGTCAAACGTATTATCCCCGGCTTCTACAACAGCCGTTAATTCCGATTGGGAATTGTATTTCGGGGGGATATTTTCAACGAAGTTTGCTTCGGTTTCGGGATCAGATTCGTCCTCAATGGGAGTCCGCACCTCAACTCTGTGCTCACCGAGCACAGCCCCTTCCACTCCGGCAAGATAGTACAAAGTGTAATGGCCTTCTTGGTCTGTGTATCCGGCCGAAGAGCGGGCGCCCTTCGGACCGAACAAGACCTCAACACCCGCCAAAGGCGCGTTATCCATTGTTATGGTTCCATCGACCTGACCTAACTCGGGTTGATCACTTGAACCGCAACCAGATACCAGAATCATGGCAATGCAAGACAACAACAATCGATTCAAACCGCTGAACATTGAATTCTCCAAAGCTCCTTTGGCGGGCGAGACGTAAACAGACTTGATTGATTACGCCAATACAGGCCGATACAAATCAGTTAGAAATAATAGTGCCGTCGATGACTTCACCATCGTTTCTTAGACCAATATTGGAGATCATGTCTTGATCCGCATTTTCGCTGATGAACAAGACATGGCCGTCAGCCAATAAGAAAAAGCAGCCACCCGTGTGCTGGCTAGCAAACGCATTCACTGACGTACCATTGACTCCAAATGACGAAGGCGCCGGTTCCAGTCGCATTGCGCACGATGCAGATCGTGTGTCGGGGGCGATTCCTACCCAATAGGCTCCGTATTTTTCGAACAAGGCACCCGCTGCCCGCGTCTTATCGTCGTCGACATCGATGCGGATTTTTTCGCCGATTGCGAACACATTGCTCGAACCGTCTGTCATATGCTTCATCCGCACAGGACCAACTTGAGTACCATCCACGAACATGGCCTCGACTTGTCTTCCGGTCACCGGATGGATGCCGGAGCCAGTCCAGGAAATTCCCGCAACAGCTGCGTAGTTTGATTTCCCGTGCGCACCTGGGGTCGCGGGCGGGCGTTCCCAACGTGACGGATTCAGGTCCGGATCAACAGCTGACGGACAAATAAAAGCGGGGATGACCGTTCGTTGAAGAGCGGCATTGCCAGCCGCTGCCTGGGCTCCCGTCGCCGAAGCGCAGACAACGATGTTATTGCCGGGATCGAGTTCTTTGTACAAATTCCCCAGGTCCAAGTGGGGCATGATCATGACAGCCCAACCCCAGCCTTTTCTCGCATAGTTTCCGGAGACTGCGTTCGTATTGATCGTGCTGCAACCAGTCGCTGATTCATTGGGAGGATCGCCAAGATATCCTGGGGGAAAACAACTGAATAAGTCATGGTAATTGTGCAGCGCCAGGCCAACTTGCTTGAGATTGTTCCGGCACTGGGTTCTACGGGCGGCTTCGCGTGCTTGTTGCACAGCTGGTAGTAGCAACGCAATTAAGATGGCAATGATGGCGATGACCACCAATAGCTCGATCAAAGTGAATCCGCGCCGACTGTTTCTTGTCTGCATGTGAAGTGCCTCCCGTAAGAATGGTGATGTAGAGCTGAGCGTCATGACTTGTCGATGTTTCGACGATTGAGCGACGGTGAAAGATGGAAGTGTCGCAGCCAGGAGATGCCCAGCAATATTTGAAACAACATCCACACTTATAAACGTTTCCGCAAAAGAAATACAAGATTTTCTTAGTTTTATCCGAATTTTCCTTAATTTTTTCTTAATTCCCATAGAAATAGCGGCAAATCACCAGTAGCTTGAGAACGAACGGGAAGTCCGTTTTGTGGTTCATCTCGCCCACAGCCTTTCAACATTGCGTTGGTTTTCATGCTTTCCTGCACGACGATTGACGCAATCCACCTTGCTGATCGGCCGTTGAGGCGGGTCGCGGAATTCGCAGTTTTCGCCAAAACAGCAGGGCGATATCTCACCTTTCAGCACGAATCTGCTTCGTATTTGTTTTCATGGGCTCAATTCTTTAAATGAGCCGCTCCCACGTTCATCTTGCAGTGAATAAGGACCACCCAATGAAACAGCTCTCTATTTCCATACCACTGATTCTATTGAGTTTCATCCTCCTCCCCGCCAGCGGGGCTGACAAAACCAAACCGCGTGCAACGGCGAAATCAAACGCAAGCGGCGAGAGTCAGGTCTTCACCCCCGGCGCTTCAATTCCCGTCTCCCCCCAACGAAAACTGACGCAAATCGGGAATACCGAAGAATTCGAATCGGTCATCATGGGACGTGTCATCGGGACGGCCGATGTGTTTGGCAACGGCCCCTATGACCTGTTTCTCTACCCCGATCGCATTTTTCCAATTCGAGGATTTGATGAAGACGGGACGCCCTATTATGGAAAAGTGGTGAAGATCAAGGAAAACCATGACGCACCGATGGGGGGAGCGATCCTCACCGGTCCGGACAACGAGATCTATTGCGTGAATGGGCACCGTCGTAAAATCCGCGTCTCCAAATTCGACCGCAACAAAAAAGAGTTCCAACCTTATGCCGAATCGAAACAATTGAATGTTCCCAGTGGCGTGGGTGGCGGCATGGCTGCACGGATCAACGACAATGGCAAGCTGGACGTTTATTTTTCGATTCCGGATGGCGTCCCCTACCGCCCAGCGGGACCGCATCATCATTCCCCGGCGTACATCCCCTATGACGGCGCCGGGTTTTGGCGGGGAAAAATCCCTCGCCGTATGATGTACCACGCCCGATTTGATTCGCTCCGCTTGAAAAAGACAGAGACCGTGCATCGTAGCGGAGAAGGTCCCGGTGAGTTCCTGTTCAGCGTGAATGGAATGGACGTCCTCAATCTTGGTGAGGAACGGGCTCCGGGTGTTGTGACGACCGAAAAGCAAAGCGTGTTACGATTTTTTCCCATCGACCCCACAACTGGCGAACTGGGCCCCAAACAGTACGTCAATAACGAAGACCACGTCGCCCTGCGGCATTCGGTCATCAACGCCGCTGTGAAAGCGATTCCCGATCCTGAGACGGGGCTGTCGAATCTGATTGTCACCGACACCGGTCTGGTTTGGTTTTATCCGCATACGGGTCAGTTCGCCGAAAACGGTTCGCCGATTTATGGCGCAGCGCAGCCTGTGAAAGCTGAAGGTTTGCGGCTGGCATTGGGCCAACTGCCGGTCATCAGTCCGGGAGACATGGATGGCGATGGACTCGTGGACCTTATGGCCGGAAATGATGCCGGGAAATTGCTGTTCGTGAAAAACATCGGCACCAAACAGCGCGCGGAATTCGATAATCCTGTGGCCGTGATGGTCGGTGGAAAACCGTTGGATATCAAACCTGGTTACCGCGGTTCCATTCAAGGTCCCGGCGAAGCGATGTGGGGTTATACCTGTCCCACAGTGTGCGACTGGAATGGCGATGGCCGACAGGATGTGATCCTCAATAGTTCTCTGGGCGACTACAAGTTGCTGCTGCAGGAGGAGTCGAAGTCCGGTGACGCTCCGGTCTTTTCCGCCCCCAAGACGATGTATGGCGACGGTATTCAGCTTCACTTGGCTTGGCGCAACCAACCGGCAGTCACGGACTGGGGAAACGATGGTCCGCTCTGCTTGATTGCGTTGGATGAGAAAAACCTGCTCCGTCAATTCTGGCGCGTCGACGATCAAAACGTTGATCGCGGTGAGTTATTGACCTTTGAAGATGGTTCGCCGATCCCCGCCAACGTCGACGAAGCCGCTGGTCAAACCGGACGCGCTAAACTCGTAGCCCATGACTGGGACGGCGATGGCGACGTCGATCTGTTGCTTGGAACGTCACGCGGACTGTCGTTTCCGGCATCGAAGTCGTTCCACTTGCCCAGCGATTACGGCGACGAGCGTGCTGCTTCGATTTTGTTCCTCCGCAACGTCGGAGATAATGCTCACCCGAAATTCGAGTACATCCAACAGTTGGCCTTTGACGGCGAACGGATCAAGCTGGGGATTCACTCCTGCTCCCCGGTCCCGATCGATGTCGGCCGCGGCAAGATCGATTTGCTGTGCGGTGAAGAGCAAGGTTCGATCCGCTACTTCCCCCGCGAATCGTTGACGGTCATTGGCCACAAAGAATAAGCCGCGAAAATAGGTTTTTGGCATTTTCCCAAGCCGGCGGAAATCGTAGTGAATTTCCGTCGGCTTGTTGCGTGAATTGCTCCGGAAAAAATTGCGACGACGCTTGTTTTCTGCAGCAAAAAGATGGCTAATGGAAATTGACCTCAACGATTTCATGACGCAATGCGTAACCCATAACAGGGACCGTTGGGGGGGCGTATTCCTTGTTGTCTTACTTCACGGCGGTATAGCACCGTCTCGAACGTTCATCCGGAGAGTGACTCATGCGTCCTGATCAGTCCCGTCGCAACCACACGAACGATATCCACACAGCAGCTTGTGCCCAAGATCCTGGAGTCGATCGGCGACTGTTCCTTTCCACCGCCACGGCAGCAGCGGCAACGGCCATGCTTCCGAATTTTGCCCAGGCTGCTCCGGAGAAAAAATGGCGGGTGGGCGTCATCGGACATACCGGCCAGGGGAATTACGGCCACGGATTGGATACTGTCTGGCTAAGCCTGCCGGAAACCGAGATTGTCGGCTTGGCCGATGCCAACGACAAAGGCCGTGCTGCTTGCAATCGCAAAATCGGCATGGTTCCGGATTTTGCCGACTACCGCGAAATGCTCAAACAGACGCAGCCCAATATCGTCGCAGTCAGCCCGCGGCATCTTCACGAACATCGCGACATGATTCTGGCCGCGATCGACGCAGGCGCGCAGGGCATTTATTGCGAGAAGCCGTTCTGCCGTACCCCGCAGGAGGCGGATGAAATCGTGGCGGCCTGCGAAAAGTCCGGAACGCGTTTGGGGCTGGCGCATCGCAATCGCTATCACCCAGCTGTTCCGGTGGCGATGGCCGCTCTGAAGGAGGGAGTGATCGGCGATTTGCTGGAGATTCGTTGCCGTGGCAAGGAGGACCACCGCGGTGGCGCGCAGGACATTTGGGTCTTGGGCACGCATCTGTTGGATTTAGCCCACTATTACGGCGGAAACGCGACTGCCTGTTCGGCTGTGCTGTTAAATGGGACGCGGCCGGTTACAAAGGAGGATGTTGTCGAGGGTGGTGAAGGGCTAGGCCCGTTGGCTGGGGATCGTCTGTTTGCCCGTTACGAAATGGAAAGCGGGATCCCCATGTACTTCGACTCGATCAAAAACCAAGGGGTCAAGGAAGCCAATTTTGGAGTGCAATTGATCGGCAACAAAGGGTTCATGGATTTCCGCATCGATATTGAACCTTTGGCGCACTTGGTGCCGGGAAATCCTTTCTTACCGACGGACAAGCCACGACCTTGGATCCCGATCAGCAGCGCCGGCATCGGCAAGCCGGAGCCGATTGACAATCTTGGGAAACTGGTCTCGAAGCACATTCTAGCAACCCGCGATCTTCTGGCCGCTGTATCGGAAGACCGCCCACCACTCTCCAGCGCCGAAGATGGCCGCGCGATCGTGGAGATGATTCATGCGGCGTTTGCCTCGCACGTTAAAAACGGCGAGCGCGTACAACTGCCCTTAGAATCACGCACGCATCCGTTGGCGGACTTGGCAGCCCAACCTTCTTGAGCTTAGTCACGGGGCTGAGCGATCGGCCGAAACGATTTGCTCGCGCCATTGCGAGATGCTCGCGACACCTTACGGCGTTTCGGTCGCAATCGGCCCTGGTTTCGGCGGACGGATGAAATGCACGATCAGTGCCAGCCCCAAAAATGCGGCCGCCCCGGCGACGCCGTACCATTGTGACTTGGACCAAATCGCCCAACCTGCGCCGAAGGCGGAGAGCGACAGGGCGATTAGCATCAGGACGTTCCAAAAGATACGTTTTCCGCCCTGCGGAAGATTACTGCCCAGGATGCTGCGGCTATTCATCATTAAAAAGAACGTGCCGTAGGCAATCGGTAGCAGGACCATGCCGAACACACTGGTGGGTACCGCCAGCCAAAACGCGGCTTTTCCGGACCAGACAAACGGCCCCAGCACGCCGATCGCCGGCGCCATGCACCCCAAACGGTGCGGCAGCCCCTCGGGGGGAAGTCCCAGGATTTCGCAGAATGTAAATCCGGAAATCAGCATCAAAATTGTGATCGTCGAGAGCGCCATGCCCAGTACGCCGAACCCGAAGACATAATTCGCAAAGTCACGACCGATCAGCGGTGCCAGTGAATTCGCTAGATTGAAGGCGTCGCGTTTGACCAGCATGGCTGCCATCCGTTTGTCCCCTTCGGGCAGTGCATCGGCCAGTTTTTGTTTTTCGTCGTCGCTGAGATTGGCATAGTCGGCACCCGCTTGATTGCTAACGCGGGATTGCAGAATCCCTTGATAGGCGGACACCATTTTCGCCGGGGCCGTGACGCCCGATCCATCATCCAGTAACCCCGCTGCCGGCTTGGCATGGAATTGACTGGCTGAGGCGATCACCACGCAGCCGGTGGCCATGATGAACGGGATCGCCATGCCGGTCGATAAGTCGAACACGGCCAATCCACGAAAATGTTTATCCCAGCCGCGACGCAACATGGAGTACGGCAGCAGAAACGTCATGTTGATCCCCACAGCGGTCGCCACCGCGGTGATCATCACGTCGCGTTGCATGTCCACAATCATTTGTGACCAGAAATCAGAGGAGCCTCCCGTGGCGGCCAAAGCTTCTTTGAACGTGGCTGCCGGTTGGCTCAACATATTGAGATTGGGAACGAACCCGGCCATGATTTCGTCCCACGGCAAACCTTCGCCGCTGAGGCTGATTTTGATGACCACGCCAAAAAAGCAAATCACGATCGCGCCGACCAGCAAGCGCAACATGCCTTCATAGAGACGGATGCCCCAACTTCCGCTATCGTAGAACCACGTAATGATGATGGCGATGGTCAACATCACGGCGCAGATGATCGCGATGTCCGTATCTGAGGTCATGTTGGGTAACAGGTTTTGAGTCACCGCGGCTGTGCCGAGGCTGAATTGCGGGAGGCACCAAACGATGTTTGCCACCAACGTGGCGATGGCCCACCCCCAGCCCAGTACCGGATTGATGTGATCGTTGATTGCCTGAAATGGCCGTTTGCCGGTGGAGAGGGTCACGTAGGAAATGGCGCTGAGCATAATCACGCCCATCACCATGGCCATGACTTGCAACCACATCAGGCTGTAACCGGCCAGCACTCCCAGATACAAACTACCCGCCAACGAACCGCCGCCGAGTGTGATCGCTGATTGCAACCAACCGGGACCGGAGAGCCGCAGGTAGGTCCAAAGTTTTGCTCCGCTGCCTTTCTCTGCTGCTTCGATGAGCATCTGCCGTTCCGGGCTTTGTTGGGCATCTTCTAATTCAGTCGGCATGGTGTCTGTCTCTTTCCCGTCAGGCAGCCGTCGTTAGTCGCTCAGCGAGGCTGCAACACTCGATCGATCGGTGTTTTATTGGTGTAAATCCGTGGCGACGAACGGCGCCACAGGTGGAATTCGTAGGCTTGGAGTTTTAAGACAGCCATCCTATCCCAAATCGACAATGCGAAACAACTCAACCGCGACGCTACACTTTTTGGGAAGAATACGGAGCGGGTGCGTTTCTGCAGAATCAACCTGATAACGGCCTCTTTTGAGATGGGGCGAACCTGTTAAATTCACCTTGCCGGGGTTGGGACGCCTCATTATGATCCCCGCCCCTTATTCGCGAGCCTCTGCTCCAGGCTGGTGAATTCCAACTCCGTCCGCTGACCGAGAATTCTGCGAGACTCTAGAAGTTGAAAACTCCACAGAAACAACAATACGACCGTATTCTGCAGTTGATAACCATCTGGTTTGTCATGGGCGCCGCGATGCTGCTAGCGCTCACGTATTCCGGACCGGAGGTCGGCGAAGCGTATATCGCTGACGAGGGACTCGTGCAGATGGGAACATTGGTGATTCTAGTCGTGGCAACGCTTTCAGCTGCAACGCTCGCGATTCGTTGTCCGCAAAATCGGGTGAACCTCGGCTTGTTGGCCTGTGGTTTGGCAATTTACGCCGGTCGCGAGCACGACTTGCATCGGCTGGAGTTTCTCAGCGAACACTATACGCTTTTGAAATTTTACCTGATGCCTGAGATCCCTCTGTGGCAAAAGCTGTTTTTCGGGGCGTTTGTGATTTCTGTCATTGCCATCATTGCGACATTTGTATTGCGGATGGCGGGACCGACTCTGCGCGATTTAAAACGAGCCGAGCCATGGGCCATTTTTGGCTTAGCATGGATCACCACATTGACCGCTTCGCAGATCTCCGATCGCACCTGGTTGAACAGCACGTTCGCCGGACGGAGCTTCGAGGAAGTCGCGGAGTTCGTTGCGGCGGGATTGGCGCTGATGGTGGTCTATCACTTCCCGCGTGTGGCTTTACCAGTCGCCGCGACCACGAAATTGGCGCCACAAGCCGCGTCGGCCAAAGCCGCCTGAGACGGCGGATCGATTACTCGCGAGCGCGTTCGATGTAATCGCCGGTTCGCGTATCGATTTTGATCTTCTCGCCGGTTTCGACAAATGCCGGAACTGTGATCGTGGCACCTGTCTCCACCGTGGCCGGTTTGGTCAAGGAGCTGGCAGTATTTCCCCGCGCGGCTGGCTCGGTATAGGTGACTTCCAAGACGACGTGCGGAGGAGCCGTGATGTCGATCAATTGCTCATTCCAATAGAGCAGCCCACAAGTCATCCCTTCTTGCAGATACTGCGCCGCGTCTCCGCAAGCGTCCAAGGCCAATGGGTATTGCTCGTAGGTTTCGTTGTCCATGAAGACCAGATTGTCGCCATCGCGATAGGTAAACTGACCTTCGCCTTGGCGAACATCGGCGCCTTCCAGGCTATCACCACTCTTGTAGGTCCGATCCAGAATCGTGCCCTTGAAGAGGTGCTTCAACCGCGTTTTGTACAGGGCTTGCCCTTTGCCCGGCTTGACGAAGTTGCATTCCAGCATGTTGTAAGGTTCACCTTCGATGATGACCTTAACCCCTTTACGAAAGTCGCCGGCGTTGATCTGTGGCATGAATTGAACTCGAAAAACTCTGGTGAATGAAAGCCAAGCAACACAGCAATCTGTGCCGCCGCTGTTTTTTAAATCAGTAAAACAAGCGGTCCGAAGACCTGTTTTGGTCGTACAAATCGCCGCGAGAATAGCAAAATCCTCTCCGCTTAGCTACCGTGAGGACCTACCGTGATCATGCTGCCATACACTTCAGTGCTGCGACATGACCCATTCTGATTTTCAAAACCTTGGGCGTTTTCCCGCAAGGTGAATCCTCGTGCCAACACCTCCCGCCACCACGCGCCAAACACTTTCACTGCAACAGGATACAGCGAATTGGCATCTCGCCTTAGCCGCTGCCGTGCGTGATCCCGATGAACTAGTTGACCTGCTGGGATTGGGTGATGATTATCGCGAACCGGCTCGCCGGGCCGCACGGTTATTCCCCCTGTTGGTCCCGCGAAACTACTTAGAGCGGATCGAACCAGGGAATCCTCGCGATCCGCTGTTGTTGCAAGTCCTGCCGTTGGCGGCCGAGGAAACGGTCGTCGATGGATTTTCTGCCGACGCGGTTGGTGATGCCCAGGCACATCGCTCGCCCGGGCTGTTGCAAAAATATACCGGGCGGGCGCTATTGATCACGACCGGTGCCTGTGCGGTGCATTGCCGGTACTGCTTCCGCCGCGAATTTCCGTACGGCGAAGAACCGCGAACGATGGAGGACTGGGAACCAGCGTTCGCCGATATCGCGGCCGATTCATCCTTGCACGAAATTATCCTCAGCGGCGGCGATCCGCTGATGCTGACCGATGCGCGGCTGGCGATGTTTATCGAGCGGTTGGATCGTATCGAGCATTTGCGCCGCTTACGGATTCACACCCGACTGCCGATCGTGTTGCCGCAACGTGTCACTAGCACATTGTTGGAGATGATCACCTCAACGCGATTGACACCGATTGTTGTGGTACATGCCAATCATGCCCACGAGTTGCAAGGCGACTGCGCAGCCGCGCTGCGCGAATTGGTGCGTGGCGGTGTGACGGTCCTGAATCAAGCCGTACTGCTCAGAGGCATCAACGATACGACCGCGTCCCAAGCCGAGCTGTGCGAACGTCTGG